>JBJTCH010000093.1:0-25712 GCA_046091745.1 Opitutaceae bacterium
CATGCCGATGCAGCCGACGTTGAGGCGCTTGGAGGGGGCGGTCGCCTGGGACCACACGCGACCCGGCAGGATGAGCGGCGCGGAGAGCAACGCGGCTCCTTGGAGGAAACGACGGCGGGAGAAGTCGGGGGATTTCATGGGGAAGAGGAAGGTTGCGGGGCGTGCGGAAAGACGTTCGAGGGCGCGGCGGGTTGCCGCCGAAAACGGAAGGAATCAGCGGCCGAACTCGAGGAAGCCGAACCGGGCGGGCTGGTGGAAGCCGTTCAGGATCGGCGCGCTCCAGCTGAGCATCTCGACGGGATGGCCCGTGCCGCGGTTGAAGCGGTAGAAATTGGCGCGCCAGACCTCACCCGGCTTAGGCGCCGGCCCGCCGAGATCGGCGAACGGGATGCTCACCTCCACCTGCCACGACTCGTCGCGATCGTCGGACTGCTGGACCGTGCCGCGCACCTTCACCGCGCTGCGCATGCCCTTGGCCGTGTAGCTCCAATCGCCCTCGAACTTCCGCGACACCCCGCGCTCGTCGAGGGTGTTCGTGATGATGGCGTCGAACTCGCCGCCGAGCGGGTTCCATTGCAGCTCGTAGTAACGGGTCAGCTCGCCGCGGGTGACGAAGAACTCGACGACTTCCTCCTCCCAGAACTTGCTGTCGCGCGCGGTGAACGTCGCCTGGATGTCGGTGTCGAGGCATGTCCAACCAAGGTGCAGCGCGGTATCGTCGTACCACACCCGCACGACAGTCGACTCGCGCGCGGCGCCTTGGCCGCCGGCGGGCACGAACGGCCCGAGGATGGCGGCGCGGGCCCAGACCGGCTCGTTGAACTCACCGTCCAGGGTAAGCGCACCCTGCAGCTTCGGCACGACCGCGCGGCGCGGCGCCGGCAGCGTCGCCGGATCCGGCGCGGCGGCCTTCGGGGCGTCGGCGGCGGACGCGAGGGATGCGGAAATCAGGGCGAGAACGGACGCGAGACGGCGGACGCAAGGCGGGCGCATGGGGTGAACGCGCGCCATTGAGCCGCGCCGGTTGGCGATGCCAACCCCGTTTCCTAGCGCGCCGCGGCGCGGATCGCCGGGTGCCGCGCCACCTGCGCGAGCGCCTGCTTGAGCAGCGACATGCCCGGCTCCATCCGGTGCCACGGCGACGCGCCGGACGGGTGCGGCAGCGGAATGCAGTCGACGTCGTGGCCGTGGAACGTGATCGGGAAAAGTTTGCCGATCGTGCCGGCCAGCGGGCGTTCGCCGAGGAAGCGCGAGATGGCGAGTTTGCCCACCGGCAGCACGAGTTCCGGCCGCAGCAGCTCCACTTCGCGTTCCAGCCAAGCCGCGCATTTTCCGATCTCCTCGGGCGAGGGCACACGGTCGCCGCCTTCCGGACGCTTGCCGGGGAAACAACGGCAGACGGCGGCGAAGTAGATCCGGTCGCGCACCTCGTCCTCGCTCCAGCCGAGCGCACCATGGAACCACTTGAAGAGGGTGCGTCCGGCGGTCCACGCGAAGGGCCGGCCCAGGCGCGGCTCCTTGTCACCCGGCGCCTGACCCACCAGCAGCACGCGGCTGGCGGCGGGACGGCCCACCACCACGGGTTTATGCATGCGCGGGCAACGATCGCACGCCCGCAACGCGGCCAGATGTCTTTCGACGGCGGCGGCGGTGGCCATGGCGTCGCGTCAGCGGCGGCTGCGGAAGCGGCGGAATCCGCTGCGCGGACGAAGCGTGCCGGCCGGCATGCCGCGGACCCGCTCCGGCGCCGACTGCGGCGGTCGCGGGGCGAGCGGCTTGTAGTCGAAGCCCTCGAGACGCAGCTCGGGAATCTTCTGGCCGATGAAGCGCTCGATGTCGCGCACGTCCTGCGCGTTTTCGGGAGTCACGAGGGTGAAGGCGTCGCCCACCGCCTGCGCGCGGCCGGTGCGGCCGATGCGATGCACGTAATCCTCGGGATTCTCGGGCACGTCGTAATTGATCACGTGCGTGACGCCCGCGACGTCGATGCCGCGCGCGGCGATGTCGGTCGCCACCATGATCTCGTACTTGCCGCTCTTGAAGCCCGCCAGCGCCTCGATGCGCTGGTTCTGGGAGCGGTTGGCGTGCAGCACGGCGACACTGTGGTTGGCGGCCTTGAGGCGCCGCGCGATGCGGTCGGCCCCGTGCTTCGTGCGCGAGAAGACAAGCACGGAGTCAAAATTCGCCTGCGCGAGCAGGGCGACCAGCAAGTCGAATTTCTGCTCGAAAGCCACAGGGTAGACCGCGTGGTTGACCGACTGGTTGACCGAGCGGTTCACCCCCACCTCGATGCGGGTGGGGTTCCGCAAGGCGAAGGAGGCGACAGCCTGGATTTCAGGCGGCACGGTCGCGGAGAAAAAAAGCGTCTGCCGGTTCTTCGGACAACGGGCGATGATGTCCTTGACCACCGGCAGGAAGCCCATGTCCAGCATCCGGTCGACCTCGTCGAGCACGAGCACGGAGATATCCCGGAGCGAAAGCGTGCCGTCCTTGAGATAGTCCATCAGCCGACCCGGGGTGGCGACGATGATGTCGACCCCGCGGCTAAGTTCGGCGCGCTGGTGGCCATAGCCAACCCCGCCGAACACCGCCAGAGCGCGGATGTCGGTGAAGCGCGAGAAGTCACGGAAAGCCGTCTCGACCTGCGCCGCGAGCTCACGGGTGGGCTCCAGCACGAGCACGCGCGGCTGGCGGCCGCGGGCATGGGCGCCGAGCCGGGAAAGGATGGGCAGCGCGAACGCCGCGGTCTTGCCGGTGCCGGTCTGGGCGGACCCGATGAGGTCACCGCCGCCAAGCACAACCGGGATGGCCCGCAGCTGGATCGGCGTGGGCTCGGTGTAACCGGCGGCCTGCACGCCGCGAAGGACGGGGTCGGAGAGGTTTAGGGCGCGAAAAGGCATGAGATTCTACGGATGAAAAAGAAAAGGACGAGGCCCCGGAGTGGAGCCTCGTCCCTGGAAATTACCGTGCTGTGGAATGCAACGGCTTAGTAACGGCGCTCGCCGCGATCGCGGCCGCCGCCACCACCGTAGCCACCACCGCCGCCGCCGCCGAAGCCGCGGCCACCGCCGCCGCCACCGCCGAAGCCACGACCGCCGCCGCCGAAACCGCCGGCCGGACGATCTTCCTTCGGACGGGCCTCGTTGACGGTCAGCTGACGGCCGCCGAGATCGACGCCGTTCATCTTCTCCGCCGCAACCTTGGCCTCTTCCGCGGTCCCCATGGTGACGAACGCGAAGCCGCGGGGGCGGCCGGTCATCTTGTCCATGGCGACGTAGACATCGGTCACCGAGCCGAATTGACCAAAGGTCGAGCGAAGCTCGTCCTCGGTGGTCTTGAACGACAGGTTACCGACGTACAGTTTGGAGTTACTCATTTATGATGATTCGTAGATCCCTCGTCGCTGCCAGTCCGTTCCCACCATTGGGTTTCGAAATCATCACTTAAGCCAAACGCTCAGCCAACGACTCACCAGAAACTGTCATTTAACGCTGTCTCTATCGAACGAGGGGCACGGTGTGGCTGGCGGAACGGTAAGCAAGGGAAATCTCAGGGGGGCCGGCCGGCGGGTTGACCGAGGCGAACTGGTCAACGAGGCCCCCATCTAACGGATTGCGGCCCCCGGGAGGCCCGGTTTGTTGGCCCGATGCTCTCCCGGTTGCTCCCTACCCTCGCGATCCTCCTGCTAACCGCGGCCTTCGCGGCCCAGCCCACCGCCGAGGAAACCCGGCTGCTCCGATTCCCGGCGACCGACGGTACCTCCGTGGTCTTCAGTTACGCGGGCCAGCTTTACACCGCGCCGCTCACCGGCGGGACGGCCCGGCGGCTGACCGACGGACCCGGGTACGCGATTTTCCCGCGCTTCTCGGCCGACGGCGCCCAACTCGCCTTCACCGCCCAATACGACGGCAACACCGAGGTTTACGTCATGCCGGCGACCGGGGGCATCCCCAAGCGCCTGACGACCTCGGCCACCCTCGACCGCGACGACCTCGCGGACCGCATGGGGCCCAACAACATCGTGCTGACGTGGCGCAACACGGCGCCGGAGGTCGTCTTCCGCTCCCGCTGGCGCTCGTTCAACCCGTTCATCGGCGAGCTTTATTCCGTGGCGCTCGACGGCGACGTGCCCACCCAGCTGCCGGTGCCGCGCGGCGGGTTCATGAGCTTCTCCCCCGACGACAAGCGCTTCGCCTACAACCGCATCTTCCGGGAGTTCCGGACTTGGAAACAGTACCGCGGCGGCATGGCGGATGACATCTGGGTCTTCGATCCCGCCACCGGCGTGACCGAGAACATCACGAACCACCCGGCGCAGGACCTCTTCCCGATGTGGGCTCCCAACGGGAAAATCTACTTCGTCTCGGAGCGCACCCCGCGGGCCAACGTCTTCAGCTACGACCTCGCGTCCAAGCAGACCCGCCAGGTGACCGAGTTCACCGATTACGACGTGAAATTCCCCTCACTTGGAAAGGGCGCGATCGTCTTCGAGCAGGCCGGCCGCATCTGGAAACTCGACCTCGCCACGGAGCGCGCGCAGCCGGCCGCCATCACGGTGCGCGAGGACCTGCCCGCCCTGCGGCCGGGGATCAAGAATGTTTCGAAGTTCGTGAGCTCGGTCCGCCCGTCCCCCGACGGACAGCGTGCGGTCGTGGTCGCCCGCGGCGACGTGTTCACGGTTCCCGCCAAGGAGGGCCCGGTGCGCAACCTCACGCAGACCTCCGGCGCGCACGAGCGGGGCGCGTGCTGGTCGCCCGACGGGCGCTGGATCGCCTTCATCTCCGACGCCTCCGGCGAAAACGAGCTCTACCTCCAGGCCCAGGATGGCCGCAGCCCCGCCGAAAAGCTCACGTCCGGCGCCGCCACCTACTATTACACGCCCGCCTGGTCGCCTGATTCGAGGAAACTGCTCTGGTCCGACCGCGCGCAACGGCTGCGGGTGATCGATGTCGCCTCCAAGGAGATCACCACCATCGACGAGAATCCCGACGGCCCGATCATGCAGTACGCGTGGTCGCCCGACTCCCAATGGATCACCTGGACCCGCAATGAGCGCGGCACCCTCACCAAGGTCATGCTGCACGGCCTTGCGGACAAAAAGACGATCGCGGTCACCGACGGCTGGTACGAGGCCACCGCACCCGCCTTCAGCAACGACGGCAAGTGGCTCCTGTTCGCCTCCGCCCGCGACTACCGCCCGATCTACTCCGACACCGAGTGGAACCACGCCTACAAGGACATGGAGCGCGTGTACCTGGTGGCGCTGGCCAAGGACACGCCCTCGCCTTTCGCGCCGAAGAGCGACGAGGTCGCGGTCGCCAAGGACGAGCCCGCCAAAGCCGACGGTGAAAAGAAGGGCGGCGAGGAAAAGAAGAACCCCGACGAAGCTCCCTCCGGCAAAGCCGAGGGGCGCAAGCCCGAGGCCAAGGTCGTGGTGAAGGTCGACGCCGAAGGCCTCTCCGGCCGCCTGATCGGCCTGCCCATCACGCCATCCAACTACAGCAACCTGCGCCTGATCGGCGACCGCGTCTATTTCCGCCGCGTGCCGAGCGGGGCCGTCGGCGGCGGGGGCGGCGGCGAAGGCTTCGGCGGCGCCAGCAATTCGCGGGCGGTGATCGCGACCTACGACCTCAAGGCCAAGCGCGAGACCGAGCTCGGCAATTTCGAGACCTTCGAGATCACGGCCAACGGGAAAAAGGTTCTGGTCTCCTCGGGCCGCGATTACTCGTTCATCGACCTGCCTTCCGCGAAGGTCGAGCTGAAGCCCGACGCGAAACTCAACCTCGCCAACCTCTCCGCCCGCGTCGACCACCGCGCCGAATGGGCGCAGATCCTCGACGAGAGCTGGCGCCAGATGCGCGACTTCTTCTACGACCCGAACCTGCACGGCGTCGACTGGCCGGCGCAGCGCGAGAAGTACCGCGCCCTGCTTCCGCACGTGGCGACCCGCAACGACCTCACCTACGTGATCGGCGAGATGGTCTCGGAACTCCACGCGGGCCACGCGTACGTGGGCGGCGGCGACCGCGAGAGCGCCCCGCGCCTCAAGCTCGGCCTCCTGGGCGCGCAGGTGTCACGCGACCCGGCGAGCCGCGCCTACCGCATCGACCGCATCCTCCGCGGCGAGAACTGGCAGACCAAGACCCGCTCGCCGCTCACCGAGCTCGGTGTGAACGTCAGCGCCGGCGACTACATCCTCGCCGTCGACGGCAAGCGCACCGCCGACCTCGACAACCTTTACACCGCCCTCGCCGGCACCGCCGGCCAGCAGGTGGTGTTGCGGATCAATTCACGTCCGGTTGATGACGGCGCGCGCGACGTCACCGTGGTGCCGATCGCGGACGAGGCCCCGCTCTATTACGAGAACTGGGTGCAAGGGAACATCGACCACGTCGCCGCGAAGACCGGCGGCAAGGTCGGCTACCTTCACATCCCCGACATGGGGCCGGAGGGTCTCAACGAGTTCGTGCGCCGCTTCTACCCGCAGCTCAACCGCCAGGCTCTCGTCATCGACGTGCGCGGCAACGGCGGCGGTAACGTCTCCCCGCAGATCATCGAGCGCCTCCGCCGCGAGCTCGCCATGGTGAGCGTCCGCCGCGGCGGCACGCCGTCCACCAACCCGTCCCAGATGCTGCTCGGCCCGAAGGTCACCCTGCTCAACGAGTACTCCGCCTCCGACGGCGACCTGTTCCCCTACCGTTTCCGCGAGCACGGCCTCGGCAAGCTCATCGGCAAGCGCTCCTGGGGAGGCGTCGTCGGCATCAGCAATTCCCTGCCGTTCATCGACGGCGGCGAGCTGCGCAAGCCGGAGTTCGCCCCCTACTCCAAGGACGGCCGGAACTGGATCATCGAGGGACAGGGCGTCGAGCCGGACATCTTCGTGGACAACGACCCCGCCCGCGAATTCCGCGGCGAGGACCAGCAACTCGACCAGGCGATCGAAGTGATTCTCGAGGAACTGAAGACCAAGGGCCAGACCCTGCCGCCCCCGCCCCCGGGACCGATCAAGCGCTGAACGCGGGCGGCACGCGGCGGAGGCCGATCAAAGCAAGCGAAGGACTTCGATGATCTTTCGCTTGAGGATGCGCCGCCGCTCCACCCCGACCGTACCGATGTAGGCAACCAAGTCGTCCTTCGCCACGCCGTAGAAGTAGCCGCAGTCGATCGCCGTCGGAAAATCCAAACCGTCCGCGCCATTGAGAAGCACCTGATGCGCGCGAGCGGGGTTACCGGGGGCCACCTTGGTCCCGTGAAGAACATTCACGCGGAGAATACGAGGGTCGCCGCAGTGCTCCTCGTTGGAGACAATCACCGCCGGATGGAGATCGCGATCAGCGGGGCGAAACCTGAGCCTGACCACCGCCCAAGGTGGATTTCAACTCCGTGTCGGTTTTTCGCCGTAACGGACCGGAGTCGGTCGGGGACGCGTTGATCCGGACGATTTCCTCGTCGCTCGCCTGAAAATAGCCCACCGGACGGAGCGGAACCGGGTCCGGCAGAGCGCAGGGCACGAGCTGCATGAAGTCGGCCACGTTCTGAAGAATGATCGTCTCCCCCTTCTTGGCCCGCGCGAATATTCCCCCGAAGTTCCGCTTCGCTTCGGAGATTCTGATGACCTTCATCACCATCAGGCGAGGCTCGCCCGGGCCTCGCGTCAAGGAGCAGGCGCCAAACCCACCTGAGGCGGGCTGGCGCCCGCCCCGGATCGGGCTCAAGTCCGGCGGAACGCCGTCGCCCCTCAGGCGGTCAAGAGGTCGATCACGGCCGGATGAACGAGCCGCTCGAAGTCGGCGTAGGCCATCGTGACGGTCTCCGTGTGCGAGCCGGCGTTGAACGTGATGTCCCGCTCGTGGGTCAGCCCCGCGGCGACGTGGACCTTCAGCCCGTACAGCGGACCGAGCGGCGGCATCGCGCCGACCTCGCAGTCGGGGAAGTACTCCTGCATCTCGCGTTCGGTCGCGAGCTTCACGTTCTCGTTCTCCAGCATCTCGCGCAACTCGTGGATCAGGATCCGGCGGTTGGCGGGCAGCACCAGCATCGCCGGCACGTCGTCGACCTTGATCACGACCGTCTTGGCGAAGCTGCGGGTGGCGACATGCGCCGACACCGCGACCTCCGCGGCGGTGAACGCGGGCGAGTGACGGGTCGTCACGTACTTTATCCCGTGCTCATCGGGGTAGTGGAACAACCGGTTGGCAGTCATACTCCCTCCTTGTTCGATGATGAACGTCGCGCTTGGACGACCGGAGCCGCCGGCCGCGACGCGGCGCCGGCGCCTCCGGGAACACCCCAAACTACACGCCCCCCGCCCCGAAGTAAAACGGCGGCGGCCGGTGTGCCCGTCACTTCCCCCGCAGCGCGTCGAGCACGATCCCGGGAGTGAGCAGTTCCGGAAGGATGACCGGCTCCTCGCGGCCGGGTTTCCAGATCAGGTTGAAGGGCACGGCGGAACGCTGGAAGCGCGCGAGCTCTGCGGTGATGCGCGGGTCCTTGTTGGTCCAGTCCGCGCGGAGCGTGGCGATGCGGTTGTCGGCGAAGTACCGCCGCACCTGGTCGGACGCGAAGACGATCTTCTTGTTGGTCTGGCAGGTGGCGCACCAGCGGGCGGTGAAGTCGACGTAGATGACTCGTCCCTCGGCGCGGAGCTTCGCCACCGCTTCAGGGCTCCAAGCCTCCCATACCACGGCCGGGGGCTGGCCGGCGGCCGGGGTCGCGCCCGCGTTCACGGGACGAGGCCAGCCGAGCCAAAGGCCCGCGGCGCCGACCACCACCAGGCCGGCGATGCCGAAACGGGCGCGGCCCGCCGAGGCACCGGGCGCGTTCCAGCGGCCGTAGATCCACACCGCGAGCGCGATCACCGCGAGGCTGAGCAGCGTCCAGAGGAAGCCCTCTTCACTCGTCTGCGCCGCCAGGACCCACACGAGATAGCCGACCGTGCCATAGAGCGGGAAGGCCATGAACTGCTTGAAGGTCTCCATCCACGCGCCGGGCCGCGGCAGCACCTTCACCGCGCCGGGAAAGATCGAGAGCAGCAGGTACGGCGTCGAGAGACCGAGCGCGATCAGCGTGAAGATCGCGAACGATTCCACGGGCGGCACCGCGAGCGCCGCGCCGAGCGCCGGCGCGAGAAACGGCGCGCTGCACGGGGTCGCCACCACCGTGGCCAGCACGCCGGTGAAGAACGATCCCGCGTAGCCCGACTTCATCTGCAACTCGCCGCCCACCGCGGTCGCCGAGAGGCCGAACTCGAACACGCCGCTCATGTTCATCCCGAACACCAGCAGCAGCACCGCCAGACCGTAGACGAACGGCGCCGACTGCAGCTGGAAACCCCAGCCGAGCTGATCGCCGCCCGCCCGCAGCACCGCCAGCGCGCCCGCGAGCAACCAGAAGGAGGCGAGCACACCGCCGGTGAAAACCAGCCCGTGCGCGACGATCCGACCGCGCTGGTGTCCGGCTTGGTTCACAAACCCGAGGATCTTGATGCCCAGCACCGGGAAAACGCAGGGCATCAGGTTCAGGATCAGGCCGCCGATAAACGCCAGCAACAGCGTGCCGGCCAGGGACCCGGCCGCGGCCGCCGACGCGGTCGTCGCCCCGTCCGACGTCGCGGGCGAGGGAGGTTTCGCCGCGGATGCCGCGGGCACCGCCGAAAAAGCGATGTCCAACGCCAGGCCCGGCAGCGTGCCGTCGGCCTTCCAGCCGTTCGCGGCCGTCACCACGCCGACGAGCCGCTTCGCGTCCGCCGGCGCGGACGCGTCGGCTTTCATTTTCAGCGCGAAGACCCCGCCTTCCGATGTGAGCGACTGCGGCAGATCGTACGCCACGAGTCCGTCGGCCGCGAAGAAATGGAGCGCCCCCGGCGCATGCGCCGGAGCCGCGCCGCCAGCGGAGCGGATCGTGAGCGTGAGATCGGCGCCGGCCCGGACCGCGGAAACGGTCCACGCGGAATCGGCGCGCGGCAGCCGCGCGAGCACGGTGGCGATCCGCGCGCCCCACTCCGGCGCGGGAACCGGAGTCTCCGCCGTGACCGGCAGGGAAACGGAAACCTCCGCGTTGCCGGGGATGCAGACGTCCTCGCACATCAGCCAATCCGCCGCCGCCTTCAGATCCACGCGGGTGCCGGGCCGCAGATCAGCCGGCGGCGTGAGCATGACGGGGAGAAGCAGGTCGCCCTCATAGCCGTTGCCGACGACGTTGCCCTTCTTGTCGCGCAACACCATTGGTGCCGGCCAGAGAATCTCACCGGCTTTCCACCCCGCGGGCAGTTTCCACGCCAGCGAGGTCGCGAGGCCGGTGCCGGGATTGATCCAATAGGTGTGCCAGTGCTCCTTGTGCTGCAGCCGCAACGCCACCGCGAACGGGCGGCCGGGCTGAATCGACGCCTCCGCCGCCACCAGCGACGCACGCACCTGCGTCTGCGCCGCGGCGGGAACAGCCGACGCGAGCGCGGCCAGCAGGACGCCGAAAAGAGCGGTGAGGTGGAGAATCATGGCGGGAATTCAGCAGGGGAAGCGGTTGGGCGCAAATCCGGGGGCGTCCTCCCGCCGGGACGCGCAAAAGCGGCGGAAGTTCGCCGCGAACTCAGGCGAACGCCGCCCGCATCTCCTCGAGGTGTCGCGGCACGGCCGTGGCGGGATCTTCCTTACCCTCGTACTCCAGCGCGACCCAGCCTTGGTAGCCGCCGTCACGCAGGAGCCGGGCGAACTTCTTGAAATCCGCCGCCTGCCGCGCGCCACCGGCCGGCTGAAGTTCGGATTTGAACTGCACGTTGACCGAGTAAGGCACGCACTCCGCGAAGTCCCGATAGGGATCGGCCGTGCGGAAATTGCCGGAGTCGAGATTGATCCCGATCCACGGGCTCTTCACCGCTTTCACCAACGGCAGCAACGTCGCCGCGCTGCCGATCGAGTCGTGGTTCTCCAGCCCGAGGAAGATCCCTTTCTTGCCGGCGTAATCGCAGCACTCCTCCAGCGCGCTGATCACGAGCTTGTCGGCCTCGTCGCGCGGAATCTCCTTCGTCACGCCCGCGAAAACGCGGATGTGCGGCGCGCCGAGGGCGGCGGCGCGGTCGATCCACTGCTTGGTGAGCGCGATCTCGGCGTCGCGCTTCGGACCCTTGGGATGGGAGAAATTGTTGCCGATCGCGGTGCCGCTGATCGCGACGCCGCGCAGAAACGCGTGGCGACGCAGCTTGATCATGTAGGCCTCGGTCTCCTCGGCGAAGAAGTAGGTCGTCGGCTCGGCGTCACAGCCGTGCGCCGCGCAGTAATCGATGAACCGGAACATGTCGGTCGCCTTGGCCGCCGGCACCTTGGGGTTCGGCTTGCCGCGCATGATCGGAAACGTGTCGCGGAACGAGTACGCGGCGAGGCTCAGCCGGAGCACGGGCTTGCCCGCGCGACCGAACGGGTTGGGCGCCGCGGCGCGGAGCAACGAGGGCGCGGTGACCGCGGCGAGGCCGGCGACGGCGCCCGCCTTCAGGAATTCACGGCGGGGAAACGAGGTCATGGGTAGCATGGGGACGCCACGACTGAACCACACCTTCGCGCACCGGCAACGGATTTCCCGGAACAACGGCCGACGAGCGCCCTCGCCTCCTTCACTCCTGCTTCGGTCGTTTGCCCTTCTTGCCCCCGGGGCCGCCCGGCGGCGGACCGCGCCGCAGAAAACTCGGATCGGGCGTGCCGTGCCAGAAGCGCGGGATGAAAGGAAAGGCGTCGGTGAGAACGTAATGATACGTGCCGCCGGGAAACTCCGGCGTGGGACCGGTGCGCCCGTTGCAGGCGTCGAGATCACCCGCTCCGGCGACGAACTCCCAGTCGCGCACGTAGGCGCCGTCGGGCGTGCCGCCGGGGCCGCCTTCGCGCCGGCCCGCTTTCAAGCGATAGCTCGGCGTGGCGCGTTTCAAGGCGCCCGCGGGATTCGCGGGATCGGCCGGAATCCATGGCCCATAGATGGGAAATCCGTCCGCCGCCCATCCGGTGAGCGCCATCCGCGGCTGCCCGCCCGTGAGTTTCTCCAGCAGCGCCGCCGGCAATCCATGGTAATGATACGCCCCGGTCGGCTGCACGTGACCGTGCTCGCGATCGAGCCCGAGGTTCCGGCCACCGCCCAGCGCCTCGTATTGCCAGCCGCTCGAACGATCATCCTGCCACCATTCCGCCGCGCCGGGATCGAGCACCACGCCGTTCACCGCGATTCCGAACGGGCTCATGCCCAACGGCGTCGGAGTCGCCGCGGCTTGGGGCAGCAGCGGAACGCGGAACTCATGCCGCTGCGGCGCGATCCGGTTCGGATTACCCCGGCCAGGGAAAAGCCCGGTGGCGTGATCGGGGATGCCGTTCGCGCGGATGACTCGGACCCCGCTCTCAACCGTAATGCTCACCTGCGGCGCCTCACCGGTCCAATCGACCGCCGGCAGACTTTCATGTCCCGGATGGGCGACCAGGCGCGCTCCCAGAACTCCGATCAACCATAACGCCCGCGGCAACGGGTGCTGCCCGGGTACCCACGGAAGAGCCATGCTCGCGACAGGGTGGTTGCGCCGACGGAGGAAATTCAACACACCAGCGCCATGGCAGACCGCCCCGAGGGCCGCACGCTGATTCTCATGGTGGACGACGACCGGAAGCTCTGCCGGCTCGTGTCCACTTACCTCGAGCCGCTCGGCTTTTCCGTGACCGCGGTCCACACCGGCCCCGAGGGCGTCGAGCGCGCCACGACGGGTGACGCACGCTGGCACGCCGTCATCCTCGACGTGATGCTGCCCGGCTTCGACGGCTTCGAGGTGCTGCGCCGCATCCGCCAGCGCTCGACCGTCCCGGTGCTCATGCTCACCGCGCGCGGCGAGGAGACCGACCGCATCGTGGGCCTCGAGGTCGGCGCCGACGACTACCTGCCGAAGACTTTCTCGACGCGCGAGTTGCTCGCGCGGCTCCGCGCCGTGCTGCGGCGCAGCAGCGTTCCCGCGGCCCCCGCGGCCGCCACTCCGCCGGCCGAGATCGTGGTGGGGCCGCTGCGCGTGAATCTCGACGCGCGCGCCGCCGTGCTCGACGCCTCCGCGCTCACGCTCACTCCCGTGGAGTTCGATCTCCTCGCCAGCCTCGCCAAGGCGCGCGGCCGCGTGAAGACCCGCGAGGCGCTGCTCGACGAATGCCGCGACCGCAACTACGAGGTCTTCGACCGCTCGATCGACGTCCACATCTCGTCGCTGCGCCGGAAGCTCGGCGACGACGCCAAGGAACCGCGCTACATCCGCACCGTGCGCTCCGCCGGCTACATGATGGTGGGGCCGGAGTGAAGGAGCGCGCGCGGCCCGCGGAAACTTTGCCTTAACTCCGTCCGCCGAGCCGCGTCCCGTCCGCCGTCCGATGAAGGTCTCCTACCCGCTTTCGCTGAAGGTCTCGCTGTGGCTGGCGCTCAACCTGCTGCTGCTGGCCGCGCTCGGCGTGGGTTTCTTCGTCGCGCAGGGCGGACTCGGCTGGAGCGCGCTGGTGGCGGGCCCCTCCGGGAATCGCGCGCAGTCGCTCTTCAGCGCGATCGCCGGTGAGGCCGCCGCGGCCAGCGGCGAGGCGCGTCACGCCGTGCTCAAACGCTTCGGCGACACGTATGGCGTGGAGTTCATGCTCTTCGGCTTCGGCGAAACCCAGCTCGCCGGCCGGCCCGCCGACCTGCCGGCCGCCGTGCGCGAAAGACTCGAATTGCGCGGCGGCCTGCGTGGTTTCGGCATCCGTGGCGGCCCCGGCACCTACGCCCCACCGCGCGAGGGCGAGGCCGACGGATCACGCCGGCGCGAGCAGGCGGAAAGGATGTGGCGCGAGGGAAAGGAAAAAGGCGGCCGCGAGATGCGGGAGCCGCCCGATCGGGCCCGGCCGCCGCCGGAACTGGCACGCAAGGGCGACCTTCCGTTCGCGGGCCCCGTCGACTGGCGCGCCCCGCGCTTCATCCTCCGCACGGACCAACCCTCCGCCTACTGGATCGGCCTGCGCGTGCCGTTCGTGACGCCGGAGCGTGGCGGCCGGACGCCACCCGCGCTGCTCGTCGCGCGTGTCGGCTCGCTCTGGAAACTGCTCCACCTGATCGGACTCGAGGCGTGGTTCCTCGCGGCCGGCGGCGTCCTCGCACTTTCCGTTCTGTTCTGGCTGCCTCTCGTGCGCAGCATCACGCGTCCACTCGCGCAGCTCACGGCCGCCACCGGACGGATCGCGGAAGGTCGGCTCGACACGCGCGTCGACGCCAGCCGCCGCGACGAGCTCGGACGGCTCGGCGAGTCCGTGAACCGCATGGCCGTGCGGCTCGACGCGCAGATGACCGGCCAGAAGCGTTTTCTCGGCGACGTGGCGCACGAGCTTTGCTCCCCGATCGCGCGTCTGCAGCTTGCGACCGGCATCCTCGCCGAACGCGCGCCGAACGACCTCCGGGAAACCGTCGCCGACGTCCGCGACGAAGTGCAACAGATGAGCACGCTGGTGAACGAGCTGCTCGCCTTCACCAAAGCGGGCATGCAAACGCGCGAAGTGGAGCTCAAGCCCGTGCCGCTGCCGCCGCTCGCGCAGGAGACCCTCGCGCGCGAGGACCCCGCGGGGAAAGTGAACCTCGAAATACCCGACGGCATGGTCGTCCGCGCCGACGCCGCCTTGCTCGCCCGCGCTCTCGGAAACCTCGTGCGCAACGCACTGCGCTATGCGGGCGACTCCGGTCCCGTACAGGTGGCGGCAACGCGTGAAGGCGGTCAGGTTGTCGTCACCGTCGACGACGACGGCCCCGGAGTCCCGCCCGCCGATCTCGACCGGCTCGGCGAGCCGTTCTTCCGTCCCGAGCTCGCGCGCACCCGCGAGGGCGGCGGCGTGGGGCTGGGACTCGCGATTGTGCGGACGAGCATCGCGCCGTGCGGTGGCGAAGTGCGTTTTTCGAACCGTGCGCCGAGGGGTTTTCGCGCCGAAATCCGCCTGTCGGCGGCCTGAGCTGGACGGCCACCTTTACGATTCCTTAACAATTCTGTCGCGGGGCCAAATAAATCCCTAACACGGAAAGGGTTCTCTGGCGGACATGTTCCGCCCCAGCTGCGAATTCACCCCCACGGAAGGAGCGCCCCGCAAGGCTTCGGCCGACCGCGAGAACGCCGCCCCCCTCGATGAGGCTCGCGCCGAGCTGCTCGCGCTCGTGCGACGCGCCCGCGCAGGCAAGCCCGACGCCCAGGCTGAGCTCGTCCAGCGCTACTCACGGCGGCTGGGCGGCTTCGTCCGCGGCATCATCCGCCAGCCCGACGCGGTCGAGGACGTCACCCAAATGGTCTTCATCAAGATGTTCCGCCGCCTTTCCCACCTGCGCGACCCGGCCGTGTTCGAGTCGTGGCTCTTCACCCTCGCACGCAACACCGCCCTCGACTTCATCCGCCGCCGCAATTGCCGCCCCGTCACGGTGGGACTTGACGACCAGGTGAATCGCATTGCCGACCCGCGCAACGAGACCGCCGTGCCCGAGATCCTCGCCGCGTTGGATCGCGCACTAGTCCGCCTCAATCCGCTTGATCGCGGTCTCGTCAGCCAATTCGTCCGCGGAGACAGCTACGGCGAGATCGCCCGGCGCGCCGGCATCTCGCTCGCCTCGGTGAAGGTCCGCCTGCACCGGGTGCGCCCCTACCTGCGCGCGGCCGTCGGCGAAATGACCGCGACCCGCGTGCCCGGCACCC
This sequence comes from Opitutaceae bacterium, assembly GCA_046091745.1. Taxonomy (GTDB): domain Bacteria; phylum Verrucomicrobiota; class Verrucomicrobiia; order Opitutales; family Opitutaceae; genus ER46. The sequence continues at coordinate 15,695 of JBJTCH010000093.1, forward strand.
GGAGCTTGGGTGCGGTCGCCACGGTGCCGGTCGCGGCCTGAGCGGGGCGTTCCGCTTTTTCACTCCGCCCGTTTGCTTCGCCGCCGACGGAGGGAATGGTGACTGCGAATGACCGCCACCGTCCCTTCATCCCGCGTCTGGTTCATCACCGGTTGCTCCGGCGGCTTGGGGCGCGCGCTCGCCGGCGCCGCACTTGTACGCGGGGACCGCGTGGTCGCCGCGAGCCGGCGGCCGGAAGAACTCGCCGATCTCGTCGCCGCGCATCCGGAAACGTGCCGCACCGTCGCCCTCGACGCCCATGATCCGGCGTCGATCCGGGCGGCCTTTGACGGGACGGCACGCACGTTTGGCGGGATCGACGTGCTGGTGAACAACGCCGGCGGCGCGGTGTTCGGGGCGTTCGAGGAATTGGACGACGCGGAGATCGCGCGAAACCTGGAGTTGAACTTTCTCGCGCCGCTGCGGCTGACGCGCGCCGTGCTGCCGTTGATGCGCGCCCGGCGCCGCGGTCACATCATCAGTCTTTCCGCGGCGGCCACGCTGGGAAACTACCCGGGCTTCTCCGCCTACGGCGCCGCGAAGGCCGCGCTCGAGGCGGCGATGGAGTCTCTCGCGCAGGAAACGCGGCCGTTCGGCATCGGCGTGACGCTCGTGCAGCCGGGTCCGTTCCGCACCGGTTTTCTGGAACGCTCGACGGCGCGCGCCGCCGTGCGGATCGAAGATTACGCCGCGACGAGCGGCAAGTTTCTCACCTACCTCGGCTCCATCGCCGGCAAGCAGCCCGGAAATCCCGAGGGCGCCGCCCGCGCCATCCTCGCCGTGGCCGATGCGGAGCGCCCGCCGCTGCGGCTGGTTTTGGGGAAGTACGCGGTCGACAAGGCGCGACGCCGGCTGGTCACCGCCGGCCGCGAGCTCGACCCCTGGGCCGAGGCGGGAACCGCGGCGGATTTTACCACGGGCTCCTGAATGAACCCCGCGCCGGAAGACGTGGTGATCGCCGGCGCCGGTCTCACCGGCCTGCTACTGGCGCGTGAACTACGCGCGAAGGGTCGTCGTCCGCTGCTGCTGGAAAAGAGCCGCGGCCCCGGCGGCCGCATGTCGACGAAGCGCGTGGAAGGTGCGGTGTTCGACCAAGGGGCGCAATTCTTCACCGCGCGGACGCCGCGTTTCGCCGCCGAGATCGAGGCGTGGTGCGAGGCCGGGGTGGCCGCACCGTGGCCGGATGGCGCGCCGTACCGTTACGTCGGACGTCCCGCGATGAATGCGGTGGGAAAACATCTCTCGGCCGGACTCGAGATCCGCCGCGAGGCCAAAGTGCTGGCGGTGAAGCGAAACGCGGATGCGTGGGAGATTTCAGTCGAGAACCAGCCCGCGCTGCAGGCGGGCGAGCTGGTGCTGACCGCACCGGTTCCGCAGTCGCTTGCCCTGCTGGCTGCGGGCGGCGTCGCGTTGCCCGACGATCTGGCCAAGGAGCTGCGCGGACTCGATTACCACCCGTGCCTCGCGCTGATGCTCACGCTGTCGGGGCCGAGCGCGCTGCCGGCCGGCGGACTCGCGCCGGAGGATGGCGGTCCCGTGCGGTGGATCGCCGACAACACGAGGAAAGGAGTGTCTCCCGGAACATCCGCGGCGGTGACCGTTCACCTCGCGCCGGCGTTCTCGGAGGAGAACTACGGCCGGTCGGAGGCGGAGGTGCTGGCGCTGGTGTCGCCGGTGATCACGCCTTGGCTGGGGGCGGCGATTGCAGGTGTGGCGATGCACCGCTGGCGGTACAGTGAACCGAAGGCGCGCCACCGTGAACCGTGTGTGTGGCTGCCCGACCTGCGTCTTGGAATGGCCGGAGACGCGATTGGAGGCCCGCGCGTCGAAGGCGCGGCGACATCCGCGTTTGCACTGGCGGACCGGATGGCGGGCGGAGGGAGTTCCGCCCGCGCAGAGGGGACGTAAAAAAGGCCCGCGGGAGCGGGCCTTCGCGGTGACGGCGGGGACGCCGGTCACTTGATCTCGAGCTGCGGGCGCGTCGGCTCGGGCCAGTCGATGTGGTAGAACTTCCCGCGCGGACGGTCGACGCGCTCGTAGGTGTGCGCGCCGAAGTAGTCGCGCTGGCCCTGGAGCAGGTTCGCCGGCAGACGGGCCGAGCGGTAGCTGTCGTAGTAGGCGAGCGCGGAGCTGAACGTCGGCACGGGAACGCCGCACTCGACGGCGAGGGCGACGACCTTGCGCCAGTTGGCCTGCGCCTGCTTGACCGTCTTGTTGAAGTACGGGTCGAGGAGCAGGTTCGCGAGGTCGGGTTTGCGCGCGTAGGCCTCGGTGATCTTCTGCAGGAAGACCGCGCGGATGATGCAACCGCCGCGCCAGATCTGGGCGATCTCGCCGAAGTTGAGCTTCCATTGGTACTCCTTCTGCGCCTCGCGCATCAGCTGGAAGCCCTGCGCGTAGGAGCAGATCTTGGAGCAGTAAAGGGCGTCGTGGATCGCGGCGACGAGCGCCTTGCGGGAGCCACGGTACTTCTTGGAGGGACCCTTGAGGATCTTGGAGGCGGCGACGCGCTCCTCCTTGATCGCGCTGAGGCAGCGGGCAAAGACCGATTCGGCGATGGTCGGCGCGGGGACGCCCATATCGAGGGCGTTGACCGAGGTCCACTTGCCCGTGCCCTTCTGGCCCGCGGTGTCGAGAATGACGTCGACGATGGGCTTACGGGAAACGGGGTCCTTCTGCTTGAGGATGTCGGCGGTGATCTCGATGAGGAAGCTGCCAAGCATCCCCTCGTTCCACTCGGAGAAGATGGCGCCCATCTCGGGGGCCTTAAGGCCGATGAGGCCCTTCATCAGAGCGTAGGCCTCGCAGATCATCTGCATGTCGCCATACTCGATGCCGTTGTGGACCATCTTCACGTAGTGGCCGGCGCCGTTCTCGCCGATGTACGTGGCGCAGGGGACACCGCCGACGATCGGCTTGCCGGGGGCGGCGCCGGTGAGCGGGCGACCGGTCTTGGCGTCAACCTTGGCGGCGACGGCGTTCCAGATGGGCGCGAGTTCCTTGTAGGCCGCGGGATCACCGCCGGGCATCAGCGCCGGGCCGAAGCGCGCGCCCTCCTCGCCGCCGGACACACCGGAGCCGATGAAGCGCAGGCCCTTTTCGCGGAGTGTGCGCTCGCGGCGGATGGTGTCGGTCCAGAGCGCATTGCCGCCGTCGATCACGATGTCGTTGGCGTCGAGCAGCGGTACCAGGCTGTCGATCACGGCATCAGTGCCCTTGCCCGCTTGGACGAGGATGATGATTTTTCGCGGCTTCGCGATCGAGGCGACGAACTCCTCGAGGGTTTTGGCGCCGACGAGCCCGCCGGGCGTGTTCGGGTTTTCCGCGACGAACTTCTCGGTCTTCTCGGTCGTACGGTTGTAGACCGAGATGCGGAAGCCGTGGTCGGCGATGTTGAGGGCGAGGTTCTGACCCATCACGGCGAGCCCGATGAGTCCGATGTCGGAGTGCGTTTTGGCCATGGAGAAGACGAAGGACCTGACACTAGATCCCGAGACACCGTGAAAACCAATTCCTTTCTCCATCGAACGGTCCGCCGACCACGATGAAGGGACAGGCTAGGGACAGCAGGATTCGCAAACCACCCAACCTGTCCCCATCCGCACCAATAGCCTGTCCCCGTCCGCAGCCTGTCCCTACGACTCCCTTCGCCACCTCGGCTGCGCGCTTGGGACGGAGAGTCTGTCCCCAGCCCGGCGGCACAGGACGCTTCAATGCTTTCAGCTGAAGTAGATAAGAAATGGAACCATAACACACTTTAGTATAACTCCTTCCAGAGGTTTTATGCCCGAGATGCCACAAAGCTATTCCGGCTGCGGATAGCCTGTCCCCGCTTTGGAGAACTCGCGCGCGTACCGCAACCTGTCCCTCAAACGGCATAGCCTGTCCCCAAATCCCACTGCAGCCTGTCCTCCAGCCGAGCGAGCCTGTCCCTTGGCTCGGCTGAAAAATCCCAACTTACCGCTGGCAAATCACCGCGCCTTCGCTTCGCTCCTCTACTGATACCGAGTCTCACTCCAATGTCGTCGCCCCTCCCGCTTTCGCCGCTCTGCCAGCTTCCCTCCGGCACGACGGCCCGGGTGTTCCAACTCACCGGCGACGTGAGTTTCTGCCAACGAATTCGCGAGATGGGCTTCGGCGAGGCCGCCCTCGTCACCAAAATTTCCGGCACCACCACCAGCCTCTGCCTCGTCAACGGCATGCGCGTCGCCCTCAACCACCGCGCCGCCATGAGCATCGTCGTCGAGCATTTGCCGGCCCAGGCTCGCTGAGCGCCGGCCGCCCGCCATGGGAACGGACGCTAGCCAGCCCAACCCGGGCGGAGACCCCCGCGCCTCCCTGCCGCCGCATTTTGCCCCGGCCTCACCCGGTCGCCGGCGCCCCGCCACCGCACCGCGCACGCCCATCTACGCGATGGTGGGCAACCCGAATTGCGGGAAGACGACCCTTTTCAACGCCCTCACCGGACTCCGCCAAAAGGTCGGCAACTATCCGGGCGTCACCGTCGAGAAAAAGATGGGCGAGGCCTACTCCCAGCACGGGAAACCGATGCGGGTCATCGACCTGCCCGGCGCCTACTCGCTCGCCGCCCGCTCGCCCGACGAGGCCGTCACGCGCGACGTTCTCCTCGGCCGCCGCGCCGACACCCCGCAACCGGACCGCATCATCTGCGTCCTCGACGCGACCAACCTCGAGCGGAACCTCTATCTCGCCCATCAGATTCTCGATCTCGGCCGGCCCGTGATCGTGGTGCTCAACATGATGGACCTCGCGCGACGCGCGGGAGTGACCATCGACCCGGCCAAACTCGAGGAACAACTCGGCGTGCCCGTGATCACCTGCGAGGCGGTGAACGGTCGCGGCATCGTGGAACTGCGCATCGCGATGAGCCGCGCCGAACTGCCGCTTGCCCGCCACCGCTGGGACGTGCCCGCGCCGATCGCCCCCGCCGTCGCGGAGCTACAGGCCGGACTCGTCGCCGAAGGCCGGTCGCCGCTGGTGGCGCGCGCGGAGGCCCTGCTGCTGCTAACGGACTTCGACACCGTGCGCGTGGCCGGATCGACCCCGCTCGGAGACCGCACCACCGCCGCCCTCGAAGGATGGCGGCGTCGCTGGAGCGCCGAGGGCACCGACTGGTCCGGAGCGCTCATCAAGAGCCGCTACGAGGCCATCAACGACCTTTGCCGCGACGTGGTCCGGCGGCCGGCGGAAAACGGGCCGTCGCTCTCCGACCGCATCGACGCGTTGCTCGTGCACTCGTTCTGGGGCTGGCTGGTGTTCGGCGTGATAATGGCGGCGATGTTCCTGTCGATCTTCACCCTCGCGGAGCACCCGATGAAGGCGATCGAGGGCTGGGTCGCCGACGGCGCCGGACTGATCAAGGAGACGATGCCGCCGGGCGATCTGCGCGACCTGATCACCGAAGGTGTGGTCGGCGGCGTGGGGGGTGTGGTGGTTTTCCTCCCGCAGATTCTGATTCTGTTCCTGTTCGTCGGCCTCCTCGAGAGCACCGGCTACATGGCGCGCGCGGCATTCCTAATGGATCGGCCGATGAGCCGCGTCGGCCTGCACGGCCGTTCGTTCATTCCGCTGCTCGGCTCCTACGCGTGCGCGATCCCCGGCATCATGGCCACGCGCACCATTGAGGACGCCAAGGACCGTCTCGCCACGATCCTTGTCGCACCCCTGATGAGCTGTTCCGCGCGACTGCCCGTCTACCTGCTGATGATCGCGACGCTGCTGCCCGGCCGTGAAGTCCCGGCACCCACGAAGGCCGGCCTCATGCTGCTGATGTACGCGCTCGGCACGGGCGGCGCCTTCGGCTTCGCGTGGCTCTTCAAGCGCACATTCCTCCGCGGCGGCAACCCGCTCATGATCCTCGAGCTGCCACCCTACCAGCCTCCCCGCCTCAAGGAAATCCTCCGGCAAATGCTCGAGCGCGGGTGGCTCTTCCTGCGCAACGCGGGAACCATCATCCTCGCGATCTCGATCGTCCTCTGGTTCCTCACCACCTACCCGAAGCATCCCGACCCGCAGGCGACCGCCGACGCGCAGATCGCGCACAGTTTCGCGGGCCAGGCCGGCCGGCTGATCGAACCCGTCATCAAACCCCTCGGCTTCGACTGGCGCATCGGCATCGGCCTCGTGACCTCCTTCGCCGCGCGCGAGGTTTTCGTCAGCTCGATGGGAGTGATCTTCGGCGTCGAGGCGGCCGACGAGGACACCGCGCCGATCCGCGAGGCGATGCTCAAGGCGACCTGGCCCGATGGCGCGCCGCTCTTCACGCCCCTCGTCTGCCTCACGCTCATGATCTACTACGTCTTCGCGATGCAGTGCATGAGCACGATCGCCGTCGTGCGGCGCGAAACGAACTCCTGGCGCTGGCCGCTCTTCCAGATCGCCTACATGACCGGCACCGCATGGCTCGTTTGCCTGCTCGTCCATCAAGCCGGCCGCGCGCTGGGCTTCTGATCATGGACGCCGCCACCCAACGGATCGTCGCCCTCGCCATCGTCGCTCTCGCGGCCGCCGCGCTGATCGCCCGCGCGCTTCGCCGCCGCAAGCGCCCCGGTTGCGACGCCGGCTGCGCCTGCGCACCCCGCCAGCGGCGAACGGAATAGACGGCCCACGCGGCGGGCACCGTATGCCGGCCCGCGCCAAATCCATTGCGGGCGTCCGCTCGTTCGGCATCTTCCCGCCATGCCCCCTCGTCTCCTCGCCGCTCTCGCGGCCGCGTTGCTCGCCGCCGCAGGCCACGCGGTAGCACAGGACAAACCGCTCGTCTTCACCGGCGCGCGCATCATCCCGGTCGCCGGCCAGCCCCTGGAAAACGGGGTCCTCGTCGTGCAGGGCGGCCGCATCGTCGCCGTCGGCCCCGCCGCCTCCACCGCGATTCCCGCCGGCGCCGACGTGCGCGACGCCCGCGGCAAGGTCATCATGCCCGGCCTCGTCGACTCCCACAGCCACATCGGCGGAGCCTCGGGCGCCGACGGCGCCAGCCCGGTGCAGCCCGACGTCCGCGTGCTCGACGCGATCGACGTCCGCCACGCCAGCATCCAGAAGGCGCAGGCCGGCGGCATCACCACCGTCAACGTGATGCCCGGCTCCGGCCACCTCATCAGCGGCCAGACGCTCTACCTCAAATTGCGCGACGGCCGCGTGATCGACGACCTGCTCATCCGCCTGCCCGACGGCACGATCGCCGGCGGCCTGAAGATGGCCAACGGGACCAACTCCATCCGCACTCCCGGCGGACCGTTCCCCGGTTCCCGCGCCAAGTCCGCCGCGCTCGTCCGCGAGCAATTCGTGAAGGCCCAGGAGTACAAGGCGCGCCGCGAACGCGCCGGCAACGACCCCGAGAAACTCCCGGCCCGTGACCTCGCGCTGGAGATGCTCGTCGAGGTGCTCGAGGGCCGGCGCATCGTCCAGCACCACACGCACCGCCACGACGACATCCTCACCGTGCTGCGCCTCAGCAAGGAATTCGGTTTCAAGGTCGTCCTCCACCACGTGAGCGAGGCCGCCAAGGTCGCCGCCGAGATCGCCGCGGCCCGGGTGGCCAGCTCCGTGATCATCATCGACTCACCCGGCGGGAAACTCGAGGCGCGCGACTTCGCCCTCGAGAACTGCGCCGCCCTCGAGCGCGCCGGCGCCGAGGTCGGCCTGCACACCGATGACAGCGTCACCGACTCCCGCCTCTTCCTCCGCTCCGCCGCGCTCGCCGTGCGGGCCGGCCTGACGCGCGAGGGCGCCCTCCGCGCCGTCACGATCGCCAACGCCCGCATGCTCGGGCTCGAGGGCCGCGTGGGCACGCTCGAGCCGGGCAAGGACGCTGACTTCATCCTGCTCTCCGGCGACCCGCTGAGCGTCTACACCGAGGTCGAGCAGACCTGGGTCGACGGGGTGAAGGTCTTCGACCTCGCGAACCCGGCCGACCGCCTCTACGCCCGCGGCGGACCCGGCGCCGGCGACAGCCGCCGTGCGGCTCTCTGCTGCTTTGGCAGCGCGTGGGACATCATCGCCGCCGCCAACGGAGGAAACGGACAATGAGAACGCTGGTCACCACCCTCTGCCTGATTGCGTTGCCCGCAATCCGCGCGGCCGAAACCGCGACCCCGCTCGCGATCCTCGGCGAGACGCTCCACACGCTCAACGGCCCCGCCGTGAAGGACGGCCTCGTGCTCGTGCGCGACGGCCGCGTCACCTACGCCGGCACGGCGGCCGGCCGCGCCGTGCCCGCCGACCACCGCGTCCTGCGGGCCAAGGTCGTGACCCCGGGCCTGATCGACGCCCGGGCGACCGCCGGACTCTCCGGCATCCTCAACCAGCCGCAGGATCAGGACATGCTCGACCGCTCCGCACCGCTGCAGCCGGAGCTCCGCGCGATCGACGCCTACAACGCCCGCGACCCGCTCGTGACGTGGGTGCGTTCGTTTGGCGTGACTCTCATGAACACTGGGCACGCCCCGGGCGCGCTCGTGTCGGGGCAGACGATGATCGTGCGCACCACCGGCCACAGCGTGGAGGAGGACGTGATCAACCCCGCCGCGATGATCGCCGTCTCGCTCGGCGGCAGCGCGGTGAACCGCGCCGAAGGCCCGCCGGGCGGCGCCGCGAAATCCCCCGGCACCCGCGCCAAAGCCGTCGCCATGTTGCGCGCCGAGCTGATCAAGGCCCAGGAGTACGCTCGGAAACGCGAGGCGAAGGACGAGACCAAGCGCCCCGCGCGCGACCTCCGTCTCGAGACGCTGGTCCGCGGCCTCGACGGCTCGCAGCGGTTCCTCATCACCGCCCACCGCGCGCCGGACATCCTCGCGGCGCTCCGCCTCGCGCGTGAGTTCAACCTGCGCATCGTCCTCGACGGCTGCGCCGACGCGCCGCTCGTGCTCGACGAGATCAAGGCCGGCGGGTTTCCCGTGATCCTGCACCCCACGATGGCGCGGGCGAGCGAGGACACCGAGAACCTCGCCATGGACACGGCCGCGCGCCTGGCGGCGGCGGGCATCCCCTTCACCTTCCAAAGCGGTTACGAAGGCTACGTGCCCAAGACCCGCGTCGTGCTGTTCGAGGCCGGGCTGGCGGCCGCCCGCGGACTCGGATTTGAGCGGGCCCTCGCGGCCGTCACGCTGGACGCCGCCCGCATCCTCGGGATCGACGCCCGCACCGGCTCGCTCGCCGAGGGCAAGGACGCGGACCTCGCGCTCTTCGACGGCGACCCGGTCGAATACACCACGCACGCCCGTGCGACCGTGATCGCGGGCCGGGTGTTCGCCGACGGCCCGCGGTGAGGACCAACCGCGCCCCGATCAGGCGCGGACCTCGCTCATCAACCCGACGAGGTTGCCGTTGGGATCGCGCACAAAAGCCATCCACAATTCGTGGTCGGGCATCCGCGCGGTGAGCGCCGGCGCGCGTTCCGGCCGGGCCCCGCGCGCCACCACGGCGGCATAAGTAGCCGGAAGATCGCTGGCACGAAAGTAGAGGACGGAGTTTTTGCCGACCTCCCCGTGTCCCTGCGGAGTGGTGAGCATGAGGCGTACGCCGCCGGCGTCGAGGAACGCGAGGTTCGGGCCGGCGGAAAAAAGGAATCTCAACCCGAGAACGTCGCGGTAAAAAACCGTGGCCGCCGCGACGTCCGCCGCCGTGACAGCTATCTGACCGATGCCGGTGAGTACGGGGCTGGAAGGAGAATCCATGACGGGAAAGCGAGTGACTCCGGCGGGGGAGCGTCGAGAGCGGACTGGGCGGTTAAACCGGGTGGAACCTTTGCGGAAAATTCCACCTGTGCTCCCTTGAAGCGGGACCGCGAACCCGCACGGTCCCACCTTTCATGCAAACCATCTCCCTGTTCCCGTTCGCCGACTATTGGTGGTTCTACGGCCTGTTCACCCTCGGGGTGTTCGGGCTGCTGGCGCTCGACCTGGGGGTGTTCCACCGGAAGGCGCACGATGTTTCCTTCAAGGAGGCGCTTGGCTGGACC
>JBJTCH010000094.1:0-2722 GCA_046091745.1 Opitutaceae bacterium
GGCCGAGAGTCATTCCACCAAGGAGATCGCCGCCAAACTCGCGATCAGCGCCAAGACGGTCGATAACCACCGCACGAACCTCATGCGGAAGCTGAACCTGCACGACGTCGCCGGGCTCACCCGCTACGCGCTGGAGCAAGGCATCCTTTCCGCGGGAGCCCGCTGATCCGTCCGACCGCAAAAACCCTTGCGGCCGCGGCCATGGGTCTAGCATAGCTTTCCAAGTTCTCCCCGACACCTTTACTCATGAAACTCATCCCGAAGTCCCTCGCCCTCCCCGTGGCGGTCGCCGCGCTCGCGCTCGCGGGCTGCTCCAAGAAGCCCGATCGGCCCTACCCGGGCTCGACGGTGCTCGGCCCGCAGAACGGCCCGACGGCGCCGGCGGACGCTTCTTTCGGTCAGAACACGACGGGGCTCGTGGATCGTGGTTCGGACTTCGATCCCAACGGCCACAACCGCACCGCGCTGCAGGGCCAGACCGTGCTGTTCGACTTCGACAAGTCCGACGTGCGCGCGTCGGAGCGCGAAAAGCTCAAGGTCGCCAAGGAGTATCTCGACAAGAACCCCACGCACCGCCTGCTGCTCGAGGGGCACTGCGACTGGCGCGGCACGGCGGAGTACAATCTCGGCCTGGGTGACCGTCGCGCCGCCGCCGTGCGCAAGTATCTTCAGTCGATCGGTGTTCCCGCGGATCGGCTCGAGACGCTTTCGAAGGGCAGCCTCGAGGCGTCCAAGAACGCCGATGAAGCCACGATGGCGAAGGATCGCCGCGTGAGCCTCGTCGTGGTGAATCCATCGGCCGCCGCGCCGAGGGCGTTCTGAGCGCCACGCGTTCTACGCCTCCAACGAAAAGCCGCGGGAGTTCCCGCGGCTTTCTTTTTTCGAGGTCGCGACGCGTCGGTCAGCGCGACCCGGCGGCTAGCGCGTGCAGGATGCGGCGCGTGGTCTCGATGCCCTTGCGCATCACGTCGAGGTTGAAGCTCTCGTTGGGCGCGTGGAGGTTATCCTCCGGCAGAAACAGCCCGAGCATGATCGAGTCGAGGCCGGTGACTTTCCTGATGGAGGCGATGATCGGCACGCTGCCCCCTTCGCGGAGGTAGAGGGGCGGCCGGCCCCAGACTTCGCCCACCGCCTGCTCCGTCGCGCGGAAAGCACGCGCCAGCACGGGTGACTGGTCTTTCGGCGTGTTGCTCCGGCCCGGTGGCACCACGACGTAGGGGTCGCCTTTGTGCTGATCGACGAACTCCAGCTTGATGCCCTTCGGCACCCGGGCGCGGATCGCGTCCATCACGCGGCGCTTGATGACGTCCGGCTCCTGGTTCGGCACCAGACGGCAGCTGATCTTGGCGAACGCCTTGCTCGGGATGACCGTTTTCGTCCCCTCGCCTTGGTAGCCGCCGCCGATCCCGTTGAACTCCAGCGTCGGCTGAAATCGCGCCGACTCGAAAGGATTGAAGCCGGGGGTCGTGTAGAAGGTGTCGATGCCGAGGAAATCGGAGTAGGCCTTCTCATCCGTGCCAAGCTTGCGCAATTCCTCGCGTTCCCACGGATGCACGTCGAGCACGTCGTCGTAGAAACCGGGAACGTTCACGCGACCCTCGGGCGTGTGCAGCGTCGCGAGCACCTCGGCGAGCGCCTGGATCGGATTACGGAGCACGCCGCCGTGCAGACCGGAATGCAGATCGCCTTTCGCGCCGGTGAGGTGGACGTCGAACAGCGTGAGCCCGCGCAGGCCGCACGTGAGAACAACCTGGTTCTCATTCGGTAGCGCCGTGTCCGAGAGGAAAACGAAATCCGCCTCCCGCAGACGCGGCGCGTATTTCTCGAGAAAAGCCGGGAAGCTCGGGCTGCCCATCTCCTCCTCACCCTCGATGAGGAAAGTGATCCGCAGCGGCAGCCGCGGATTCTCCTCCAGGGCCTTCGCGACGGCGGCGATATTGGTCAGCAGCGGTCCCTTGTTGTCGGCAGCACCCCGCCCATAGATGCGGTTGCCGATGATCGTCGGCTCGAACGCGGGCGTGCGCCACAGGTTCAACGGATCCGCCGGCTGCACGTCGTAATGCCCGTAAATCACCACGTGCGGCCACGAGGCGTCGCCGCCGCGGTGCGCCAGCACGATTGGATGCATTTCCGTCCGCACCACGTCGACTTGGAAGCCGAGTGAACCGAGCAGGCCCGATACGAACTCCTGCGCGCCTCGCATGCCCTCGCGGGCGGCCGAGTCGGCCGAGATGCTGGGATGGCGGATGAACTCCTTGAGCTTTTCGACAGGATCGAACATCCGGAAATCCTGATTCACGTCGGGCGTTATCGCCAATCGGAAATCATTCGGGTGCGTATCCGAGTGGAAATTTCACCCGCAAGCTCGGCCCTCCTCAGCGGAGCTTTTCAAAGAGCTCAGGCACCACCCGTTTCCAGCCCGCCTGCCTGGCCGCGGTCCAGACGTCGCGTCCCGCCAACAGCACCCCGCCCCAGAACAGGATTTCCGCGGCGACGAATAGCGCCGTGGACCACGCCGCCTTGGCGCCGGCGGTCGGGGCCAGCCACGCCGCCACGGGCATGGCCAGCCACGGCAGCGCGGAGGCAAACATCAGGATGACGCCGATCTTGAGAGCCATGAGGGCAAGCTATCGGAGCCCGGAATGCGTTCGGCAGGACCCGCGGCAAATCCGGTGCTTTTTTTCGAAACCCCAAGCTCTCGCCGCGACCACCGCCACCGAGA
>JBJTCH010000095.1:0-17288 GCA_046091745.1 Opitutaceae bacterium
CGTGATCAAGCGCGCCCCCGATCGCGGCTCGGGCCGGATATTGAAATTACCCCAGCGGTTGAACCGCACCGTCCAACCCACCCACGCGACACCGGCGAGCGCGATCCCCAGGCCCGTCCACAGCGCACCCGGACGCCCCGAAGGGAAAATCACCGTGGCGATCGCGGCGAACTGCAGGACGACGAGGAGTCGCGCCATCACGGACGGCGTCAGCCGTGCTTCTTCTTCCCTTTCGCCGCCGCGGGACGGTCAGTCGCGCCGTGGTCGGGCGGCCGCGCGCGATGCCACTCCACCACGGCCGCCTTGCGCCGCGCGGCCTCCGCGGGATGTTGCGCCGCGACGTCGCGGGTCTCCCCGGGATCGGCCTGGAGATCGTAAAGCTCCGCGCCCGACCCATCGTACTCGCACATGAGTTTCCAGCGCCCGTGGCGCACGGCGAGGTCCGGCAGGTTCGCCACTCCGGAAAACGAGCCGCGGTCCGGCGGACGCCGGAAGAACAACGGCGCGCGTCGCGAATCTTCAGCGACGCCCAGCAGCGTGCGCGGCAGCGCCTCCCCATCGAACGCCACGCCTGCCGGCGACCGTAGCCCGGCCACCGCGAGCAGAGTCGGCGCCAAGTCAATGGTCCCGAAAACCGAGGTGCGATTCCAAGTGCCGGCCCGTTCCTTCGCCAGCAGGCCCGGCCCCCAGACGACAAGGGGCGAGCGGATGCCACCTTCGTAGAGCATCGCCTTGCTGCCACGGAACGGACCCGCCGAACCCGCGCCATCTTCGGGACCGTTGTCGGAGCAGACCAGGACGAGCGTGTTGTCACGCAACGCCGGCGAGCGCCGGATCTCGTCAAAGAGCACCCCGAGTTGCGTGTCCACGCGCTCGAGCACGGCGTGGTAAAGCGTGCGCTTCCCTCCATCGCCCCGCCGCGCGGCGGGTGGAAAGAACGGGGAATGCACGTCGTCGGGCCAGAGATTCACGTAGAAGGGCTTCCCCGCCGCGTCAGCCTTCCGGATGAATCCGAGCGCGGCGTCGACGAAACGCGTCGTCACCTCGTCGCGATCCACCCACGCGATCTCACCGCGGCCGAGGGTGTCCGACCCGAGCGCGTGGCGGCGCGGCGGCGAACCGTCGCGCGCGTCGAGCAGCGGCAACACGCGCGGTCCGAGTCCCTCGAAGTTGGTGAGGGAGGCTTCGAAGCCGTACTCGGTGATGAGCGGCGCCTCGCCGACGTCGCGCTGGCCGCCGAGATGCCATTTGCCGAAATGTCCCGTCGCGTAGCCGGCGTCGCGCAGGCTGCGGGCGAGCATCGGGGCGCGCGGATCAAGCCATTGCGCGACGCCGCGCGCCTCGTTGTCGGCGCGGTTGTTGAGGTAAGACGTGATGCGCCACCGCTGCGGATACTGCCCCGTGGAAAGGGCGGCGCGGGACGGCGAGCAGATCGGTGAGGCGACATAGAACTGGCCGAAGCGCATCCCCTCGGCGGCGAGCCGGTCGATGTTGGGGGTTCGGGCCGCGGTGTTGCCGAAGCAGGAAAAGTCGCCCCACCCCATGTCGTCGATGAACACCATGACGACATTGGGCGGCGGGCGTCCGGCCGCGGCGGCGTGAACGTTAGACGCGAGGCCCAGCAGGCCCAGGGCGACTCGAAGCAGAGACATCACGAAGGGCCTTCTCACTTCGCGCCTCCTTTCTTCTTCGGCGCCGCCCCGCCGCCGCGGTGGGCCGCCCGCCCCTCAAGCGGCCAGTTGCGGTCGGGAACCCGCGCGGTGCGGAGGATCTCCTCCGCCCGCGCCACGAGGTCGGGACGCGTGGACGCGAGGTCGCGCGCCTCGCCGGGATCGGCGGCGAGATCATAAATTTCCACAGGTCGGTCGATGCCGTTGCGCACCGCTTTCCAGTCACCCCAGCGCGCGGCTTGGATCGGTTTCTGTTCGTGGAGTTCCCAGTAGAAGTAATCGCGCGCCGGCGCCGGCCCCCCGCGCAGGTAGCCGGTCAGGGATTTTCCGTCGGGCTTGAACCCGGCCGGCAGCGTCGCCCCGGCCAACTCCACCGCGGTCGGGAGAAAATCCCAGAACGCCCACGGTCCGTCCGCCACGCGTCCCGCCGGAATCACACCCGGCCAACGCGCGATCGAGGCCTGCCGCAGCGCGCCCTCGTACAGGCCGCGCTTGTAGCCGCGCAGGCCGTTCCCCGCCTGGTTGAAGAGCCGGCCGAACTCCGACTCGGGATCGAACGACGAGCCGTTGTCGCCCGTGGTCATCACCAACGTGCGTCCGTCGACGCCCATCTCGCCGAGGAGGTCGAGCAATTGCCCGATATCGCGATCGAGCCGCGTCACCATCGCGGCGTAGGCCTTCTGCTGTGCGGTCCAAGGGCGGTCGCGGTATTCGCCGACGTCGTTGATCTCGAAGCGGCCGTGCGGAAGCGTGATGGCGTAGAAAAGAAAGAACGGCCGGTCGCGCTGCGCGCGCACCCACTCAAGCACCTCGCGTTGGATCAGGTCCTGCGCGTAGACCGGGCCGACGCCAACGCCGTCGTTCCCCGGCAACTCGATGCGCCGGTCGTCGCGGTAAAGGTACGTCGGGAAATAGGAATGAGCGTGGCGTTGGCAGTTGTAGCCGAAGAAGCGGTCGAAGCCCTTGCGCAGCGGGCTGCCGGTCGTGTCGAACATCCCCATGCCCCACTTGCCCATCGCGGCGGTCGCGTAGCCGGCGGACTTCAGCACCTGCGCCACCGTGACAGTCGACTCCGGCAGCGGCAGCTGGCCCTCCGGCTGCACCTCCCAATTCCCGCGCACGGGTGAATGCCCCGTGTGCAGCCCGGTGAGCAGCGACGTGCGCGACGGCGCGCAGACGCTCGTGCCGCAGTAGGCCTGGGTGAAGCGCGTGCCTTCCCGCGCCATGCGGTCGAGACGCGGCGTGCGGATCAGCTTCTGGCCGTAGACACCGAGATCCCCCTGCGCGAGGTCGTCACTCAGGATGTAGATGAGGTTCGGCCGGGCCGGCGGCTCGCCCGCGAAGACGGATGCAACCAGAACGAGCAGAAGAAACGGGGTCGTTGTACGCATGGTCGGGAAAGCGGAAAAGCCGTACGCCGCCCGCGAGGCGCGGACAACGCGCAAGTTGTCCGGCCTCCGCGCGTGAGCCGCGAGGCGGGCCTTGCGTCGGCACGCGCCCGCTCGCACGGTCGCCGCACCCGCATGCGATTCGAACACTTCGCCCTGAACGTGCCCGACGCCGCGAGCCACGCCGCTTGGTACGTGCGCCCCCTGGGTTACCGGGTGGCCCGCCGCCTTGAGACAGCGCCGTTCACTCATTTTCTGGCCGACGACAGCGGCCGCGTGGTGATGGAGCTGTATACCAACCCCGCGGCGCCGGTGCCCGACTACGCGCGCAACCATCCGCTCGTGTTCCATGCCGCGGTCGTGGCCGCCGACGCTCGCGCCGAGCGGGTGCGGCTCGAGGCGGCCGGCGCCACGCTGTTCAAGGAGGACCCGCAACCGGACGGATCGCTGCTCATCATGTTGCGCGATCCGTGGGGCGTGGCGCTGCAGCTTTGCCAGCGCACTCAGCCGTTCGGAAACGTCTGAAACAGCGGCGCACCTTTGTTACGCCCCGAACGTCCCTTCCTCCCCCATCACCCCATGAGAAAAACCTCCGCCTTCCTTGCTTTACTCGTCGCCCTCTCTGCCGCCTTGCCCGCCGCGGACGATTATCTGCCGGGCCCCGACGCCCAGCGTCAGCCCGGCGTGCCCGAGGGACGCGTCACGAAGCACACGTGGTCGAGCCGCATCTTCGCCGGAACGACCCGCGAATATTGGGTGTATGTTCCGGCGCAGTACGACGGCTCCACCCCGGCCGCGGTGATGGTTTTCCAGGACGGCGCCGGCTGCGTGAAAGCCGACGGCACGATCCGAGTCCCCATCGTTTTCGACAACCTCATCCACCGCGGCGAGATGCCCGTAACCGTCGGCATCTTCATCAACCCCGGCACATTTCCCTCCACCGACCCGCGTGTCCCCGGTCGCAGCAACCGATCCTTCGAATATGACACGCTGTCGGACCAGTACGCGCGCTTCCTGCTCGAGGAAATTCTCCCGGAGGTCGGCCGCACCGTGAAGCTTACCGACGACCCGGAGCGCCGTGCGATCCAGGGCAACTCCTCCGGCGGCATCTGCGCGTTCACGGTCGGCTGGCAGCGGCCGGACGCGTTTCGCAAGGTCGTGAGCTTCATCGGCAGCTTCACCTCGATCGCCTACCGTCCGGCGCAGGATGGTCGTCCCATGCAGCCCGGCGGCGACCTCTACCCCGCCCTCATCCGCAAGAACCCCATCCGGCCGCTGCGGATATTTCTCCAGGACGGTTCCAACGACCTGAACAACAGCCACGGCAACTGGTTTCTCGCCAACCAGCAGATGCTCTCCGCGCTCGAGTGGGCCAACCGCAACGCCGACGAGAAACGCGCCGAAGGCCCGCGGTACGACGTGCGCCACGCCTGGGGCGACGGCGCGCACAACGGCCGCCACGGCGGCTCGATCTTTCCCGACATCATGCGCTGGCTCTGGCGCGATCAGGTCGCGCGCCGCTGATCCGCCACCATGGCCGAGGCCGCGACCGAAGCTCCCGAACGTCCGTGGTGGTGGATCTTTGATCCGCGCCACAGCCTGCGGGCGTTCGCGGCCACCACGCTCGGCGTGGCGCTGACGGTCTTCACTATCCTCACCGCCGAGTCCGCGTCGCGCAGCCTGCGGCGTTCGCTCGAGGCGCAGACGGGCGCGGGTTTCGAGATGCTCGCGGCGCAATTGAGCGACAAAATCGACCGCACGCTGTTCGAGCGTTACCGGACGCTCCAGTTCGCCAGCTCGCTCGCCACGTTGCGCTCGTACTCCGCGACGGCCGAGGAGCGCCGCCGCGTGCTCGCCTCCCTGCAGTCCGCCACGCCCGATTTCGTCTGGCTCGGCGTCCTCGACGCGAAAGGCGTGATCGTGGCCGGGACAAAGGGATATCCGGAGGGCGCATCCGCCGCCGACCGCCCGTGGTTCGCTGCCGCAAGGGAAGTCGCCTACGCCGGCGGACCCCGCGAGATTCGCAACCTGCCGGCCGACGTCCTCACTCCCGACGAGGGCGACGTTAACCCCCGCGTGCTCGACCTCGCCGTGCCGTTGACCGATCCCGATGGCCGTTTCGGCGGCGTCCTCGCCGCGCATCTCCGCTGGGGTTGGACGCGTGAGGTGCAGCTTTCGGTCGTACCCGACCTCCTCCGCCGCGACCGCATCGGCGTGACGCTGTACTCGGGCCAAGGAGATCTTCTGCTGGACTCCGGCGGCTCCGGCTGGACCCATCCGCCGGATGCGCCCGCTGGCGCCGATACTCGCCGCCTCCGCGGCTATTTCACCGAGGGCACGACGCTCGGCACGACGTATCTGACGGGCTATGCGCGGAGTCGCGGCCACAAGGATTTCCGCGGATTGGGCTGGATCACCACGGTGCGCCAGCCGGCGGAACGCGCCTTCGCCGCCGCGGAGGAGCTGCGGCGAACGATCCTGCGCTGGGGCATCGTGTTCACCGCGGCTGGCATGATCGCGGCGTGGCTCCTCGCGGGCCGCGTCGCGCGTCGCCTGCGCATCGTGGAACGCGCCGCCGGCCGCATCGGCTCGGGTGACGTGCTGGCGACCCTGCCGCACGCGCGCGGCGATTCCGAAATCGACCGCATGTGCGTGGCCCTTGGCCGACTGATCGAGGAGCTGCGGGCGCGCCGCCCAGGTCCTTGACCGGCCTCGACAGCCTGCCGGCGTCCACCAATGAATTTTCCCATGAACCGCCGTCACTTCGTCGCCGGCCTCGCCGCCGCCACCGCCACCACCGCCTGTCCGACGCTGCTTCGCGCCGCCGCCCGTCCGGCGGGCCCCGGGATCAAGCTGGGCATCGATAATTTCGCGGTGCGCGCCATGGGCTGGAAGGCGCCCGAGCTGATCGCCTACGCGGCGCAGCTGAAGTGTGACACCCTTCTGATCTCCGACCTCGATGCGTTGGGGTCGCTCGACGACGCCAACCTGCGCGCCATCCGGAAGCAGGCCGACGAGGCCGGCATCGGCCTTTACGCGGGCAGCTGGAGCATTTGTCCGACGTCGAAGACCTTTAAGAAAAATTGGGGCACGGCGGAGGAACACCTCCGGCTCGGCCTCCGGGTTTCAAAGACGCTCGGATCACCGGTTTTCCGCGTGGTGCTGGGGTCGATGGACGACCGCAAGACCGAGGGCGGCATCCGCGCCCGCATCGCTGACACCGTGGCGGTGCTGAAGGCCTGCCGCGCCGACGCGCTGGCCGCCGGGGTGAAGGTCGCCATCGAGAACCATGCCGGCGACATGCACTCGTGGGAGTTGCTCGACCTCATTAACGCCGCCGGCCGCGACTTCGTCGGCGCCAACATCGATTCCGGCAACGCGATCTGGACGCTCGAGGACCCGATGGACGTGCTGGAGACGCTCGGGCCCGTGACGATCTGCTCGAGCCTGCGCGACGACATGGCCTGGGAGACGCCGGACGGCGCGGCGGTGCAATGGACCGCGGCGGGGGACGGCCTCATCGACTGGAAGGCCTACGCGGCCCGTTGGGCGCAGCTCTGCCCGCAGGTGCCCATCATGATCGAGACGATTTCCGGCGGACCGCGGATGTTCCCCTACAAGCAACCGGAGTTCTGGCGGCATTACGACCGCCGGCCCGAGAAGCTGGCGAAATTCGAGGCGCTGATGCGCCGCGGCCGCCAGATCCCGGCCTTCAAGGCGCCCCAGGGCCCTGAAGGGAAAAAGGTCACGCAGGACTTCCAGCGCGCCGAACTCGAAAAATCGATCACCTACCTCCGCGATAAGATCGGCCTCGGTCTCCGCGCCTGAACCGCGTCGCACCAACCCCGCAACCGTCCGCCATGAATCGTCGCACGTTCCTGCAATCCGCCGCCGCCACCGCCCCGCTTGCCGCCTTTCCCGCGCTGCGCGCCGCCGACAAGTCCGGCGCCCGTCGTTTTCGCACCGCGCTGATCGGCTGCGGCTGGTGGGGCAACAACATCCTCCGCGAGGCGATGGCCAGCGGCGCCTGCGAGATCACGGCGCTTTGCGATGTCGATTCGCGGCAATTCGAGCCCACGCTGCGCAACGTTCGCGAAGGCACCGGCGGCCAGCCGAAGTTGTTCAAGGATTACCGGGAACTCCTCGATCAGGCGAAGCCCGAGATCGCGATCGTCGCCACGCCCGACCACTGGCACGCGCTGCCGATGATCGCCGCCGTGCGCGCCGGCGCCCACGTCTACGTCGAGAAGCCGATCGGCCACACCGTCATGGAGGGCCGGGCCATGGTGAACGCCGCGCGCGCCACCGGTCGCGTCGTGCAGGTCGGCACGCATCGGCGCGTCTCCCCGCACAACGTCAGCGCGCGTGAGTTCATCCGCTCCGGCAAGGCCGGCGACATCGGCATGGTGCGCTGTTTCGTGCACTATGCCGGCGGTCCCGAGACACCCCGCCCCACGGTCGAAGTGCCAAAGGAGCTCGACTGGAATCTCTGGTGCGGCCCCGCGCCGCTGCGGCCGTTCAACGGCGGTGACCCGCGCGACGCCTCGCCCGGCAGCCGCGGCGGCATCCACCCGCGCGGCTTCCGCAACTATCTCGACTACGCCAACGGCACGCTCGGCGACTGGGGTATCCACTGGCTCGATCAGATTCTCTGGATCACCGGCGAGAAATACCCGCGGAAGATCTACTCCACCGGCGGCCGGCCGATCGCCGGACCGGTCGTGAACACTGCCGGCGCGCAGACCACCGACGCCCCCGACCACCAGGTCGCCTCGTACACGTTCGACCGCATGACGGTCCAATGGGAACATCGGCGCTTCGCCGGCAACAACACCGACAAAGGCGAGAACGTCGGCTGCTACTTCTACGGCACGAAGGGCATCATGCACGTTGGCTGGCAGAAGGGTTGGGCCTTCTATCCCTCCAACGCGAAGGACCCCGTGATTTCCGAGGAAGCGCGGCTCAACCAACCCGATTCCCAGAACATCCGCGAGAACTGGGCCGACTTCCTCGACGCCATCCGCACCGGCCGCCGCCCTTCATCCGACATCGGAGAGGTCCACCTCGCCACCAACATGGCGTTGCTCGGCATGCTCTCCTTGAAACTCGGCCGCAGCATCGACTGGGACGGCGCGAAGGAGCGCATCCTCGGCGACGAAGCCGCGAACCAATTCCTCCGTCGCGACTACCGCAAAGGCTGGGAGTATCCGGAGGCCTGAGCCGGCCTCCGGGGGAGGCCATGCACCGCGATGCTCCGCCCGGATTTTCGCGGACTCTCTCGTACCCGCGGCGAATTCAGCCGCGACGCAGATCCCAGAGCTGTCGCGCCTGTTTGATGGTGTGGCCGAGAACCTCCGGCGTGAGCGCCTGCTTGGGATCGTCGCCGATGCCGTGGTTCGGGCTCACGTGCGCCTCCAGGCAAAGTCCGTCGGCCCCGTACGCGACCGCCGCCAGAGCCGCCGCCGGCACGTAGACCGCCTTGCCCACGGAGTGGGACGGGTCGACCACCACCGGCGCCCACGTCTTCTCCTTCAGCAGCGGCGTGATGCTCTCGTCGGGATGGTTGCGGTAGCCATCGAGCGTCGGTGTCGTGCCACGCGGGCAAAGGATGATGTTGGGGTTGCCGAAGGCCGCGATGTATTCGGCCGCCGAGATGAACTCGTTGACCGGCCCCATGTGGATGCTCCTCTTGAGCAGGACCGCGGTCGGCTTTTGCGCGACCGCCCGGCCGATCGCGCGAAGCAGGGAGTAATTCAGAGCGTTCCGCGCGCCGACCTGCAGGCAGGCGACCCCGGCGTCGAGCGCCAGCTGGATGTGCGACTCCTCCATGACCTCGGTGTCGACGGGCAGGCCCGTGCGGCGCGAGCCCTCCAGCAGGATCTCGAGCGACTTCGTGTCCCCTTGGAACGAATACGGATTTGTGCGCGGCTTCCAAACCCCGCCGCGGATCACATTGGCCCCGGCCTCCTTCACGGCGGCCGCGGTCTCGTAGAAGAAATTCGGATTCTTCGGGTCGATCGTGCAGGGACCGGCGATGACCAGCAGCTTCTCGCCCAGCGTCACTCCGCCGAGGGAAATACGGTGGGAGGCGAGGTCCGACCGTTTGTCCATGAGCTTGAACGGTGACTGGATGCGATCGATGCGATCGACGTAGTCCAAGCCCTCGAGCCGATTGATCATCAGGTCATCGCGCTCGTCGCCGACGATGGCGTAGATGGTGCGCACCGCACCGACGATCGGCTGGATGCGGCAGCCGAACTCCGCGACGATGGCGGTGATCTCGGCGACCTGCTCCGGGCTGAGGCGGTTGGACTTCGGGAGAATCATGAGGGCGCGGACATTGGCGTGAACGCGGGGCCGACGACAACGCGGTTTTTCCGAGCGCGAATCAGGATGCGGCCCGGGGCGGAGACCCCGGCGTTTCATCGCCCCGCCTGCATCGTTGACACCCCCCTGCCGCGACCTATTGCCTCCAACTTTCCTGCCCGGACGAGAACCCACATCCTTTTCAACCACACCTCATCACCATGGCCGCTAAAAAAACCGCCAAGAAACCCGCCGCGAAGGCCAAGTCCTCCGCCAAATCCGCCTCCAAAGGGCCCAAGTACGTCTACACGTGGGGCGCCGGTCGCGCCGACGGCGACGGCTCGATGAAGGCCCTGCTGGGCGGCAAGGGCGCCAACCTCGCCGAGATGACCCGCATCGGTCTCCCGGTGCCTCCGGGCTTCACCATCACCACCGAGGTCTGCACTTATTTCTACGCCAACCGGAAGTCCTACCCGAAGGAACTCCAGGCCCAGATGGAGGCCGGCGTCGCCAACATGGAACGCATCATGGGCACCAAGTTCGGTGCCACCGAGGGCATGCCGCTCCTCGTGGCCGTGCGCTCCGGCGCCCGCGACTCGATGCCGGGCATGATGGACACCATTCTCAACCTCGGCCTCAACGACGAGACCGTGCTCGCGCTCGTGCGCGCCACGCAGAACGAGCGTTTCGCGTGGGACTGCTACCGCCGCTTCATCCAGATGTACGGTGACGTCGTCCTCGGCGTGCAGAAGCGCGAGGGCGAGGATCACGAGCCGTTCGAGACGGTCATCCACAACTACAAGCACGAGGTCTATCATGCCGACATCGAGGACTCGAAGCTCACCGCCGCCGACCAGCAGGAGCTCGTGAAGCGCTTCAAGGCGCTTGTAAAGGAGCGCACCGGCAAGGTCTTCCCGGCCAGCCCGTGGGACCAGCTGCGCGGCGCCGCCGGCGCCGTGTTCGGCTCCTGGATGAACGACCGCGCCATCGTCTATCGCCGCAAGTACAACATCCCCTCCGAGTGGGGCACCGCGGTGAACGTGCAGGCGATGGTTTTCGGCAACACCGGTGACACGTCGGGCTCCGGCGTGGCCTTCACCCGCAATCCGGCCAACGGCGCCAACGAGTTCTACGGCGAGTTCCTGATCAATGCCCAGGGCGAGGACGTCGTCGCCGGCGTCCGCACCCCCGAGCCGGTCCTCAAGTTGAAGGACCAGATGCCGAAGTCGTACGCCGAGCTGCTCAAGGTCCGCGCCACCCTGGAGAAACACTTCAAGGACGTGCAGGACGTCGAGTTCACCATCCAGGAGGGCAAGCTGTTCATGCTGCAGACGCGCAACGGCAAGCGCACCGCCGCCGCCGCGCTCAAGTTCTCCATGGATATGGTGAAGGAGACGCTGATCGACTGGAAGACGGCCGTCATGCGCAACCCGGCCGACCAGCTCGAGCAGCTGCTCGCTCCGATCTTCGACCTCGCCGAGGTCAAGAAGGCCAAGGTCAGCGCCACGGGTCTCCCCGCCGGCCCCGGCGCCGCCACCGGCCGCATCTACTTCAACGCCGACCGCTCCGTGCAGGCCGCGGAAAAGGGCGAGAAGGTGCTGCTCGTCCGCGTCGAGACCTCACCCGAGGACCTCCGCGGCATGATCGCGGCCGAGGGCATTCTCACCGCGCGCGGCGGCGTCTCGTCCCACGCCGCCCTCGTCGCCCGCCAGATGGGCAAGGTCTGCGTCTGCGGCGCCTCCGCCGTCCACATCGACTACGAGCGCAAGACCGCGACGATCGCCGGCCAGACCTTCGGCGAGGGGGATTACCTCTCGATCGACGGCACCTCCGGCACCGTCTACGCGGGCCAGATCAAGACCGCGCCGTCCGAGATCATCGCCGGCCTCCTCAACAACGACGAGGCCGCGAAGAAGACCGAGAAGTTCCGCAGCTACGCCCAGCTCATGAAGTGGTGCTCGCAGGCCACCCGCCTGCAGGTGCGCACCAACGCCGACACCCCCGAGCAGACCCGCAACGCCATCGCGTTCGGCGCCGTCGGCATCGGCCTCACCCGCACCGAGCACATGTTCTTCGAGGGCGACCGCATCGACGCGATGCGCGAGATGATCCTCGCTGACACGCTCGCGGCGCGCCAAGCCGCGCTCGCCAAGCTCCTGCCCTATCAGCGCGAGGACTTCCTCGGGATCTTCAAGGCCCTCAAGGGCTTCCCGGCCACCATCCGGTTCCTCGATCCGCCGCTGCACGAGTTCCTGCCCCACACCAAGGAGCAGCAGCTCGATCTCGCGCGGAAGATGGGGATCGACGTCCAGAAGATCATGACGCGCGTGCACGAGCTGCATGAGTTCAACCCGATGCTCGGGTTCCGCGGCTGCCGTCTCGGCATCAAGTATCCCGAGATCACCGCCATGCAGGCCCGCGCCGTCTTCGAGGCCGCCGCCGAGGCCAACAAGGCCGGCTACAAGGCGAAGCCCGAGATCATGATCCCGCTGGTCGGCTTCAAGAAGGAGCTCGATCTGCAGGTCACCCTCGTCCACGAGGTCGCCCAGGCCGTCATGGCCGAGCGCAAGACCAAGATCGCCTACCACGTGGGCACCATGATCGAGGTTCCGCGCGGCGCCCTCACCGCCGACGAGATCGCCTCCACGGCCGAGTTCTTCAGCTTCGGAACGAACGATCTCACGCAGACCTGCCTCGGCATGTCGCGTGACGACTCCGGCTCGTTCCTGCCGCCCTACGCGGAGGCCGAGATCGTGAAGAAGAACCCGTTCGCCTCGATCGACCAGACGGGCGTCGGCCAGCTCATGCAGATCGCCATCACCAAAGGCCGCCAGACCCGACCCGACATCAAGCTCGGCATCTGCGGCGAGCACGGCGGCGATCCGGACTCGGTCAAGTTCTGCCACAAGATCGGCCTCAGCTACGTCAGTTGCTCGCCGTACCGCGTGCCGGTGGCCCGCCTCGCGGCGGCCCAGGCGGCCATCGCCGAGTCGAGGAAGTAATCGCCTCCCGGGAGTCCATCCCTTCAGGCCCCGCGCCTTCCCGGCGCGGGGCTTTTGTTTTGGTCTCCCGACTTACACCCTAACGCCGAGTCGGATTCCGGACGGGATTCTTGCTCCCCGCCTCCGCGCGCGTCCGGGCCTTTGACACCGGAAACAAAAGCCCGCACCAAACCGTCAACCGTTTTAACCCCATGAGCACCCTGTTCCTTCCCACTTGGCGCGCCGCCACGCGCCACATTCTCCTCGCGATTTTCGCCGCCGTCTCCGCCGCGCTTCCGGCCGGCGCCGCCGAAGCTGGAGTCCTCACCGGCAGCGTCAGCAACGCCGTTACCCGCAATCTTCTCGAGGGGGCACGCGTCGAGATCCCTCAGCTGGGATTGACGTCGCTCACCGACGCCACCGGCCAGTACCGCCTCGCCGGCGTTCCCGGCGGCACCCACGAGGTCGTCGCCAGGTACATCGGCCTCGATCCGCTCCGCGCTTCCGTGACCGTCGAGGCCGGACGGTCCACGGCGCGGAATTTCGACCTGAGCAGCGGTGTGTACCAGCTCGACACCTTCAAGGTCACGGGCGAGCGCGAGGGCAACGCGCTGGCGCTCACCGCGCAGAAGAACGCGCCCAACGTGAAGAATATCGTGTCGATCGACGCCTACGGAAACCTGCCGAACATGAACGCGAGCGAACTCGCGATCCTGCTCCCCGGTGTCGCCGGCACCGTGAACGACGAGGGCAACTACAACGGGATGAACATCCGCGGCATCGCGGCCAACCTGAACACCATCACCGTCGACGGCGCCCTGCTCGGCAGCCAGGGCGGCTCCGCCCGCGCCACCCGCATCCACACCCTCACGGGGTCCATGTTCGAGAGCCTCGAACTCACCAAGGGCCACACGCCGGACAAAGGCGCCGACTCCCTGGGCGGCACCATCAACCTCAAGAGCCGCTCGCCGCTCAACCAGAAGGAGAAGCGCCGCCTCACGTTCAACCTCTCCACGCGCATCGCCCCGTCCTTCACCGAGCAGATCCCGATGCGGGAGCGCCACCGCGCGCATCCGTTGCTCAACGTCGCGTGGCAGGAGGTCTTCGGCGTGCTCGGCGAGGAGCGCAACCTCGGCGTCGCCCTGAACTTGTTCTACAGCGAGCAGGCCGTCGGCAATTTCGGCACGACCCGCAATTTCCAGACCACTTCCACCCAGCCGGCTTACCTCTGGGACTACGGCACCGAGGACAACTACAACAACCGCAAGCAATCCAGCATCAACACGAAGGTCGATTACCGGCTTTCGGCCGCGACGAAAGTCTCGCTCAACACCATCTACAACGACGCGTTCGAGCGCTTCCGCCTCCGCTACGGTTTCCGCGCGTACACCGGCTCCGCCACCGCCGTCCCCAACGCCACTTCCGGCATCGTTCCGGGCTTCACCAACCGAATCACCGAGGTCCGCGCCGTGTCCGGTTCGAACGTCGATATCACCTCCCAGATGTCGAAATTCTTCCACCGCCAACGCCACATCGACCTCAACCTCGAGCACAAGTGGGGCGCGCTCGAGGTCGACTACGGCTGGGCGCTCAGCATCGACCACATCAACGGCGGCGGCGGTGACGGCGGCGTGCTCGTCAACCGTAACATCGCCCCGGTCGGCTGGATCCTCGACCGCACGCAATAGTACCTCTTCCCCCGCATCACCCAAACCGCCGGCCCGGACCTGCGCCTCGCGTCCAGCTACCGGCCCAACAGCTACAATTTCGCCGATACGAAAGCCATTCACGAGCCCCGCGAGGTGCGCGCCAACGTGAAGTATCTGGTCCCCGTCGGGATGAAGCTCTCGCTCAAGGCCGGCGCCCGCGTGCGCGAGGAGAAGGTCGAGGACCGCAGCAAGTCGCGCCGTTACAACTTCGCCGGCCTGCACGCCGGACAACTGCCCACCGATTCCAGCATCCTCACCTTCGGTGACCTCAAGACCGGCTTGAAGATTCCCGCGTGGAGCGCCAACGCCATCGCCACCGGCCGCACTCCGCTCGACTCCGTCCTCTGGTCCGAGGACCGCTACTTCGCGGAACAGCAGAAGTTCACCAACACCCGCGGCGCCACCGAGACCGTGACGGCCGGCTATCTGATGGCCCAGGGCAGCGTCGGCCGCACCGGGTTTCTCGCGGGTGTCCGCACCGAGAAGACGGACGACGAAAGCTGGGGCTGGGTGCGCTCCCGGGTGGCAACCACCGCCGCCCAGCAACTGGCCGACCCGGTCGGCTCCGCGCAAAAGGACTACGCCGCCAATCGCCGCGAGTTGAAGGGAAGCTACACGAAGTCGTTTCCCAGCGTGCACCTCACGCATGACCTGATGCCGAATCTCAAGGCGCGGCTCTCCTGGTCCAACAGCTTCGGTCGTCCTCCGTTGAGCGGGTTCTACCCGAGCGAGACCGCCAACGACACCGCCCGCACCCTGACCGTCCCCAATCCCTCCCTTCGCCCGCAGACCGCGGAGAACTGGGACACCACGCTCGAGTACTACTTCGAACCGGTCGGCAACCTGTCGGTCGGCTGGTTCCGCAAGACGATCCGCGACTACTTCGTCAGCGGCATCCAGAACGGCATCGTCGGCACCGGCGGCGAAAACGGCTACGGCGGCGAGTACGCCGGCTACACGATCCTCACGCAGGCCAACCTCGGCACTGCCGACATCAAGGGCTGGGAGTTCAGCTACCTGCAGCAGTTCACCTTCCTGCCGGGTCTCCTCAAGGGCCTGTCGCTCTCGGTGAACTACACGCTGCTCGATACCAGCGGCGACTTCGGCGGCTCGGTGCAGCGCACCACGGGACAAGTCCCGGGATTCATCCCGCGCTCCGGAAACATCAGCCTCGGTTGGCGCCACCGTTCATTCAGCACGCGGGTGACCGCGAATCGCGTCGGCGACTATATCCGCAATTTCACCGCAATCGGCTCCGGCGCGAATCTTTACACCGAGGCCCGCACGGTCGTGAACGTCAGCATGGCCTACCAATGGCGCCCGGCGCTCGGCTTCACGCTCGACGTGGGGAATGTCTTCAACGAAGGCCAGCGCTGGTACCGCGGCATCCCGGACCAGATGGCGCAGATGTACATTCCGGGAACGACGGTGACCGTCGGCGTCAGCGGGCGGTTCTGATCCGGCGAATTTCCCGGGCGAAAACCAACGTCCGGCGTCACTCGCGCCTCCCTCAGCGCTTTTTCGTTTTGGCCGGCGGGGAGGCGCTTGCCCGCGCGCCGGCGGGATCCTCGTTCGGGGTGCCACTCCACAGCGGTTCACGGTTCCCCGCGTTCCAACGCACCCACTCGGCTGACATCGCGGCAACGATCTCGGGGTGCTTGGTCGCGAGGTCGGTCGTCTCCCCAACGTCCTTGGCCAGGTCGAAGAGTTGCCAGCCGCTGTTGGTCTTCGTCTCGAAGTCGCGCCAATCGACGAGCTTCCAATTTCCCCGCCGCACCGCGCGTTGCGGACCGAAACGCCAGAAGAGCGCGGCGTGCGGCGCCTCCGCGGACCGGCCGGTGAGGTGCGGCAGCAAATCGACGCCATCGAGCCCCTCGGGCTTCGGCTGCCCAGCCGCCGCCAGCGCGGTCGGAAGGAAATCGAGGGCACTGACCGGATGGTCGAAAATCGAGCCCGCCGGGAGACGGCCCGGCCAGGCGACTAAGAATGGCACCCGGATGCCCCCTTCGAGCATCTGTCCCTTGTCGCCTCGCAGCGGCGTGTTCACGCCGGTATTATAGGCGAAGAACCCCCTCCGCCCGGAGCCGCCGTTGTCGCTGATGAAGAACACGAGCGTCTCCTTCTCTTGACCAGTCGCACGCAGGTGCGCCGTCACGCGGCCGATCGCCTCGTCGAGTCCGAGCAGAAGCGCGAGATATCCCCGCCGCGCGGGGTCCGTGATCGAGGCCGGCAGGCGTTCGCGCCAGCGCTCCGCGATTTCCAACGGCGTGTGCACGGCGTTGTACGCGAGGTACAAGAACCATGGTTTCGCGGGGTCGCGCCGCATGAAACGGATCGCTTCATCGGTGAACAAATCAGTCGCGTGCCCCTCCAGCTTCTGGACCTCGCGCCCGCGATAAATCAGGTCGTGCGAGTGCGCGCTGCCGAACTTCGGGGCCGCCTTCGCATGCAGCAGGTAATTATGCCCGCCCACGAGAAACCCAAAGAAGCTCTCAAAGCCGCGCGACTGCGGATGGTGCGCCGCGTCGAAGCCCTGGTGCCACTTGCCGATCAGGCCGGTGGCATAGCCCGCGGACTTCAGCCGGTCAGCGATCGTGCGCTCGCCCAGCGGCAAACCCAGCACGGCCTCGTCTCCGACGTGCGGGTTGAACTCATGCCCGAAGCGCGTCTGGTAGCGGCCCGTGAGAAACCCCGCCCGCGACGGACTGCAATACGGCGCCGTGACATAGCCGCTGGTGCAACGCACCCCCGACGCCGCGAGCGCGTCGATGTTCGGCGTGCGCACTTCGCGTCCGCCGTGCACGCCGCTATCCGCGTCGCCCAGGTCGTCGGCCACGATCACTAGCACGTTGGGTCGCGCGCCCGCGAAAGGCGCGGCGACGAGACCTAGAAAAACCAGAACCGGGGTCGGGACTATCATGGGGGTGACGAGGAGATGTCGCCCCACCCGCGCAAAGTCACGCGAAGACACGCGTCCCGATAACTGGAGGCATTTCCGGACGATTCCCTTCTCGCGGGACGCTTTCGCCCTCATCCGCACCATTCGGGAAATCCGCGGTGAAAAAACGGGGCCACCACGAAACACACGAAAGGCACGAAACGGAGGGCGGCCCTCTCCTTCGCTGAAGCTTCCTCGTGCGCCCAGCGCACGGAGGACAAGTCAGAGGACAAGACGGCCGTCCGCCCCACAGCATCGTCCTCGGCTGCCAGCCGCGGCTGTACCGAGCCGTTTCA
>JBJTCH010000096.1:0-4396 GCA_046091745.1 Opitutaceae bacterium
GCCTCCCGCACCGCCTCCGGGGCGGGCGAGCGTCCGGAGATAAGCTGGACGAGATTGGCGAACATTGGCGCGGAACCCGAACCCTACCGATCCACTGCCAAACGCAAATACCGCCGCAACGGGGAGCCAAACCAAGTTCACAGAGTCCGTTCCGTGAATCCCTGCGGATCGATCCCGAGTTCCTGATTTCCAGATCCACCCAACTCCGTTCCTGCCCTTCCGGCTTTCCCCATTCCTCACTTAGCACCCCCGCGAAATCCGCAGTGAGCTCCGAGGCGATTACGAATCGCGTTTGGCCATCGCGGTTCCCTCCCACGCCGGGGTCATCGGACCCCGGCTACAGACGAACCGCCTTCTTACGGACTACTGTGCGTCGGAATCGCGTTTTCTTGCGAAGATTCCTCTCGATCACGCCATCGTCGCGCTTGCCCGCGCGGTCTGCGGTGAAAAATTCGCCGCCTGCGGAAACGCCTTTCTCCTTCGCCGAGGCTTCGGTGGACAGGTCGGAGGGCAAGTTGGCCGTTTGGCCCACAGGATTATCCGCGGCTGGCAGCCGCGGCTACACAAGCCCTCCTTATTCGCGTCCATCCGTGTCCATTCGTGGTTACTCACCCGCGGAGCGAGTCGGGAGCGCGTTACGACCCGAGGCTCGGGCCGGTGGATCGGCCTCTCTGAACTCGGATCGGGCCTATCTGCCCTCGGTGTACGACCCAACTTCCCTTCGGTTGCGGCCCCACCAAGGCAGCCCATCCGCGTCCAACCCCACGCCTCCCTCCCGAGAGACGCGTTGAGTTCCCGGCGCGCCGCAGCCACGTTCCGCCGCGATGTCCGACCCATCGTTCCCGGCCTTCACCCCGCCCGAGCCTGTGCCGCCGCGGCTGGGCGCGGCGAGCCGCGCGGCGGCGGGACCCAAGGCCGTGGCGAAGACCGCGGAGCTGCTGGGCTCCACGGGCATCGTGCGCGGCGCGGGACTGATGCTCCAGGATAACCAAGCCGACGGCTGCGACTGCGAATCGTGCGCATGGCCGAGCCCTGACTCCGGTCGGCACGCGTTCGAGTTCTGCGAGAACGGCGCGAAAGCGGTGGCCGACGAGGCGACGCCGCTGCGCATCGGCCGGGAATTCTTCGCGCGCCACTCCGTCACCGAACTGGGCGCCCGGAGCGACCACTGGCTGAACGCGCAGGGCCGCCTCGCCGAGCCGCTCGTGCTGCGCCCGGGCGCGACCCATTACACGCCGATTTTCTGGGACGAGGCGCTCGGCCTGCTCGCGGCGGAATTGCGGGCGCTGCCCACCGCGGATGCTGCGGCGTTTTACACCTCGGGTCGCGCCAGCAACGAGGCGGCATTTCTTTGGCAACTTCTGGCGCGTGCGTTCGGCACCAACAATCTGCCCGACTGCTCCAACCTCTGCCACGAGTCGAGCGGTGTGGCGCTGGCCGAGAGCATCGGCTTCGGGAAGGGCACCGTGACACTCGCGGATTTCGAGGCGGCCGACGCCATCTTCGTGATCGGACAGAACCCGGGCACCAATCATCCGCGGATGATGTCGGCGCTGGCGGCGGCCCGGGCCCGCGGTGCGCGGATCGTGTCGGTGAACCCGTTGCCGGAGGTCGGCCTCGAGCGTTTCAAGAATCCGCGGGACTTCCTGCATCCGCTCAAGGCGCTACCCACGCTGCTCGGCGACGGCGAGCGGATCGCCGACCTCTGGGTGCAACCACGCACCGGCGGCGACCTCGCGTTGTTCAAGGGTCTGATGAAGGAGATGCTGGAGGCGGAGGACCGCGCTCCCGGCGCCGTGCTGGATCACGCCTTCATCGCGGAGCATACGGCGGGCTTCGCCGCGCTGACTGAGGATCTGCGGGCGACGCCATGGGACGCGATTACCGCGGGGAGCGGTGTGCCAAGGGACGTGATCATCGCCGCCGCGCGCGTCGCGATGGAATCGCGGGCCACCCTCTGCTGCTGGGCGATGGGGCTCACGCAGCAGCCGGCCGCCGTGGCGACGATCCAGCAGGTCGTGAATTTTCTCCTGCTACGCGGCAACCTCGGGCGCCCCGGGGCCGGCGTCTGTCCCGTGCGCGGCCACTCCAACGTGCAGGGCGATCGCACGATGGGCATCGCCCGCCGCATGCCGGAGTCGTGGCTGGCGCGCCTCGACGCCGAGTTCGGAATCATTTCCCCGCGCGCGCCGGGGCTCGACTCCGTCGGCGCGGTCCACGCGATGCGCGACGGCCGCGTGCGGGTGTTCGCCGCGCTCGGCGGCAATTTCCTTTCGGCGATGCCCGACACCGCGCTGACCGCCGATGCATTGCGCCGCTGCTCGCTCACGGCGCACGTCGCGACCAAGCTCAATCGTTCGCACCTCGTCACCGGCCGCACCGCGCTGATCCTGCCGTGCCTCGGGCGCACCGAGCGCGACACGCAGGGCGGCGCCGAGCAGTTCGTGACGACGGAGGACTCGATGGGGATCATCAACCGTTCGCGCGGGCGCCTGACGCCCGGCTCGCCGCACCTCCGCAGCGAGCCTTGGATCGTGGCCGCGCTCGGGCGGGCGCTCGACGCCGGCGGCGGCCGTATCCCGTGGGAGGAACTGGCCGCCGACTACGACCGGATCCGCGACCGCATCGGACGGGTGGTGCCCGGTTGCGAGGATTACACGCGCCGCGTGCGTTCCGCACCCTTCGCGCTGCCGAACCCCGTGCGCGACCGGCGCGAGTGGCGGACACCCAACGGCAAGGCGAATTTCCTCCCGGCCCCGATCCAGCCCGACTGGTCGCAGCTGCACACTCGCGCCGCGGCCGGCGGCCCGGCGGAGCTCGTGATGATGACCATTCGGACGCACGACCAGTTCAACACCACGGTCTACGGCCTCGACGACCGGTTGCGCGGGGTCTTCGGCGGACGCCGGGTGGTTTTCATGCACGAGGAAGATATCCGCGCCGCCGGGCTCGCCGCGGGCCGCCGGGTAGACTTGGTGAACCGCCATGGCGGCGTGGAACGCGTCGCCCCAGGTTTCATCGTGGCGCCGTACCAGATCCCGCGCGGCTGCGTGGCGACGTATTTCCCCGAGGCCAACGTGCTCGTGCCGCTGGACAGCGTCGCGGCCGGCAGCAACACGCCCACCAGCAAGTTCGTGGTGGTCAGCATCCGCCCGACGGCAGCCGAATCGCCGCCGGACGAGGGAACCCGCGGGCCGCGCCACGGGTCGGAAGCCTCATCATGAACCCGAGAGCCATCCTCATCCTCACGCTGGCCGGCGCGTTGCGCGCGGCCGACGCCGGGGCGGGATCGCCGCCTCCGGGCCGGATCACGGTCGAGTTTCTCGAGCCGGCCGGCTTCACCGACCTCCGCGATCGCGCCTGGCTGGAAAACGAGCCCGCACTCTACCTGCCGCGCCTGCGCGAGCACCTCGAGGCCAAGGCCAAGCGCTTCGTGCCCGCGGGCTGCACGCTGGCGATCACGTTCACCGATATCGACCTCGCGGGGGACTTCGAACCCTGGCGCGGACCGCGGTGGGATGACGTGCGCGTCATCCGGGACATCTACCCGCCTCGCCTCGCCCTGGCCTTCCAGGTGACCGACGCCGAGGGCAAGGTCGTGACGCAGGGACGACGCGAGCTGCGCGACCTCGCGTTCCTGTTCAAACTGCCCCTGGCGTTTCCCGACGACCCGTTGCGGCACGAAAAGGCGCTGCTCGACGACTGGCTAGAGCAGGAGTTCCCGCGTCGCCGCGGCTGACAAATCGGTTGAGGACGGGCGCGGCGACCGGCAGCGTTCAACCATGACCCTGCCCCGCCTCACCTCTGTGCTCGCGTGCGCGCTCGCCGCGCTCACGTCCGCCCTGCCCGCCGCCGCGCCGCGGCCGAACATCATCTATTTCCTGGCCGACGACCTCGGCTGGAGCGACGTCGGCTGGCACGGCGGCGACATCGCCACGCCGAATCTCGACCGTCTTGCCGCGGCCGGCGCGAAGCTGGAGCAATTCTATGTGTTGCCGGTGTGTTCCCCCACGCGCGCCGCGCTGCTTACCGGCCGCTACCCGATCCGGCACGGCCTGCAGTTGAGCGTGGTACGGCCGTGGGCCCAGTACGGCCTGCCGCTCGATGAGCGCACCCTGCCGCAGGCGCTGCGCGAGGCGGGCTACACCACAGCGATCAGCGGCAAGTGGCACCTCGGGCACTTCCGTCCCGAGTACCTGCCCACGCGCCGCGGCTTCGATACCCAGTACGGACACTACAACGGCGCGCTCGACTACTTCACGCACGACCGCGAAGGCGGCCACGATTGGCACCGCAACGACCGCGAGAGCCGCGACGCCGGTTACACCACTCAATTGCTCGGCACCGAGGCCGTGCGCGTGGTCGAACAGGCCGACCCGCGAAAGCCGTTTTTCCT
>JBJTCH010000097.1:0-5335 GCA_046091745.1 Opitutaceae bacterium
CCTCAACCCCAGGCTGATCCTCGCCGCCGCCCTGCTCACGGCTTCCGCCCCCGCCCAAACCGCCTCCGGCATCCTCGAGGGCCGCGTCTTCAACGCGACCGGGGGCGTCGCCCTCCGCAACGCCGTCGTCGTCGGTGACCGCGCGGCGGCCAAGGTCCTCGAGGGAGACGACGGCGGCTACCGGATTCCGGGCGTGCCCGCCGGACGGGTCCGGGTGGAGGTGAGCTACCTCGGCTTCCTGCCGCAGTCCGCGACGGTGGAGATCGCGCCCGGCGGCTCCGTCACGCGGGACTTCGAGCTCCGGCCCCGCGCGGGGGACCAGACAGTCAGGCTCGGCCAGTTCACGGTCGTGGCCGACCGGGAGATGAGCGCGCAAGCGGTCTCGCTGAACGAGCGCCGCCTCGCGCCCAACCTCATCAACGTCGTCGCCTACGACGAGTACGGCGACCGCTCGGCGGAGAACATTGGCGACTTCCTGCGGTTCCTGCCCGGGGTGAGCATCGACGAGGGTGGCGGCCAGCTGGCGCAGAACGTCATCATCCGCGGCCTGCCCGCGGCGCAGACGGGCCTCGAGCTCGACGGGGCGCAGCTGGCCACGGCCCGGGGCGCCGGCCGGGCAAACACGCTCTTCGACGTGCCCACCGCCAACATCTCGCGCGTCGAGGTTTCCAAGGTGCCCACCCCCGACAAGCCCGCCAACAGCCTCGGCGGCTCGATGAACATCATCCGCCGCAACGGCTTCGAGTCGCGCCGGCCCGCCTTCTCCTACCAGCTCTACCACGTGATCGACGACCGCGACGGGATCACCATCGCCGGCGGCCCCCGCGGGCCCTCGGCCGACTTCGCCCCGCGCTGGCAACCCGCCTCCATCGATCTGAGCGGCCTCGTCCCGGTGAGCCGTAACTTCGCGTTCAACCTCGCCGCCAACCAGACCTGGCGCCGCAACCCGATGGAGCGCGACCGCAACCTCGACACCCTCGCGGAGTGGAACCTCGTCAACGGCTTCCAGCGCTCCGTCACGTGGCAGAGCCTCGACCAGATCTTCCGCACCTGGACCTTCCAGCTCGGCGCCGACTGGCGCCTCTCCCCGCGTGACACCCTCAACGCCACGGTGCAGCACCGGGGCATCCGCAACAACATCATGCGCGTCGACCTCGCCGTGAACTACGGGGCCGGCGCCACCGGGGACCGCCGTTTCACCCAGGGCTCCGCCGCCGGCAACGGCACCGTCACGCAGGCCGCGGGCGACAACGGCGATTCGGGCGCCGACACCACCCACGCGACCCTGAAGTACCAGCGCCGCGGCGGCCTCTGGCGCGTCGACGCCCTCGGCGCCCACTCGTACTCCACCTCCTTCTCGGCGGATCTGGACAACGGGCACTTCAACAATATGCCGGCGACGATCACCGGCCTCGTCCTCCGTGGCGAGGGGGTGGGCGAGGGCGGGGGCGTCATACCCGCGCGCTACTCCGCGACCCGGGGCGGCGTCCCGGTCGACATCTTCGATGGCGCCAACTACGTCCTCGGCAACCCCTCGTCCTCCCAGCAGAAGACCCACGCGCACCAGACCACGGCGCGGCTCGACGTCACGCGGGATTTCACCGGCGGGGTCCCGTGGTCGTTCAAGACCGGGCTCCACGGGATGCGGATGGACCGCGACCGCCGGGTGCGCAACCGCACGTGGACCTTCCGGCCCAACGGTCTGACGACCATCTCGGCGCGCACCGCGGGCAACTTCGACGTGTTCGACGGGGAGTTCCTGGCCACTGCGCCCTCGGTGTTCGGCCGCCGGATGGGCTGGCTCAGCAGCGTGAAGTTCCACGACCTCTTCCGGCAACGGCCCGAATGGTTCGTGCTCGACGAGCCCGGTTACCACCAGGCCCTCGCGAACAACTCGACCGCGCTCACCGAGACCATCACCGCCTCCTACCTGCGCGGCGACGTGCGGCTCCTCGATCGCCGGCTGCTGCTGGTGGGCGGGGTGCGCTACGAGCACACCCGTGACACGGGCCGCGGGGTGCTCAACGACCCGACCGCCCAGTACGTGAAGGACGCCCGCGGCAACCTCGTGCTCACCAACGGTGCGCCCACGCTCGTGACCACCGATCCGCTCGCCCTGCGGAAGCTCCGGTATGTCGAGCGCGGCGCGCGCGCCACCCGGGACTACGACGGCTGGTACCCGAGCCTGAACGCGACGTACACGATCACCGAGAACCTGCTCCTGCGCGCGGCCTACGCCCGCACCATCGGGCGCCCCGACCTCGGCCTGATCATCCCCGGGGTCAGCGTGAGCGAGCCCACCGCGGCGCAACCGACCATCTCCGTCAACAACACGGGGCTGAAACCCTGGACGGGCGACAACTTCGACCTCTCGCTCGAGACCTACGCGGTCA
Organism: Opitutaceae bacterium; assembly: GCA_046091745.1. Lineage (GTDB taxonomy): Bacteria > Verrucomicrobiota > Verrucomicrobiia > Opitutales > Opitutaceae > ER46. The sequence goes on from JBJTCH010000097.1 coordinate 2,394, forward strand.
AGGGGGGCTCGGGCTCGATCGGCGTGTTCCGCAAGGACATTCGGGACTTCTTCGGCAGCGTCCTCTCCGACGCGACGCCCGAGCTGGTCGCCCTCTACGGTTTGCCGGCCGACCCGCTCTACCTGAATTACGACGTGGCGACGCGCACCAACGTCGGCCGGGTGCGGATCATCGGCTACGAGCTCGGCTACACCCAGTCGCTGCTCTTCCTGCCGGCCTGGGCGAGCGGCCTGCAGGTGTTCCTCAACGCCACGCGGCTGGAGCTGTCGGGGAGCAACACGGCGGACTTCGAGGGCTACGCGCCGCGCGACTACGCGGGCGGCGTCAACCTGGTGCGGCCGCGCTACTCCGTGAAGCTGAGCTTCACCTACCAGGGCGAGACGCAGCAGAACGCCGTCGCCGCCAACGTGGGGAACGGGATCCCGCCCGGGACGTTCCAGTACAAGGCGCGCGTGCTCCGGGTCGGGCTCAATGCCCAGTACAGCTTCTCCCCGCGGCTGGCCGTCTACGGCTCCATCAACAACCTCAACGGGCGGGGTTTTGTCATCGGCAACCGGCGCTACGCCGCGGACACGCCCGAGCAGATGCGGACGCGCCGCCAGCAGGAGCTGGGCGCCACCGTGATCTTCGGGATCAAGGGCCAGCTCTGACGCGGAGCGGTCTCAGAAAACCCGGGCCTCGGCGTGGAGGTGACGCTGGAGTTCCGGGGCGTCCGGCAGGCGCAGGTGGGCCGCGTCCCACCGCAGACGCCGGCCCGGGGCCCGCAGGGCCACGTTTCCGAGCATCACCATCTCGGTGAGCGGGGCCGCGTACTCGAAGTTGGAGCCGGGCACCGGGCCGCCCTTGCAAGCGGCGATCCACTCCTTGAACGGGTCGCCGCCGGGGACGCGCGGGATCGTCTTCGGCGGGAACTTCGCCTCGCGCATCCGCGCCTCGGGCAGCAGGCGGGGGCTGGCGCACTTCTCGCTCGGGTCGTAGATCACCCCGGCGTCGCCGAGGAAGTAATAGCCGTGGCGCTCCTCGAGGGCGCGGTCCGGCTCAAGGCCCGGCGGGCGGGGCGGCAGTTTCCCGCCGTCGTGCCAGGTCAGGCGGACCGGCGGTCGGGCGCCGCGCGCCGCGAACTGGTAGGTGATCACCGACCAGTCCGGGAACGTCTCACCGTTGGTCGGCGCGCAGTCGGCCTGCACCCATTCGGGCGCCCCGAGGTCGAGGGCGTAGCAGGGGGCATCCAGCGTGTGGCAGCCGATGTCGCCGAGCGCCCCACCCCCGAAGTCCCACCAGTTGCGCCACCGCCGGGGATGGTACTCGGCGCTGTAAGGGCGCGCCGGCGCGGGGCCGTTCCAGAGGTTCCAATCCAGCGTCGCCGGCGGCTGCTCGCCGGGCGCGGGACGGCTCTTGACCGCCGACTTGTAGGGCCCGAGCTCCATCTTCCTGGTCCAGACGTGGACCTCGCGCACGGGGCCGATGAGCCCGGCCTGGACCCATTCCCGCGCCAGCCGCACGCCCTCGCCGGCGTGGCCCTGGTTGCCCATCTGGGTCACGACCCGGTGTCGGCGCGCGGCCAGCAGCAAGTCCCGCGTCTCACCGACCAGGCGCGCCATCGGCTTCTGGACGAAAACGTGCTTGCCCAGCGAGATCGCCAACATCGCGATCGCGTGGTGCGTGTGGTCGGGCGTGGAGATGGTCACCGCGTCGATCCGGTCATCCAGCTCCCGCAGCATCCGCCGGTAGTCCTGGTATTTCGGCACAGCGGAGAACCGCCCGAAGATCTGCCGGGCCTGCGCCGCGTCGACGTCGCACAGGGCGACGATGTTCTCTCCGCTGACGCCGGTGACGTCGGAAACGCCCTTCCCGCCGCAGCCGATGCAGGCCACGTTGAGCTTCCGGGAGGGGTCCATAAGGCGGCCCAGGCGGATGGGTTCGTCCGCGGCGCGCGCGGGTGCGGGGGCAAGGCCGAGGGCGGCGACGCCGGTTCCGGTGGAGCGCAGGAAGGCGCGACGGGTGAAGGTGGAGGGGAGGGGCATCGGGGGGAGTTTCAAAGGGCGGCGAGGGCGCGTTCGATCAGGTTCCGGGAGGCGCGGACCCCGGCGACGGGGTCGAGTTTCCTGCCCTCCCATTCGATGGCGACGATGCCGCGGAAGCCGGCCGCCGCGACGATCCGCATCAGGCGGAAGTAATCGAAGTCGATCTGGTTGCCGGCGGCGTCGAACTCGTGGGTCTTGGCGGAGATGACCGCCGCGTGGGGCATCATCGCTTCCGTGCCGGCGTAGATGTCGCCGCGCAGCTTGCCGAAGTCGGGCATCAGCCGGCAGTGCGGGTGGCGCATCGCGCGCATCAGCTCGGCGAGGAAAGCGCCGTCCTGCGTGAGCGCCGAGGCCCCCGGCTCGATCGCGGTCGTGAGGCCAAGGGCCTGGGCGCGATCGGCGAGCGGCGCCAGCGCCTCGGCGCAGCGGGCCACGGCGGCGGCGCGGTCTCCCCCGGGGGCGCTGACGAAAAAGCGGACGTAGCGGCAGCCGAGTTGGGCGGAGCGCTCAATCGAACGCGCGTGGTCGGCGGGCTTGGCCTTCTTCTTGGCCTTGCCTGCGCCGCCGGTGGCGTCGACCACGCCGGCCATGAGCAGGAACAGGTGCGTGCCGGCGTCGGCGGCGCGTTTCCGCAGAGCGGCGAGGTAGCGTTCATCGTCGATCCGGTCGGCGGGCAGTCCGCCCTCCCAGAGATCGAGCTCGGTGATGCCGAACTCCCGCCGGGCGAAGGCCGGATAGTCCAGCGGGTCGAGGGTCTTGGCGGCGAAGAGTCCCTTGAGCGAGTACTGGGAAAGACCGAGCGTCAGGCCGTGGGCGGCCGCGGCGGGCAGCGGGACGGGAATGGTGGCGACAGCGGCCGCGGAGGCGGCACGGAGGAGGAATTCGCGCCGGGGGAGCGGGGACGACGGGGACATCAGG
>JBJTCH010000098.1:0-22372 GCA_046091745.1 Opitutaceae bacterium
CCCGAGGGCTGCGCCGACGTGCGCTGCGAGGTCGTTTCCTCGCTGCTCTCCGACCATCTTCCGGTCTCGGTCGAATTCTCGTTCTGAGCTCCGCGGCGGAAAATTGCGGTTTCCTTCGCGGAGGTGAACGGCCACTTTCCCCGGTCCATGTCCCGCCTTCAACCGGTCTTCGCCCAGTGTCGCGCCGCGCGCCGTGCGGCTTTCGTTGCCTACGTCTGCGCGGGGGACCCTGACTTCGAGACCTCGGTGCAGGTCTGTCGCGCGCTGCTGGCGAACGGCGTCGATATACTTGAGCTGGGCGTGCCGTTTTCCGATCCGCTGGCCGACGGTCTCACCAACCAACTGGCGGCCCAGCGGGCCTTGGAGGGCGGGATGACGGCGGCGCGGGTTTTCGAACTCGTGCGTCGCATCCGCGAGTTCAGCGATGCGCCCGTTGTTTTCTACACCTACTACAACCTCGTGTTCGCCAACGGTGTCGACGCGTACCTCGGCGCGGCGCGCGCGGCCGGCGTGGATGGCATCCTGACGCTCGACCTGCCGCCCGAGGAGGCCGGGGAAGTGCTGGCGGCCGGAAAGCGCCACGGGGTCGACACCGTCTTCATCATCGCGCCCACCACGCCCGACGAACGCATCGCCCGCGTCGCTTCAGCGACCACCGGATTCCTCTACTATGTCTCCCGCGAGGGCGTGACCGGCGTGCGCGACCAGGTAGCGGGCAACATCCCGGAGGCGATGAAGCGCATCCGGGCGCGGACGGACCTGCCGACGGTGGTCGGCTTCGGGATCGGCACGCGGGCGCAGGTGGCCGAGGTGGCGGCGCACGCCGACGGCGTGGTCGTGGGCAGCGCGTTGGTGAACTGTATCCGGGACAACCTCGCGGACCGGGCGGGCGTTCCGGCGAAGATCGGGGCGCGGGCGGCGGATCTCGCCGCGGGCACCGCGCGGGGTTGAGCAGCGGTTTCCCCGGCGGCTTCCGTCTTTCCCGATGCCGCGCAGGATTCTCCTCATCGATGATGACCGGTTGCAGCACCGGCTAACCGCGGCGCATTTCGGCGCGTTTCACGGGGAGCGATTCGAATTGGAGTGCGCGGGAACTTACGACGAAGGATTCGCGCGGCTGCTTTCGGGTGATTACGCTGCGTGTCTGTTGGATTTCCAGTTGGGTGAGCGCGACGGCCTGCAGCTGATCCGTGAGGCGGCGGCTCGTGGTTGCGCGACGCCGATCATTTTCCTCACGGCTGAGTCGGGCGAACGGGTCGATCTCGCCGCGATGGAGGCGGGGGCGCTGGATTACCTGGTGAAAGGGGAGATCACGCCGCGCTTGCTGGAACGCGCGCTGCGCTACGCCCTGCGGCTCGGCGCGACGCTGGCCGAACTGCGTCGGCTTGCCACACGTGACGCGCTCACCGGGTTGCTCAACCGCCGGGAGTTTGACCGCATTCTCGCGGAGGAGACGGAACGCGCGCGCCGGCTGGGGCAGCCCCTGGGGCTGGTGCTCGCGGATGTGGACCACTTCAAGCGCATCAACGACACGCGCGGACACGCCGCCGGCGACGTCGCGCTGCGCGTTCTGGCGGAACGGATTCCCGCGGCGGTGCGGGGCATCGACCGCGTGGCCCGCGTGGGCGGTGACGAGCTCGGGGTGATCCTGCCGGCGGCCGACGCGGCCGGCGCCCTTGAGGCCGCGCGCAGGATTTGCGCCGCGGCGGCGGACGCGGGATTCACGGTCAGTGCCGGCGCGGCCTCATTGGCCGGAGAGCAATGCTCCGCCGACGCGCTTTTGGCCGCAGCGGACCGCGCGCTTTATGCGGCCAAGGAAGAGGGGAGAAACCGTGCGGTAGGCTGGTCGGAGTCGCCGCGGAGCGGTGCATCATGAACCGCGCGCGATGGTTTACCGCGGAACGCCGCGCCTGGCTGTGGCCGGTGGTGATCATGGTTTTGATCTTCACCGCCTCCAGCCGGTCGAGCGTCGCAGGTCCGCGGATCACGCATTTCGACAAGGTGGTCCATTTCTCCGTCTACGGCCTGCTGGGCACCTTGGCCTGCCGGGCCATGCGTGGACGATCGAAGGCGTGGTGGGCCTTGCTCGCTGTCTCGGCTTTCGGAGCGACTGATGAGTGGCATCAGTACTTCGTTCCCGGCAGATCCTCGGAACTCGGCGACTGGATCGCCGACACGGCCGGGGCCGGGGTCGCCATCCTGCTCTACTGCCGCTGGGCGGCCTATCGGACACTGCTGGAAAAGCCGCTGAGGTTGCGTTCCGGGGAAAAAGTCGGCTCCCAAACGGGCGAGGGCGGGTTGGTAGGGAGCTTGCTTCCAAATAAAGATGTCCGGCGATAAAGTAAGGTGACCGTTGGTGCCGCGGATTTCCATGCGAAGCCAACTTTCGCCCGAACTCGCAGAGGCAGGTTGATCCGGGCGCGGTGAATTGCAGGCTTCCGGCCGGTATGAGTCCCTCGGGAAAAGCGACGGGCGTGCGACCTGGGATGATCGCGGCGAGTTTGGCCGTGATCACTTTCCTGCTTTTTGCGCGGGCGATCGGGAACGGTTTCGTGAACTACGACGACCCCGATTACGTCACCGCCAACGCGCCGGTGCAGGGCGGGCTCACCGCGGCGGGTATCCGCTGGGCGCTCACGGCGGGCGTCGCGTCCAACTGGCACCCGCTCACATGGATGTCGCACCAGCTCGACGTCACACTCTTCGGCCTGGATCCGCGCGGGCACCACGCGACAAGCGTCTTGTGGCACGCGCTCAACGCTGCCCTGGCGTTTCTCGCGCTACGACGGCTCACCGGATCCGTGTGGCGCAGCGCGTTCTGCGCGGCGCTGTTCGCGTGGCACCCGCTCCGGGTGGAGTCGGTGGCGTGGGTGTCGGAGCGCAAGGACGTGCTCAGCGGCTTTTTCTTTTTCGCGGTGCTCTGGCTCTATGCCGGATATGCGCGGCGCCGGCGGGACGGGCGGCCGTGGCTCGCCGCCTATGCGGCCACGCTGGCGGCCTTCGCGCTCGGCCTGATGGCGAAGCCGATGCTGGTCACGCTGCCGTGCCTCCTGCTGCTGCTCGATTTCTGGCCGCTCCGGCGGGTCGAGCTCGCGCGCGGTGCGGGGCCGTCATGGGTTCGGCTGTTGGTGGAGAAGCTGCCGTTCTTCGTCCTCGTGATCGTTTCGGCGGTCGTGACCTACCACGTGCAGAAGGCCGGTGGTTCGGTCACGGCCCAGCTCTCGTTGAGCGACCGCTTGGGCAACGGGGTCATCGCGGTGGTGCGCTATCTCGGTAAATTCCTGCTGCCGGTCGACCTCGCCGTGCTTTACCCGCATCCGGGCTCATGGCCCGCGCGGAAAGAGGTGGCGGCGCTGCTGGTGGTCGGCGCGTTGACCGCCGCGGCCGTCTGGCAATTCCGCCGGCGGTCGTGGATCGCGGTCGGCTGGTTCTGGTTCCTCGGCACGCTGGTACCGGTGATCGGCCTTGTGCAGGTCGGGCTGCAGTCGATGGCCGACCGCTACACCTACCTCACAATCTTCGGCGTGCAGGTGGCGGCCGTCTGGAGTTTGGCCCCGACGGCTTCGGCGGCCACGCGGCGGATCCGGGGCGCGGCGGGTGTTGCCGTCCTGCTGGGGTGCGCGGTCATGACGTGGAGCCAGATCGGGGTTTGGCGCGATTCGGAGACGCTCTTCACGCGCGCGATCGAGGCCACCGAGGGCAACTATCTCGCCCACGACAACCGCGGCCTGCACCGCTACAAGGCGGGCCGCGTGGACGAGGCGTTCGCGGACTACCGGGCGTCTCTGGCGATCCGGCCCGACTACATGAACGCCAACAACAACCTCGGGCACGCCCTCACCGAGCTGGGGCGCCCGGCCGACGCGTTGCCGCATTTCCGGCGCGCGCTCGCGGCGCAGCCGGGGAATCCCGAGGTCACCAACAATCTTGCGAATGCGCTTTCCGACCTGAACCAGCTCGACGAGGCCATGGCGCTCTACGAGCAGGTGCTCTCCCGGCAGCCGGACCACGCCAACGCCCTCAACGGCTCCGCGGTTGTGCTCGCGATGCGGGGTAAGCCCGAGGACGCGCGGGCCCGTCTGGAACGTTCGCTGGCCCTCGCGCCCGGAAACGCCGGGGCGCACAACAATCTTGGCAACGTTTGTTCCATGCTCGGCGACCGGGCCGGCGCCCTCCGCCACTACCGGCGCGCTATCGAACTCAATCCGCGCGAGGCGCATCCCCACTTCCTGATCGGCAGCCTGCTGGTGCAGGACGGTAAACTCGAGGAGGCGGCCGCCAGCTTCCGGAACGCGGTCGCGCTGCAACCACGCCATGCGGACGCTCTCGCCCAGCTTGGACTGGTGCTCGCGCGTCTCGGGCAGCGCGCCGAGGCGGTGCGGGCCCTGGAGGCCGCGCTCCAGCAGCGTCCGGGAGACGCGCAGATCACGGCGTGGCTTGCTGCCGCGCGCGGAGCGCCCTGAGGCGCCGCGCGCGAATCGCGTCCGAGCGCAGGCTGGACGCGCCGGCCGCCGGCGCGAGAATCAGGGACATGTCGCCCGATCAGGCCCGCCCACGCATCGCCGAGCTGCGCGCCGAGGTGGCGCGTCACGACGAGCTTTATTACCGGCGGGCGCGTCCCGAGATCGCCGACTTTGATTACGACCGCCTGAAGGCCGAGCTGGCCGCGCTCGAGGCGCGTTTCCCGGTGGAGGCGGCGGCGGCCGGCGCCGAGACCCCGACGGCGCGCGTGGGTGACGATCGCGCCGAGGGTTTCGCCCGCGTGAAGCACCGGCTGGCGATGACCACGCTCGACAACACCTATGACGAGGCGGAGTTGCGTGAATTTCACGCGCGTCTCGCCCGGGCGCTGGGAATCGACGACCTCGCCTACACGGTGGAGCCGAAGATCGACGGGGTGGCGGTGAGCCTCACCTATGAGCGTGGCCGGCTCACGCGTGCCGTCACCCGCGGCGACGGCGAGGAGGGCGACGATGTCACGGCCAACGTGCGCACCCTCCGTGGTCTGCCTGCCACGCTGGCGGGGGAGGGCGCGCCCGAGTTGATCGAGATCCGTGGCGAGATCTACCTCCGCGAGGAGGAATTTCGCCGGATCAACCAGGTGCAGGAGGAGGCCGGGGAGGCCCCTTACGCCAATCCGCGCAACCTCGCGGCGGGCACGCTCAAGCTACTCGACTCCCGCCTCGTCGCCGCGCGCCGCCTCGAGATCGTGCTCTACGGACTCGGTTTCCAGTCGTCCGCCGTCTGCGCGTCGCAGACTGAGTTTCACGCGTTGCTGCGGGCCTGGGGCCTGCCGGTCGTCGAGGCTTTTTGGTCCGTGCGCGGGATCGACGCCGTGTGGGCGGCGATCGGCGAGCTCGATGGTCGCCGGCGGGGTTTCGCCTACGGGACCGACGGCGCCGTGGTGAAACTCGATTCCTTCGAGCAGCAGCGCCACCCGAAGATCGGCTTTCGCGGCATGACGGCCGAGGGGCAGGCCGAGGCGGCCCGCAAGCTTTCCCCCCGCTGGGCCTGCGCCTACAAGTTCGCCCCCGACCGGGCCGAGACGCGCGTGCGCGACATCACGATCCAGGTCGGCCGCACCGGCGCGCTGACCCCCGTCGCGGAGTTGGAGCCGGTCTTCCTCGCGGGCACCACGGTCAAACGCGCCACGTTGCACAACGCCGACGAGATCGCGCGCAAGGACGTACGGATCGGCGATGCCGTGCTCGTAGAGAAGGCCGGCGAGATCATTCCCGCGGTCGTGGCGGTGCTGGTGGCGAAGCGCCCGGACGGCTCCGCGCCCTACGCGTTTCCGACGTCCTGCCCGGTGTGCCGGACCGCCGCGGTGCGCGGCGAGGGTGAGGTGGTGTGGCGGTGTCCGAACCCCGCGTGCCCCGAGAAAGTCCGGCGCCGGATCGAGCACTTCGCGTCCAAGAGCGGCGTCGACATCGACGGGCTCGGTGAGGAGGTCGTCGGGCTCCTGCTGGAGCGCGGCCTCATTCGCTCCCTTGCCGACGTGTTCCGGCTCCGGCTCGAGGACCTGCTGCCGCTCAAGAAATCAGGCGAGGTGTGGGCCGCTAATCTCATCGCGGCGATCGACGCGCGGCGCCGGGCCGATCTCTGGCGGGTGATCAATGGTCTCGGTATCCCTCAGGTGGGAGCGGCCGCGGCCAAGGACCTCGCGCGGGTTTTTCGTTCGCTGGAGGCGCTCGCCGCCGCGAGCGAGGCGGAGCTCGTGCGCATCGAGGGCTTCGGCGAGAAAACGGCGGCGGCGGTCCGCGGCTGGGTGTCCGCTCCGGAAAATCTAGCCCTGCTCGAGGCTTTGCGCGCCGCGGGGGTCGAACCCGCCGCGCCGGCCGTGTCAGGAACCGTCTTCGCCGGCCAGACCTTCGTGCTGACGGGCACTTTGCCGACGCTCTCGCGCGAGGCTGCCACGGCGATGATCGAGGCCGCCGGCGGTAAAGTAAGCGGCAGCGTCAGCCGCAAGACCCACTACGTCCTCGCCGGTGACGATGCCGGCTCGAAGCTGGAGAAGGCCCGGTCCCTAGGCGTGCCCGTTATCGACGAAAACCAGCTGCGGGAGCTGCTGGCGAAGGGTTCGTAAACTTAAGTGTAACCGTGTCACTTGACCCTGCGAGGACCGATGCTATCGTTTCCCCATGGCATCGATCACGATCAAGGAACTCCACGCCACCACGGGCGAACTGGTGAGGCGGGCGGGAGCGGCGCGTACTCCGATCACGGTCACGGATCGGGGGCGGCCGGTGGCGGTTCTCGCCAATCCCGCGATGATCGCCCGACGTCGGCGCGGCCGCGTGCTGTTGCCTGAATTCGCGGCGCTGATGAATCGCCTGCCGGGGCACGATCTTCAGTCGGATCTGGATGCGGTCCGCGGGGATCGATGATTTTCTGCGACACGTCCACCGCGGCGAAGCTCTACGTCCGCGAACTCGAAACCGCGGCGGTTCGCCTGCGCCTGGAGGCGGAGGACTCGGTTTACGTTTCCGAACTGGTCCGGGTGGAGCTCATGGCGGTGTTTCATCGCCGGCTCCGCGAGGGCAGGTGGTCGCGGGCTGATTTTCAGGCGGCGATCCGGCAGTTCTCCGCGGATGACATCGCGGGCTTCTGGTCGTGGCTGCCGCTCGACGGACCGATCATGGAGGCTTCAGCTCGGATTTACGCGACTTTACCCGAGGGGACCTTCCTGCGGTCGGCGGATTGCCTTCATCTGGTGACGGCGCTGCACCACCGTTTCGCCGAAATCCACACCCACGACCGCCATCAGGCGGCCGCCGCGGGCGCGCTGGGCGTGAAGCCGGTCGCGATCCCGCCGGCGACGTAGCCCGGGTCCGTTCAGAATCCCTGCTTTTGCAGGGCGAGGCTGAGCTCCTGCATGAAAGCCTGGGCGTCGGCGGGCTTCGGACGATAGCCGTCCTGGCTGATCTGCGTGAAGCCGGGGCGGCCGTACTGGTCGACCATCCACTTGCCGGTGACGCCGTCGCTGAAGGTGACGGTTCCGCTCGCGACGGCGCCGGGGATAAGGGTGACCTTGTCGACCGAGACCGACACGCCGCTGGCGCCGGCGGGCATGGCTTCCTCGAGATCCTCGGGCGGCAATTCGCCGTCGTCCATGCCCGGCTCCTCGACGGCGGGCTCTTCCTTGGCGAGGCCGAGCTTCTCCTTGGCCTTGTCGAAGAAACCCTTCTTCTCCGGCGCGGCGGCGGGCTTCGCGGCGGGCGCGGGCGGGGCCTTGGTGACGTCGGTCGTGTCGACCTTGGGCGCGGCGTCCTTGAGGTCTAGGTTGAGGTCGTCGACGAGGAAGCGCACGTCTCGGTAGGTCAGGGAGACCTGGAAGTGATCCCGCAGTTTGGTCTGGATCGCCGAGAGGCCTTCGCCGGCGGCGACCCACTCGGCCACGGTTTTCTTCTGCTCGGGCGTGAGGGTCATGGGAGGATCGTACGAAAGCCGGAAGTTCGCCGCGGAGATGGCGGCTGGCAAGCGCGCGGCGGCCCCGACCGCGGTCAGCGCGAGAGCTGGGACTTGAGGAACTCGACGCTGCCGCGGGTGGTGGCGTCCTGTTCCATCATGTTATCCACGGCCTTGCAGGCGTGGATCACGGTGCCGTGGTCGCGGCCACCGAAGGCGTCGCCGATGTCCTGCAGCGAGTGGCGGGTGAGCGTGCGGGCGAGGTACATCGCGATCTGGCGGGGGATGGCGATGTTGTTGGGCCGCCGCTTGCTGGTCATGTCGCTGTGGCGGATCTGGAAATGGTCGGCCACGCGCTTCTGGATCGTCTCGATCGTGAGGACGTTCTGGGCCTGCTCCATGAGCACGTCGTGCAGGAGGCGCTCGGCGGTGGGCAGGTCGATCGGCTTGCTGGTGAGGGCGGAGTAGCTGGAGACCTTGAGGAGCGCGCCCTCGAGCCGGCGGATGTTGCGCGTGATGTGCTGGGCAATGAAGCCGAGGATCGGCTCGGGCAGCGTGCAATTGAGCTGCTGGGCCTTGGCACGGAGGATGGCGAAGCGGGTCTCGAGGTCGGGCGCCTGGATGTCGGCGGGCAGGCCCCACTCGAAGCGCGAGACCAGCCGCGATTCCAGCTTCTGGATCTCGCTGGCGCGGCGGTCGCTCGTCAGGACGATCTGCTTCCCCGACTCGAACAGGTCGTTGAAGGTGTGGAAGAACTCCTCCTGGATGCGCTCCTTGCCGGTGAGGAACTGCACGTCGTCGATGAGGAGAATGTCGACGCTCCGGTAGCGCTGGCGGAAGCGCGTGAGGGCATTCTCCTGCAGCGCCTGGATGAACTCGTTGGTGAACTTCTCGGTCGAGAGGTAAGCGACGCGGGCGTCGGGGTTGGCGCGCAGCACGGCGTGGCCGATCGCGTGCATGAGGTGCGTCTTGCCGAGGCCGGTGTCGCCGTAGAGGAACAGCGGATTGTAGGCCTGGCCCGGGGCCTGCGCGACGGCGAGGGCCGCGGCGTGCGCCATCTGGTTGTTGGAGCCGACGACGAACGTCTCGAACGTGTTGCGCGGGTTGAGCGAGCCCGTCGGGGCTCCGCGTTCATCGGAGCGCGCGGTGCGCTTGGCGGCGGCGGCGCGCGGTTTGGCGGCCGGCGGCTCGGATCGCGAGTGGTTGCGATTTGCGGCGGCCGGCTGGCCGACGTTGGCGTCCATCTTGCGCAGTCGCACGTTGACCATGCGGCCGGCGGTGAGGCGCAGGCGCTGCGAGATCAGGTCGAGGTAATTGTCGTGGATCCAGATCGCCGCGAAGTCGTTCGGTACCCCGAGCGTGATCGTGTCGGTGGTCGACTCGAGGCACACGACCGGCTCGAACCACATCTGGAACACGTCCTCCGGGAAGAGCGACTTGAAGTCGCACTTCACGGTCTCCCAGAGACTGGAGGGCAGGACGGCGGAAGGCATGGAGGGTCGGTTGGGCGCGGATTTATTCACACGGCGCCGTCGAGACGCTCCCAGCATGCCGCCCGGGGCCAACCTTTACCTGACTGCCGTGATAAAATTCGTGGAGAGCCACCAACCGCGGACCAAGGGCCGACGGGAAAATCATAAGATGTTGATGGCTAATTGCTAACTTGGGAAATCACTGCAGCTACCGCAAAGGGTGAGCGCGAGGACATGGGAAGGAACGAACGAACGGGCCGGAAGAATTGGCGAAGGTCGGAATAACTGTGAACCAAAAAATCGTTTCAAGGTGAACTTCCCGACAACTTGTTCACACCGCGCTGGGCATAAGTTTCGCGGGTTTTTTGTTGCCTCGTGCGGCGGCTTTCCGGCTTCGGCTCGCCCCTGTCCCGGGGTTCGCCTGATTTTCCACGGATCTTTTATTACCGGCTTGGGAAGCCTGATCCCGCTGTAATCGATCCCCCGATACGGTCTACGAATCGCGGTTCCGGATACGGGCGGGAGGTTCAGGGCGCGGGATCGGTCCACTTGCCGTGCTCGCGGATGAGCGCGATCAACCGCGCGTCGGCCTCGGCCTGCGGGATGTTGTACTGCACGCACGTCTTGCCGACGTAGAGGTTGATCTTCCCCGGCGCGCCGCCGACGTAGCCGAAGTCGGCGTCGGCCATCTCGCCCGGGCCGTTCACGATGCAGCCCATGATCGCGATCTTCACGCCCTTCAGGTGGCCGGTCTGGGCGCGGATGCGTTGCGTGGTGGTCTGCAGGTCAAAGAGGGTGCGGCCGCAACTGGGGCACGCCACGAACTCGGTCTTCGAGATGCGCGCGCCCGCGCCCTGCAGGACGTTATAGGCGAGCCGCGTCGCGCGCACGGGATCCGCCTCTGTCTCAATGCTCACCACGTCGCCCATGCCGTCGCACAGCAAGGTGCCCGTGAGAAACGACGCCTCGAGCAGGCGGGAGAGAAACGACGAGTCGTGGCTAACCGCCGTGCCCGCGGTGTTACGGATCCAGATCGGTGCGCGGGAGCCCGTGACGCGCAGCGCCTCGACGAGCCGGCGATAGCGCCCGGCCGGATGCGCGTGATCGCCGGCGGCCGCGGCCGTGCCGAGGGTGAACCAGAGACGCGCGCCGTCCGGGCCCGCGATGATCGTTGAGAGGGCGGGAATATCACCCGCCTCCACCTCGCACGCCACGAAGTGGCCGTGGCGCGCGGCCAGCGCGGCAAAGTCCGCGAGCGTGCCGGCCTCTGCGCCGGTGAACCGCCGCAGCAGCACGATGGTGCCTCGCGTGAGCGCGAGCAGGGGTTGCAGGATGTCCGGCGTGAGGGCGGGCGCCGTCTCCAGCACAAGGAAATCGGCCGGCAGGTCGGTCCGCGCCGCGGTGGCGCACAATTCCGCCAGGTCGCCGGGGGAGGCCACGGGCACGAGCAGGCCCTCGGCCGGGGTATCGACGAGCTTGGCCGAGGCGAGAGCGGCGGCGGCGGCGGGGAGCTCGGCCGCCGACGGCACGCGGACGATCACGCGGGGAGGCTGGTCTCCGCCGGCGCGGCAGCGGGCGCTCAAGTCGACCGGATTGGAAACGCGGCGGGTGAAGCTGAAAGGATCGATCGCGTCGGGCGGCGTCGCGGGACCGCCCTCTCCGCGCCAGCGGCTCATCGCCTTGTCGGCGATCGCGCGCGCCACCGGAATCTCGTAGACGCTGTCCTCCGTGAGGGACACGCGGATCGTGTCGCCGAGGCCGTCGAGGAGAAGCGAGCCGATGCCGATCGCGCTCTTGATGCGGCCGTCCTCGCCGTCGCCCGCCTCGGTCACGCCGAGGTGCAGCGGGTAATGCATGTCCTCCGCCGCCATCCGCTGCACGAGCAGGCGGTAGGCCTGGATCATGACCTTCGGGTTGGACGACTTCATCGACAGGATGATGTCCCGGAACGAATGCGCCTCGGCGATGCGCAGGAACTCCAGCGCGCTCTCGACCATGCCGAGCGGCGTGTCGCCGTAGCGGTTCATGACGCGGTCGCTGAGCGAACCGTGGTTGGTGCCGACGCGCAGCGCTCGGCCCAGTTCACGGCAGCGTTTCACCAGCGGGGAAAACGCGTCGTGCAGCCGTTGCAGCTCCACCTCGTAGTCCAAGTCCGAGTACTCCCGCACCGCGAACTTCTTCTTGTCGGCGTAATTGCCGGGATTGATCCGCACCTTCTCGACGTGTTCGACCGCCTCCATGGCGGCGGCGGGCAGGAAATGGATGTCGGCCACCAGCGGCACGTGGCCGAAGCCCGCGGCGGTGAAATCGCGGCGGATGTCGCGCAGGCAGCGGGCCGCGGCGACGTTCGGCGCCGTGATGCGCACGATCTCGCAGCCCACCTCGGCGAGTGCGATCGACTGGCGCACGGTGGCGGCGACGTCCTGCGTGTCGCTGGTCGTCATCGATTGCACGCGGATCGGCTGGGAACCGCCGACGCCGACGGCGCCGACCTTCACCTCGCGGGTGGGCCGGCGGACGGTTTGGAAGCGCGAGGCGCAGTAGGACATCGGGCGCGAGGGGGAAGGTGTCACTTCGCCGGGGCGGCCAAGGGTTCGGCGGCGCGCTCGGCGCGGAACTCCCGCATGATGCGCGGGACGTCGGAAAAGACCGTCACGTAGGCGATCATCGAGAGCAGAAGGACGAAGAACACGCTTTGCGCGGTGGCGATGACGTTGGCGGGGAGGGGCCGGCCGCGCACGCGGGCGATGGTCGCGAACACCATCTGGCCGCCGTCAAGCACCGGCAGCGGCAGCAGATTGAAGATCGCGAGGTTCACGTTCAGCAGGATCGTGATCATGAGCACCGCGCGCATGCCCACCTCGGCGGCGCTGTGCAGGATGCGGGCGATGCCCACGGGGCCGGACATCTTGTCGAGACCGATGTCGGAATGCGGGCTGACGAGGCTGCGGAGGGTGCGGACGGTCCAGCGCGCGACGTCGGCCAGCTGGGTGAAGGGCGAGACGTGCACGGTGCGGTAACCGGTGCGGAGCGTGAGGCCGATGAAGGGCGACTTCCGGTCGGTTTCGCGCGGAGCGAGCGTGAGTTCGCGGATGGCGCCGGCGCGGCGCACGGTCGCCTTGGACTCGCGGGCGGCCGAGGCCTCGAGCGCGAGGCGAAAGGCCGAGTCGTTGATCATGGAAGCGCCGTCGAGGGTGAGGATCTCGTCCTCGGCCTGGAAGCCGGCGCGGGCGGCGGGCGAGCCGGCGGCGACGGCCTGCACGACAAGTTCGAAGCCCGGGCCGATGCCGACGCGGCGGACCTTCTCCGAGCCGGCGAGGCGCGGGGTGACTTTCACCTGGAGCGGTCGTCCGCCGCGTTCGAGGTCGATCACGACCTCCGGGTCGCCGTTGGCGGCGCGGCCGGAGCCGAGCACGAGCGAGTTCTGGATGTCGCTCCATTCCTTCACGGCGGCGCCGTCGACGCGGCGGATGACATCGCCAACGCGTAGGCCGGCGGCGGCGGCCGGGCTGGTCACCCGCTGGCCGTCGGGCAGATCAAGGGTGGGCGCGACGTAGCCGATGCGCGTGGAAACCATGTCGCTGCTGACCGGCTGGCCGAGGGCCCACACGATGCAGGCTAGGGCGAAGGCGAAGATGACGTTGAACGCCGCACCCGCGGCGAAGACCAGCAGCTTGGAGCCGTAGCTGACGGGCGGCAGGCGGGAAACGTCGGCCGCGCTGGGGCCCTCGGCGGGGCCGAGGTCGGCGAGCTGCGGCAGCAGCACGTAGCCGCCGAGCGGAAACCACGACAGGCGGTACTCGACGCCGTCCTTGCCGCGCCAGGAGAAGATCGCGGGGCCGAAGCCGATCGAGAAGCGCTCCACGAGCACCCCGCGGCGCCGCGCGGCGAGAAAATGCCCGAGCTCGTGGACGAAAATCGATCCGCCGAAGAACAGCGCGACGAGGAGGATCGACCAGAGGTTGGAGAGCAGCGAGGGAAGGAGATCGGGAGCCACGGGACGCGGAGTTCAGCGGGTGGCGAGGGCGGCGGCGCGTTCGGCGGCGAGGCGACGGGCCTCTTGGTCGAGCGCGAGCACGGAGGGAAGATCGCCGGGTTCGAAGTTTTTGATGCGGCCCAGAACCTGCGTCACCACCTCGGGAATCGCAAGGAACGGGAGCCGGCCGGCGAGGAATTCCGCCACGGCGACCTCGTTGGCCGCGTTGTAGGCGGCGGGCGCCACGCCGCCGGCGCGCATCACCTCGCGGGCGAGCTTGAGCATCGGGAACCGGCCCTCGTCGACCGGCCGGAACTCGAGGTTGAGCAACCGGCCGAGATCGAGCGCGCCGTCGACGCCGGGCGCGCGCTCCGGGTAGAGCAGCGCGTGCTGGATCGGGAACGTCATCGAAGGCGGGCAGAGCTGCGCGAGCATCGCGCCGTCGGCGAACTCCACGAGGCAATGCACGATGCTCTGCGGGTGGAGAACGGCGTCGCATTGATCCGGTCGCAGGCCGAAGAGACATTGGGCCTCGATCAACTCGAGGCCCTTGTTGGCGAGAGTGGCGGAGTCGACGGTGATCTTGGGTCCCATCGACCAATTCGGGTGGCGGATGGCGTCGGCGGGCGTGACCTCCGCCAGACGTTCCACGGGCCAGTCGCGGAAAGCCCCACCGCTTGCGGTAAGCACGATACGCCGTACGCCGGCCTGCGGATGGCCCTCCAGGCACTGGAAGACGGCGTTGTGCTCGCTGTCGACCGGCAGGAGCCGGCGCCCGTGCTGATGAGCCGCCGCCACGACGAACTTTCCGGCCAGCACGAGGATTTCCTTGGAGGCGAGGGCGAGGTCCTTGCCGGCGGCCAGCGCCGTCAGCGCGGGCTCCAAGCCCGTGGTGCCCACCACGGCGACCAGCACGACGTCGGCTTCGGGCAGCCGGGCGAGTTCGTTCAGGCCTCCGAGTCCGCCCACGATCCGCGTCCCCGGGGGGAAAGCGGACGACGCGGCGTGCGCGGCGGCGCACGCGTTCTCGTCGAAAATCCCCACGTGGTGCACCCCGAACTCCCCCGCGATGGCGGCGAGCCGCTGCCAGTTCCCGCGGGCGGCGATGCCCACGAGTTCCAAGCGGTCGCGGTGGGCGGCGATCACGCGCAACGTGTTCTCCCCGATGGAGCCGGTGGCGCCGAGCAGGACGATGCGTTTGCGCTGGGAGGAGACGGATGAAGCCATCGCGAACCTTCTGGTTCGCGGATTCCGCGCGCCCGGGCAAGGACAACGATGCGCGCCGGAGCCGCGCGCCGCGCTCAGGGCAGACGGAAGAGCAGGTACCCCACCGGGGCGGCGAGGATGATGCTGTCGCTCAGGTCGAACATGCCGCCGATCCCGGGGATGGTGGCCCCGGAGTCCTTGAAGTTGGCGCGGCGCTTGATGATCGACTCGACGAGGTCGGCGACGATCCCGAGCGCCCCAACCGGCAGGGCGATCAGGGCGGCGAAACCGGGGGTGAGAAACGGCGGGAACACGTCGCGGGCAAGCCAGGCGAATCCCGCGCCCACTCCCATCGAGGTCAGCAGCCCGCCGGCCGCGCCCTCCCAGGTTTTCTTCGGGCTGATCTGGGGTGACATCTGGTGCCGGCCGATCGCGAGGCCCGTCAGCAACGCGCCCACGTCGCAAAACTTCGCCACTGCCACGAGCCACAGCGCGAGCAGCAGGCGGCCGTTCGGCGTGATCGTGTCGCCCGGCAGCGGCGTGATGATCGCCACCATGTAGGACAGCATGAGCGGCACGTAGACGACGCCGAAGACCGACGACGCCAGCGCCTCGACGCGCGTCTCCGGGGTGCGTTCACCGAGCAGCCGGATCGCGAAGACCACGACGGCCAGCGGCAGCAACACCCCCGGCTCAAAGCCGAAGTCGGCCCGCAGCCATGGCGCCAACGTGATGGCGGCCCCGATCACCAGGCCGAACTTGTCGAACGGATCGTAGCCCGCGCCGTGCATCAGCGCGTAGAACTCGCGCAAGGTGAGGACGGAAATCAGCGTCACGAGCACCAGCGCGCCCGGTGTGCGGAAGAACCAGATCACGGCGCCGACGAGCGACCAGAGAAGGACGGTACTGAAGATGCGCTTGCCCATATCGTGGTTCAGGAAACCGCGGTCGGCCGTACCTGGTCGCTCGTCCGCCCGAAGCGGCGTTCGCGGCGGTGATAGTCGGCGATCGCGGCCGCCAGGTCCTCCCGCTTGAAATCCGGCCAGAGCACCGGGGTGAAGTACCACTCGGCGTAGGCGGCCTGCAGCAAGAGGAAGTTGCTCATCCGCGTCTCACCCGAGGTGCGGATCACCAGATCCGGGTCGGGCAGGTCGGCCGTGTAGAGATAACGCTGAAAACGTTCCCAGCCGGCCGCGCCCGGTTGCTCGCGTCCGGCGGCCACGGCTTCGGAGTAGGCCCCGACGGCGTCCAGCACCTCGGTGCGGGAACCGTAATTCAGGGCGAGGACCAGCGTGTAGTCGTCGAACTTCTCGGTCGCCTTGACCGTCTCGCGCAGAACCCTTTGCACGCCGGCAGGCAGGTCGCCGGTGCGTCCGATGGTGCGCAGGCGCACGCGGTCGCGGACGAAGGTCTCGAGTTCCTTGCGCAGGTAGAATTCGAGGAGGCCCATCAGCGCGCCCACCTCGTCCTCGGGCCGGTTGCGGTTTTCGACCGAGAACGCGTAGAGCGTGAGCATCTTCACCCCGAGATCGCGCGCCGCGAACGTCGTCGCCCGCACCGTCTCCACGCCGCGCCGGTGCCCCTCGATCCGGGGCAGGCCGCGCTGTTTCGCCCACCGCCCGTTGCCGTCCATGATGATCGCGACGTGCGGCGGGGCTTTGAGGGTGGGTTCCGACATGAGGCGGCGCGACGTTGGGAGTCGTCGTGGGGGATGACAAGCCGCCTTCGCCCGGGGGATTTGACGGGCGGTGGCGGACGGTCACGGTGAACGCTGATGAACATTCCCCTCACCGATGCGGAGATCGGCACCGCCCTGCGTGGTTTGCCGGGTTGGTCATACCAGCGATCGGCGCTGGAGCGGGAATACCAGTTCGCGGACTTTCGCGCCGCGATCGCGTTCATGGTGCGCGCCTCGTTCGAGGCCGAGGCGGTAAACCATCACCCGGGTTGGACCAATGTCTTCAACCGCGTGAACATCCGGCTCACAACGCACGACGCGGGCGGGCGCGTGACGGCGAAGGACGTCGATCTGGCGCGTCGTTTCGACGCCGCGGCGGGAGTCTAGGCCGGCGGACGCCTCAGAGGCCGCGCAGGAAGTTGAAGGTGCGGTCGATCTGGCCGGGGAGGGCCTCGTGCCCGAAGTCGGGATACAGCACGAGGTCCTTGGCCGAGGTGATCCGGTTGTACGCGGCGAACTGCGTGCTCGGCGGGCAAACCGTGTCCATCAGGCTGGTGAACATCAGCACCTCGGCGCGGATGCGGGGCGCGAGGTGCTGGACGTCGATGTAGCCCAGCCGGTTGAAGATCGCGGCCCCGCGTTCGTGTCGCGGATCGAAGGCCCGGAAGAAAAGCCGCAACTCCTCGTAGGCGTCCTTCGCGAGGTCCATTTCCCACACGCGCTGGTAGTCGCACAGGAACGGAAACACCGGGGCGGTGCGGCGGATGCGCGGCTCCAGCGCGGCGCAGGCGAGGGCCAGCGCACCACCCTGCGAGGCACCCCAGCAACCGACGCGCTCCGGATTGACCTCGGGGCGGGCCATCACGACCCGCGCGAGTTGCACCGTGTCGAGGAACACCTGCCGGAACAGCAGTTTCGCGGGATCGGGATCCTCCAGCCCGCGGATGATGTGTCCGCGAAGCGTTGGGCCGGCCACGCGCGTGTTGTCCTCCGATTTGCCGCCTTGTCCGCGGCAATCCATCGCCGCGAGGCAGAAGCCCTCCGCGGGCCAGCCGAACTTGTCGAGCCAGTCGCCGCTGTGGCCGGTGTAGCCGTGGAACTGCAGGACCGCCGGGTGCTTCACGCCGCTCGGCGCGCGGGGCCTCAGGTATTTCGCATAGATCCGGGCGCCGCCAACGCCGGTGAACCAGAGGTCGAAGCACTCCACGCGCTCCGAACAGACCACGCCCGCGGGTTTGAGCTCGGGCCGCGGATCGGTCGCGGCCAATTCCTGCAGCGCGTTCTCCCAGTACGCGTCGTGATCGGCGGGACGGGGGTTACGACCGCGGTATTCACGCAGTTTTTCCAGCGGCAAGTCGATGAGCGGCATAGAGGCGGAGGAGGCGGGCGTGCGGAGGAACCGCCGCGAACTAGAAAACGCGGATGAACGAACGCGGGCCGACGTCGATCAGCGGCGAACCGGCCGGCGCCGGGGTGCTGCGGAGAAAACGCCCGTTCTCATCGAACACCGCGATTTCCCCGGGCCGATCGGGCAGGGGAGCGTGGAACTCGCGTTGATCCGAGTCGAACGCCAGGGCGGGACCGGCTCGCCGGTCGAGTTTCACCTCCGCAACCTTCCGGCCGGTGAGGTCGTGGGCGGTCACCCGACGCCCTTCGTCTCCCAGGACCAGCAGGGCGTCCTTCGTCAGGTCGAAGGCGAGGCCGGTCGCGCCGGGAGTCGCGCCTTGCAGGGCAAGTTCTCCGAGATATTCCCCGAGCCGCGTGCAAAAAGGCAGACGACCCGGTGTCGGACCGAGCAGGTAAAGGTAGCCGTCGCGCGGACGTACCGCGAGGTCCCCGGCGCCCTCGGGCGCGCCCTTGATATCCAGCTCGCGCTTGATCGCCCGGGCTGGGCGGTCGACGACGCGGATGCGGTTACCCGGCGCGAGACGCAGGAAGAAGTGGTCGGTGTAGGGATCGTAGGCGAAACCGGTCACGCGGTCCCCTTCCTCGAGGAAGCTCGGCACCTCGGCGCGGGCGCTCGCGCCGAGGTCGAGGACCGGGCGTTCCCCGCCGGCCGCGAGCGTGTACACATGCAAAGGCCCGTGTGTGGCGCAGCCGCCGAGGGCAAGCGCGAGTCCGACGGCCACGGTGGAGATCGCCGCCGGTTTTCGCGTTGCCCCGGCGCGGGCCCGACCCGTCACTGCGCGCATGAAAGTCGCGTTCATCAGCGGTACCAGCATCGTGAATTCGACCCTGTTCTCCGCGTGGGAGACGGCGAAGGTCGAGACCAATCACGGTCCGGTGACCTTTCGTCGCCGCGGAGACCACGTGTTGCTCAACCGCCACGGGTTCGGCACGCCGCTGCCACCGCACTCGATCAACCACCGCGCCAACCTCGCGGCGATCTCCGCGCTGGGATTCCGTGACGTCGTCTCGCTCAACTCCGTGGGTTCGTTGCGGCCGGAGCTTCCGCCCGGGACTTTCGTCTCCTGCTCCGACTACGTCTGCCTGCAGCAGGGCCCGGCGACCTATTTCGACGACGAGTTGAAGGGCGGGGCGCCCGGCATCGCGAACAACCTCATCCCGCGGATCATCGCTGGCCTCGCGCCGGAATTCGTGATCCATCCCGGCAAGGTCTATGTGCAGATGCAGGGCCCGCGCTTCGAGACCAAGGCCGAGATCCGCGTGATCCGCAGCTGGGGCGATGTCGTCGGCATGACGGCGGCCCACGAGGCGGACCTCTGCACCGAGACCGGGTTGAACTACAACAGCCTCGCGCTGATCGACAATTACGCCAACGGGCTCGAGGGCACCGAGATCGACTTCGCGCGCTTCAAGGAACTCGTCCGGGAAAACCAGGCGCGGGTGAACCGGCTGTTCGAGCGCATGCTGGCGATCCTCGGGAACTGAGCCCGCGGCAAATCCCGGCTTGCGGGACGCCGGCCGCGGTGGCGCGCTTTGGGCCGTGCTCCTTACCCCGCCCCTCGCGCTGACGCTCGGTCCGGTCACGGTCCTGGGCCTCAGCATCGTCCTCATCGTTCTCGCGATCGCGTGGCTGCGCGTCCACGCCTTCTTCGCGCTGTTCTTCGCGGCGCTCTTCGTGGGCCTCGCCACCGCGCTCGGGCAGACGGGGCCGGGGCGCTTCGCGAAGGCGGTGGAGTCGGCGATGGCCGAGTTCGGCATCGCGGCGGGCAAGATCGGTTTCACGATCGCGATCGCGTCGGTCATCGGCGTGGCGCTCATGGAGAGCGGCGCGGCCGACAAGATCATCCGCCGGTTCATCGCGGTGCTCGGCGAGGCCCGGGCGGCGTTCGCGCTGATGGCGTGCGGCTTCGTTTTGGCGATCCCGGTCTTCTTCGACACCGTTTTCTTCCTGCTCGTGCCGCTCGCGCGCGCGCTGAGCCTGCGCACGGGTAAGAACTACCTCCTCTACGTGCTCGCAATCTGCGCCGGCGGCGTGATCACGCACGGCCTGGTGCCGCCGACGCCGGGCCCGCTCGTGGTGGCGGAGACGCTGAAGCTCGACCTGGGCGTCGCCATCGTGGGCGGCCTGTTGTTCGGCATCCTGCCGGCCCTCGCCGGTCTCGGGTTCTCCCATTGGATCAACGCCCGCTCGCCGGTGCCGTTGCGCGAGACCGCCGGCTCGTCACTGGCCTCCCTCGAGGCGGTGGCCTCGCGCCGGGAGGAGGAGTTGCCGGGTTTCCTCGCGTCGATCGCCCCGGTGGCGCTGCCCGTGATCCTGATCGCGGCGGCCTCGTTCCTCGGACCGGTGCGCTCCTCGATGCCCGCGGGGTTGATGGACGCGCTCGATTTTCTCGGAAACAAGAACATCGCCCTGCTGCTCGGCGCGCTCATCGCGCTCGCCGTTTACGTGAAGCAGAAGTCGGTGGGCTGGCGGCAGCTCGGCGACGTCATCGGGCCGCCGCTCGAGACGGCGGGTGTGATCATCCTCATCACCGCGGCGGGCGGGGCCTACGGCGCGATGATCAAGAACGCCGGCGTGGGCGAATCGGTCCGCGTGCTCGCGACCGCGGGCGGCATGAGCCACGTGCTGCTCGCCTGGCTGCTGGCCGCGGTCATCCGCGTGGCGCAGGGCTCCGCCACCGTGGCGATGATCACGGCCTCCTCCATCATGCTCTCGATCGCCGGTCCGGAGGGCTTCGGCGTGCACCTGTTCTACATCTACCTCGCGGTCGGCTACGGCGCCACGATCCTTTCCTGGATGAACGACAGCGGCTTCTGGGTGTTCAGCCGGCTGGGCGGCCTGACCGAGGCCGAGACGCTCCGCAGCTGGAGCGTGCTGCTCACGGTGATCTCCGTGGTGGGCCTCCTGCAGGCGCTGGTCGCTTCCGCGCTCTGGCCGCGCCTCTGGTTCTGAGCGACGGACTGGTGAGACGGGCCGCGCGGCAAAACGATTTGCGCGGCCCGCCGGTGCGCCTACGGTGCGCGCGATGAGCGATTTTGTGGCGGCGGGACGGATCTCCGAGGCCAGGCGGGCGCTGGACCGCGTGCGCGAGAACATGCGCGCCACGATCCGCGGCAAGGACGACGTGATCGACCACGTGCTCGTGTGCCTCGCGGCGGGCGGGCACCTCCTGCTCGAGGACCTGCCCGGCGTGGGCAAGACCACCCTCGCTTACTCGCTCGCCCGCTCGCTCGACTGTTCGTTCTCGCGCATCCAGTTCACCAGCGACCTGCTGCCGGGCGATGTCACCGGCGTCGCCATCTACGACGAGACGACGCGGGAGTTCCTCTTCAAGAAGGGCCCGGTGTTCGCGAACATCGTCCTGGCCGACGAGATCAACCGCACGACGCCGAAGACCCAGTCGGCCCTGCTCGAGGTGATGGATCGCGCGCGCGTCACGGTGGACGGCGAGCCGCATCCGGTGGGCGCGCCGTTCATGGTGTTCGCGACGCAGAACCCGGTCGATTACGAGGGCACGTTCCCGTTGCCGGAGAGCCAGATGGACCGCTTCCTGATGCGGCTGCGCATGGGTTACCCGGGGGCCGACGACGAGCGCGAGATCTTGCGCCGCGCGCTCGGCGGCTACGACGCGATCTCGGTCAACCCGGTGCTCACGCGTTCCGAGGTCGTGGCGCTGCAGGCGCTCGTGCCGCAGGTTTACGTGGAGGACAGCGTGATCGACTTCATCCTGCGGATCGTGGCCGCCACGCGCACCGAGGCGGAGTTCCGCTGCGGCGTGAGCGTGCGCGGCAGCCTCGCGCTGCGCGCCGCCGCGCAGGCCCGCGCGCTCGCCCGGGGGCGCGACTTCGTGGTGCCGGAGGATGTGACCTCCCTCGTCGAGCCGGTGCTCGCCCACCGTCTGGCGCCCGCCCGGCAGACCAGCGACGCGCTGGAGGAGCGCCGGGCGGTGGCGGCCACGCTGAAGCGGCTGCTGGGCGCGATTCCGGCGCCGGCCTGATCCCCGCCGCGATGCCCATGGCGGGAGACCGCGATCCGATCGCGCCGGGGGTTCCGGGCGGCCGCGACGTCCACAGCGGATGGGCCGGCACGGGAGGCGAGGAGAAGCGCGCGCCGTTCACGTGGAACGCGCTGCTGTGGTCGATGGTGTGTCCGCGCCGCGGCCACCGGCTGCTGCCGACGGTGTCGGGCACGTTGCTCATCGCCGTGGCCTTCGGCATCGGCGCCGCGGCGTACAACTCCTCCAACAACATCCTCTTCATCACGCTTTCGCTGCTGCTGTCGTGCCTGCTGTTCAGCGGCCTGCTTTCGTGGCTGAACCTGCGCAAGGTGCTCTGGCGCCTGCGGGTGGCGGGTCCCTTGCGGGCCGGGCACGACGCGGTCGTGACGGCGGAGCTGAGGAATGGCCGGCGCTTCCTGCCCGCCTACGGGCTCTGGCTCGATTTCACCGCGCGCTCCGTCGACGACGAGGGCAAGCGCGCGGAGTCCACCTTCACGGCGCGCGCGGCCGACATCCGCGCCGCGCTCGCCGCCGCGGAACGCGGGGAGCGGCGCGCCCGCTTACCGCTGGCGGATCGCATCGCGCCGAAGGGCGAAGCGGCGGTGGAATGGGTGGTGCGGCCGGAACGCCGCGGGCGCCTGCGGGTCGAGCTGGCCGGTGTCGCTTCGTTGTTTCCCTTCGGGTTTCTCCGGAAGGACGTCGGGGCGGGTCAGCGGGTGGAGGCGGT
>JBJTCH010000099.1:0-3443 GCA_046091745.1 Opitutaceae bacterium
CCGGGAACTCGCGGTCACGGGCCCGGCACGGATCACGCGGGAGTTCGCGCTGGACGAGTATCCGGTGTTCCTGCGGGCGGGGGCCTTGGTGCCGCTCAACGTCTCGCGCGACTACACGGGGCTTGGCGATCGGGCTTCGGCGGGGTTCCGCACGTGGCTCGTGAATCCCGATGCGGATGGCCGTTTCACGCTCTGGCACCCTGAGACGCATCCGGATCCGCAGGCGACCACGGTGACGATGCGCGCGGGCGACACGCTGAGGATTGCTTTCGCGGGCCGCGCCGAACGGCACCTGCTTCGCGTGATCACCGCGCGGGCGCCGCGACGGGTGATATGCGACGGCCGGGAGCTGGCGGAGGGGGCCGGATGGAATTTCGACGCGGCGCGGGGCGCGCTGGTGATCCGGTCGCCGGACGCAAAGTCGGCGAAGTACGAGATCAGCTGGCGGTAGCGGCGCGGTGGGAAACAAAAAGGGCCGGCGCGCGCGAGGCGGCCGGCCCGGGGGAAGGGAAGCGTGGGCGGGTTACTTCTGGACGCCGAAGACCTCTACCTCGCAGTAGTGGTTCAGCTCGTCGGAAGTGTTGCCGTTGCTGTAGAGGCGAACGTAGCGGCCGGCGGTGTTCTTCGCGTCGACGATGCGGCCGTTGTTGGTCTCGACGTAGGACTTGTCGGCGCCCTTGCCGAGCTTGGACGAGTTGTCGTCGTCGGTGTTGAAGATCGTGGTGACGCCCTTCTTGAACTCGGCGTCATCGGAGATCTGGATCACGACGTCGTGGTAGACGCGCGCCTGGGAGTGGAAGTGCCAGACCGCGACGGCGGCGATCTTGGCGGAAGAGCCGAGGTCGACCTGCACCCATTGGGTGTTGGGCCCGAGCTCGACATACGCGCCGTCGATACCGGTCTTGTCGCCGTCGGTGATGAACGACAGCTCGCCGATGACGGGGAGGGAGTCGCTGCTGGTGACTTTCTTGCCCTTTGAGAGGAGCTTCACATCGGGCGCCACCATGATGTCGGGGCGCTTGGTGTTGGCGGGCTCGAGGTTGGCCAAAGAGATCGGGCGCGGTGTGCCGGCGAAGAGCGGCTTCGGCACCTCGACCTTGAGCGGCGCGTTGGCGGCGGAGGCCGTGGCCGCGAGCGCAAGGGCGGAGGCGAGGACGGTGAGGAGGCGATTTTGCATAGGAGAGTTAGGGATGAGGCTGGAAGTTTATGACAACGAAAACCCCGCCGGGTTGCGGC
This sequence comes from Opitutaceae bacterium, assembly GCA_046091745.1. Lineage (GTDB taxonomy): Bacteria > Verrucomicrobiota > Verrucomicrobiia > Opitutales > Opitutaceae > ER46. The sequence continues at coordinate 1,237 of JBJTCH010000099.1, forward strand.
GGGGTTGCGGATCAGGCGATGAAATCCTCGGGCTTGAAGGCCAGGGCCTGGCGGGCCGCGATGGCCTCGTTGACCTTGAGGACGGTGACAGCGGAGGCGAAGGCCTCCTCGCCCGGGCAGTTGAGCGGCGTGCCTTTGCGGATGGCGTCGAAGAAGTTTTCGAGGTGCGGCTGGTGGATCGCCTTGTCGAGGGTGACGGGGATGTCCCACGCCGAGAGGGCGGCCGTCTCGCGGACGTCGACGGTGGCGCCACGGGAAGGACCGCCGAGTTTCTTCACACCGGGCTTTTCCCACGGCTTCACGGCAGCGGGGGCGCCCTCGCCGGAGTCGGGTTTGGAGATCAGGCCCTTGGCCACGAGCGGATCCCATTCCGGAGCGCGGGCCTCGCGGTAGATCTTCGTGTACTTGGGATTCTCGGACATCTTGAGCGCGCCCTCGTCGCCCATGAAGTACTCATGGTAGCCGCCACCAGCGCTGGTGGTGGTGAGGACCTGGTATTGGGCGCGGATCACGCCCTCCTTGGTCTCGTACTCGAAGATGATGAAGGCGTTGTCGTACCACTCGTGGGTCTTGTAGTAATCGACGCCGCCGCTGGCGATGCAGGAGCGCGGGTTGGCGCCGAGCATCCAGTTGTAGATGTCGATCTGGTGCGCGCCGAGATCCGAGACGGGGCCGCCGGCGTATTTCTTGAACCAGCGCCAGTTCCGGAACTCGTGCATGTTGGCGTAGCCGTACTTGTTCAGCTTCGCCTCGGGAATGGCTTGTCCGTTGGGGAAACCAAAATCCTCCGTGACGGCGCGGTTCCATTGGCCGGTGATGTTGGTGATGCGGCCCAGCAGGCGCTGTTCCCGCACCAGCTTGTCGCGGGCATGCTGGTAGCGTGGATTACTGCGGCGCTGGTGGCCGACCTGGAGCAGCTTCTTGGCATCCCGCGCGGCGCGAACCATGGACCGGGCGCCCTCCACGGTATTGGACATCAGCTTCTCGCAGTAGACGTGCTTGCCGAGCTTGAACGCGTGGTTCGTGTGTTCGGCGTGCATGAAGTCCGGCGTGGCGATGAGGACCGCGTCGATGTCCTTCACGGTATCGAGCATCTCCTTGTAGTCCTCAAACGGGCGGGCGGCGTGGTTGAACTTCTTCAACAACCGCTCGGTGCGCGTGAGGTTATACGGCCAGATGTCGCAAACCGCCTGGAAGCGGATGCCCGGGATGTTGAGGGCGGCGTTGGCGAGGATGCGTCCCTCCTCGCCGCAACCGATGAGGGCTACGTTGAGCGTGTCGGCTCCTTTGGCGGCCCCGGCCTCGGCGGCGCGGGAAACGTAGGGGGCGGCGGCGACAACGGCACCGAGCTTGGCGCCGGCGCTGAGGAAATCGCGGCGGGACAGGGCGGGAATTTCAGCCATGGTGGTGGGTGTTCGCGGCTCAGTTAGCCGTGTCGCGCACAAGCGCAAATCGGTTGTTGCGAACGAGGGTCAGGGCCGTGGCGATCATCAGCACGTGCATGCCGAGCCACGCGGTGCCTTCACCTTCCTGCACGGCCATCAGGCCGAAGGAGAGGCCGCAGTAAATGAGACCGGTGAAGAGCAGGGTGGCGCGGGTCTTGATCCCGAGCAGGAGGCAGGTGCCGAGCGTCACGAGCAGGTAGCCGAGCGAGAAGGCGAAGGTCTTGGTCATCCAGAGCGGCATGAACGACGCGCCGGTGATGCCCTGCGCCATGCGGGCCATGTTCTTGTAGTAGTTGGCGAAGGAGTAGGAGCCGCCGCTCTCGAACTTCTCGAGGCCGGCGAGGAGGGTCCGCAGGCCGAGCCACAGGCGGAGGATGAGAAACGCCCAGGCGTATTCCGGGCGGGAGTTGGAGTGGGAGTTCGAGGCGTATTTGTCGCTCATGGGGAAAGGGATGGAGGTTCGGGGGGAGACGCCGGCGGGGCCGGTCGGGTTGCGTTCAGGGTTGTGGGTTGATCGGGGCGGCTCGCGACGGCGAAACCGCCTTCAGTTCCTAGGGAGTTTCGGCGCCGCCGGTCCAGCCTTACCTTCGGAATTTCGTCGCGCGCCGTTTCAGCCGGCCAGAACGCGGCGGAATACAAACGAGTCGGAGCGCGGCGCGACGCTCTGCCAACCGGCGCTCACGCCCGTGGGGAGGGCGACCGGTAGCGTCGGCACCGGCAGTCCGCCGTGGCTCGGCGGGGGCGGGATCGGGAGCTGCGGGT
>JBJTCH010000100.1:0-5400 GCA_046091745.1 Opitutaceae bacterium
CCTGGCGGTGGTGAGCGACCGCTTTCTCTTTCCGGGCAAGGCGCTGCTCGGGTCGGTGATCCTGATCCCGATGATCCTGCCGCCCTTCGTGGGCGCGATCGGCATCAAGCAGATCTTCGGTCAGTACGGCGCGCTGAACGCGCTCCTGCATCACGCCGGCCTGCTGGACGCCGCGGAGACGATCGACTGGCTCGCACGGAGCCAGTTCTGGGGCATCGCGGTCGTCGAGGCGTTCTCGCTGTACCCGATCATCTACCTCAACGCGGTGGCGGCGCTCGCCAACATCGACCCGGCGCTCGAGGAAGCGGCGCAGAACCTCGGCTGCACCGGCCTGCGCCGGTTCTTCCGTGTGACGCTGCCCCTCATCCGCCCGGGGTTGTTCGCCGGTGGCACGATCGTGTTCATCTGGACCTTCACGGAACTCGGCACGCCGCTGGTGTTCGACTACGACCGCGTCACCAGCGTGCAGATTTACTACGGCCTGAAGGACATCGGCGCGAATCCCCTGCCCTACGCGCTGGTCGCCGTGCTCCTGGCCTGCTCGGTGGCACTGTACGCGCTGAGCAAGACGCTCTTCGGCCGCTCGCACCACGCGATGATGGCCAAGGCCACCTCGGCCGGCGGGGCCCGTGCGCTGCCGGCGGGGCGCGCGTGGTTTTGCACGGCGCTGTTCGGCGGCGTGACGTTTCTCGCGGTGCTGCCTCATCTCGGTGTGATTCTGGTGGCGTTCTCGCAGGACTGGTACGGCTCCGTGCTGCCGCAGCGGTACACATTGGAGAACTTCGAACTCGCGCTGGGCCACAACCTCACGGTGCCAGCCATCGCCAACAGCCTCCGCTTCGCAAGCATCTCGACGCTGGTCGACCTCGTTCTCGGAGTGGCGATCGCCTACGTCGTCGTGCGCAGCCGTATCCGCGGCCGGCAGATCCTCGACTTCCTCGCGATGATGCCGCTGGCCGTGCCGGGCCTGGTACTGGCTTTCGGCTATCTCGCGATGGCGCAGGACGGGCGCCTCTTCGGTTTCCTGAACCCCACGCGCGACCCGACCGTGCTGCTGATCATCGCCTACTCCGTGCGCCGCCTGCCCTACGTGGTGCGCTCGGCCGCGGCTGGTTTCCAGCAAACGAGCGAGACCCTCGAGGAGGCCGGGCAAAACCTCGGCGCGCCGCCGCTGAAAGTGCTTTTCCGCATCACCCTGCCCCTCATCACCGCCAACCTGATCGCCGGCGGCCTGCTTGCGTTCGCCTTCGCGATGCTCGAGGTGAGCGACTCGCTGATCCTCGCGCAGAAACAGGCTTACTACCCGATCACCAAGGCCATCCTCGAGCTCTTCCAACTGCTGGGCGACGGCAAGTTCATCGCCAGCGCGCTCGGCGTTTGGGCGATGGCCTTCCTCGGTATCACCATCGCCGGTCTCAGCATCCTGCTCGGGAAAAAGCTCGGCGCGATCTTCCGCGTCTGAGCCGGCGCCCGCGCCGGACTTCCTTCATCACCCGGCGGCGAGCGCGCGGTGACGCGCGAAGACGCCGCGCAGCGCGAGGCTGAGGTCGTCCTGCAGCGCCTGGAGCGCCCGGTAGCGGGCGTGACGCGCCCGGTCGGGCAGGCACCGCGTGGCCTCGTTGAGCGCCACGACGCCGCCCGTGAATTCACTGATCCGCGCCGACGCGCGCCCCTCGCGGCGCGCGACGCACCAGGCGGCCTGGAGCGCGCCGCCGAGCGCCGCGCCTTCGTCCTCCATCATCCCAACCACGGGCACCCCGAACACATCGGCCATGATCTGACGCCACGCCGCCGAGCGCGCCCCTCCGCCGGTCACGCGGATCTCCTTCGCCTTCACCCCGAGCGCCGCCAGCCGACGGAGCCCGTAATTCATGCCGAGCGTCACGCCCTCCATCGCGGCGCGCGCGATCGGGCCACGGCGGAACGATCCGCCATTGAGGCCGAGCAGCACACCCGAGCCGTCCGGCACGTTCGGCGTGCGCTCACCGGCGAGGTACGGGAGAAGCACCAAGCCGGCCGCACCCGCCGGCGCCGCCGCGACCTCCGCCTCCAACGCGGCGTGATCGAGGCCGAACAACTCGCGCACCTGCTCCGTGACCGTCGTGACGTTCATCGTGCACAGCAGCGGCAGCCAGCCGCCCGTCGACGAGCAGAACGCGGCAATCTCACCCTGCGGATCAACCACCGGCTTGGACGCGTGCGCGTAAATCGTGCCGCTGGTACCGAAGCTCGCTGAGACCACGCCCGGGGTGACGTTCCCCGTGCCGATCGCGCCCATCATGTTGTCGCCGCCGCCGGCCGACACCACGACCTCCGGAGAAAGCCCGTAGCGGAGGGCCAGCTCGGGGCGCAACGTGCCCGCCGCCGCATCCGACCCGCTCAGCGGCGGCAGCCAGTCGGCAAGGTTTCGATCGATCGCCGCGATCGCGGGCGCCGACCACTTGCGCGCGCGCACGTCCATCAACGCGGAGCCCGAAGCGTCGCCGTACTCCATGAAGTACGAGCCGGTGAGGTGGAAATTGAGGTAGTCGTGCGGCAGCAGGACGTGACGAAGCCGGCGGTAATTCGCGGGCTCGTGGCGCTTCAGCCAGAGGATCTTTGGCGCCGTGAAACCGGGCAGGATCAGGTTGCCCGTCTTGCGCAGCGCCGCCTTCGGTCCGCCCAGCCGTCGCGTGATGAGGGCACACTCGGCGGTGGTGCTGGTATCGCACCAGAGCTTCGCCGGCCGGATGACCTCGCCCGCCGCGTCGAGCGGCACGAAGCCGTGTTGCTGCCCCGAGACGCCGATGCCGCGCACGCGCGCGCGATCGACCTTGGCCGCGACGGCCGTGATCACGGTGTCGAGCGCCTCCACCCACTCGCGCGGATGCTGCTCCATGTGGCCGACCGGCAATCCGCCGATGAGGCGGTGCGGGGCGCGCGCCTCAGCGACCACCCGGCCGGAATCGAGGTCGAGGACGACCGCCTTGACGCTCTGGGTGCCGGAATCGATGCCGATGAAGAGGGACATAGAGGAAATGTTCCCGCGATCGCGCCAAATCCCTTCCAGCGGCGCAAGCCGGACTTCCCCGCCGCCACCGCCCAGCCGCGCCGGGCCGGAGGATCACTCGTTCCGCGTGTTGTTTTCCTTCACCGTGGTCAGGAACTCGACGGGCGCGAAATCGTCGGTGAGCACCCGCGCCCGCTTCACCCGGGCATTCGGGAACGGCATCACCTCGCCCTTGATCTGCGCGAGGTCGAGCCGACCGGCGAAGGCGGGCTTCTGCAGCGACGCGGGATCGGGCCACTTCGACGGATCCGTGATCGACGGCGTCGCGTACTTCACCGCGAGCGCGATGACGTTGCCGCGGCCGTCGACGCCCAACAGCACGATCTGCGGGAAGACTGCCTGCAGTGTGCGAAGGTCGGAGTAATACAGTTCGGTCGTGGCGTGCAGGTTGCTGACGAACACGCCGCGATCAGTGAGGCGCGCGGCGCACTCGCGGTAGAACTCCTCGGTCTTGAGGTGCGGCGGCACCGAGTCACCCCGGAAGGCATCGAGCACGATCCAGTCCCAACGCTCACGGTCGCGTTTGATGAACATGCGGCCGTCCATGATCGTGACGGGCGTGTTGGCGGTGGGCGTGAACTTCATCCGGGTGCGGCAAAGCTCGAAAACCATCGGGTCGAGCTCGACCGTGTGAAGCAGCGTGTCGGGATAGGCCGCCGCGAAGAGCCGGTGAAACCCGGCGCCGCCGAGCCCGACCATGAGCACGCGCCTGGGATTGGGCTCGATGAAGAGCGCGCCGTACAGCGACCGCGTGTAGGCGACGACCAGTTTAAGCGGATCGGAAAGATCGACGGCCGACTCCAGCGTGTCGGCCCCGCGATACCGCGCCCGCAGTTCCACGATCTCTCCCGAACGCTGCAGCGTGATGCTGTTGTAGGTGGTGTCGAAACGCTCGACCGAGTCCTGCGCGATGGCGGCGGCCGCTGCGAAACCCGCGCAAAGGGCGGAAACCAGGGGGCGGAACGGGGAGTTCATTCGGAGGAGGCGCGGAGCAGACGGAGCAGAATCGCGAGACTCACCACGGCGACCGCGAGCCAGAGCTGCAGCAGCGTGGAGACGCGGAAGTTGGGGATCAGCACGAAGGCGGTGAGCATCACGCCGGCGATGTTGCCGAGGGTGCTCACGCCGTAGACGACGCCCGAGGCCTTGCCCGGCGGCGTGCCGCGGGAGGCGAGGTACTGCACGCATTGCGGGCCGAACGTGGACAGCGCGGTGACCGGGAGGAAAAAGATGCCCACGCACGAGACGGCGATCGCGACACTGACGTCCGTAAACGTCGTCTCGATCAGCGAGAGCAGCGTGCGACCGAACACGGCCACCAGCGCGAGGGTGAAGACGGCGACGAGGGCGCCGATGCCCGCCGCCTTGCGCCGGGAGGTCGTGGGGAGGTTGCTGATGGAACCGCCGATGATGGAGCCGGCCGAGAAAGCCGCGAGGAACGTCGAGATCAGCCACGCCCAGACGACGATGGAGGAACCGAAGTGGGGATTCAGGAGCCGGGAGGCCAGCAGCTGGAAGCCCATGCTGAGGACACCTAGGACAACGACGACGGCGTGAAAGGCGAAGAGGGTCACGGTGGGGTCTCGGAAGCTGCGAGGGGGCCGCGGCGATGTCACCATGAAATCTCCCGGTTGACGTCGGCGAGCCGGCCGCTTGCGCACCGATGGTCGGCCCGTAATTTGCACTCATGAAACGCCTCACCGCCCTCCTCTGCTTCCTCGGGCTGGCCTGCGGTTTGATCGCCGCCGGCCAGGACGAATTCCCCGCCATCAGCCACGCGGAGCTCACTGCCGCGATGGCCGCGAAAAAGGTCACGCTGATCGACGTCAACGGCACCTCGTCGTACCGCAACGGCCGCATCCCCGGCGCGATCGACTACGCGACGCTCCGCGGCGACCTCGCCGCCGCTTTACCCAAGGACAAGGGCGCGCTGGTCGTCGCCTATTGTGGCAACGAGAAGTGCCAGGCCTACCGCACCGCCGCCAAGGCGGTCGCCGCGCTCGGCTACACCAACGTGAAGCACTACTCGCCGGGCATCGCCGGCTGGCGGGCCTCGGGCGCCGCGGTGGAAAAGGGCGCGCCATAACCCGACACGGCTGCGTCACGCCGGGAGGAACAGCTAAAGCGAGAGGCGTAGTTGGACGTCGGCGAGGGTTTCCCTACGAGAGGGACAAGCGCGCCAAAGAAACGCGTTAAGATTAGTCGGATGGCCGGAAGCCGCCAGCTTAGCGAGATTCGTGCCGCCAGCCAGACAGCTGTTGCCGGCGGACCTTGCTCAATGACTGGAGGGGGCAGCACCTTTCTGGACCGCGCGGATCTTTTGCTCCCAGTCCGGGTGCCTCGCCTTGTAC
>JBJTCH010000101.1:0-8402 GCA_046091745.1 Opitutaceae bacterium
GTCATCGCGGTAGCGGCCCCCGCGGGAATCGTCCGTGCTGTTTTGCGCGTAAGTCCGCTCACGGTCGCTCGTGGTGCGCGAGCGATAGGAGCCGTTCTCGGTGCCGGAAGCGGAGGAACCGGCGGCGCCGGAGGCGCGTTCCCCGGCGTAACGTGGATTATCGTGGCGGTTGTAAGGGGTTCCGTCCGCGAGCCAGTAGCGGTTCGTGCGCCGCACGTCGTCTGAGAAGACAAGCACCCGCGGGTCGGAGGTCGGATAAGTCCGGGGAGAGGCCGCGGCCGCGCGCGGCGGCTCGGAGGCCGCGAGCAACGGGGGGCGCGGATCCTCCGCGGGAGGCACGGTACGCCGCGGGCGCAGCGGGTCCTCGGGCGGCTGCGGGTGACGGTGATGATGATGAGCAAGCCCGTCGGGCGGGCGGGAACCGTGCGGCGGTTTCGGGCGCCGAGGATTCAGCGTGGGCGTCGCGTAGGTGTAGCCGTCGAAGTAGGTGTTGCCGTAGCCGTAGTACGGGTCCCACCCGAAGCCGTAGTAGTAGCCGTTCCACCCGTATCCGCTCCAGCCGAACGGATAGGGAAACGGATGGTAGCTCGCGATCAGGGGCGCGGGTGGTGACACGACGTCGCGCTGGTCGTTCACGCGGACGCCCACGATGATCGCGCGGCCGCGGTTCTCCGGATCCTCGGCGTCGGGGATGAAGTCGATCCGCAGGATGCGGTCGGCCATCCCGACGTCGGTGACGAGCACCATCCCGTTGGCGGCCAGCGTCCGGGCGAAGGTCGACTGGATCGCGGCCCATTGGGATGGGGAAGGGTGCAATCCGTCGCGCACGGTGACGGCCAGGGCGTAGGCGACCGGACGGTTGCGCACGGGCGCGGCGGCCTGCGGCGTGTGCTGGCAGCCCGTCAAAGCGGCAGACAGGAGGACGATGCCGAGGCGAAAAGATGACGAAAATGGCATGCGGGGTGCGCCGGTGCGCGGAGTCGACTCGGGGCAAGACGTGTCGGCGAAGGTTTGGTTGTGCAGGCGGAAAATCGAAACGTGGAAGCGAGGGGCTCACCACAGAGACACGGAGGCACGGAGATGGGGAACCACGAAACACCCCGAACGCACGAGGCCGGGCTGAGGGGGCGCCACCGCACCACGGCACGCGGCTGCCCGGATTTCCGGAGTTACCGATTCGCTCTGGCCTCGGTGCCTCCTTGTCTCCGTGGTCAAAGGGCTCGACGACACCGTTCGGCGTCACGACCAACCCGTTGATCGCTCCCTGTGATTTTCAGACGGAAGCCTCGGAGCAGGGCGCCGAGGCCGGGCCGGCTAGAACGACAGGCTGTTGGTCCAGACGTACATCCTCGGCTGCCCGTAGAAGGTGACGGCGAGGTTGGCGGGGACGGTGTAACCGGAGCCGTTGTTCGGCAGGGTGCCGAGGGCGTAGTGGTTGAACAGATTCTCGACGTTCACCTGCGTCGCGAACTCGAACCGCTTCCCGATCCGGCGGCGGTAGGACGTGATCAGGTTGATCTGCCAGGTGTCCGGCGACGAGTAGAGTTCCCGGCCGCCGCCCGGGGTATTGTAGTAAAATGTCCGGTTGCGGAGTCCCAGCGCGAGCGTGCCGCCGATGCCGAAACCCTTCAGCGGGGAGTCGCCCGTGAAGGAATAGTTGTTGGTGAACACGAAGCGGTACTGGGCGTACCCCACGGTGGACTCGCCCTTTCTCGCCACGACAGTCTCGCCCTTGCTGCCGTTCGGATCGGACCAGAAGTAGGGGATCGCGGAGAGCGGCAGGCCGGTCACGCCGGTGAGCGCGGTGCCGTTCGGGCCCACGAAATACTGCAGCACGCGCCGCAGATTGGAGGTCTGGAGCCGGCCGTTGTCGTCGGCGGGTTGCGCCCAGTAGGGGCCCGTCCGGTCGTTCATCATCGCCACGGTCAGCGGCTCCCAGGTGCCCTGGCCCTGGAGCGTCGCCGGATCGGTCTGGCGGTTGAGCGTCGCGATGTTGGCGGTGATGACGGACGGGGTGGTCGGCACGAGGAAGGGCGCGCCGTTCTGGTAGGTGACCGCGCCGTTCTTCACGAAGAACTGGTCGTTCCAGAGCATCGGGTAGCGCTTATCGGTGAGGTTGCGGCCGTCGGCGGATGTCGCGGCCAGTCGGATACGCCAGTTGGGCAGCGGGCTGGCGGTGAGGATCACCTCGAGGCCGCGGGTGGTGCGGTCGAGGTTCACCCATTGGTTCTTGGCGCCGGCGGGCCCGTTGTGGGCGCCGTTGAGGCCGGTGGGGTTGACGAGGTCGCGCACGCCGGTGCCGGCGTTGATCATCTCGTCCTTGGAGTCCGTGGTGAACGCCTGGACGGAGCCCGAGAGCCGGCCGTCGCGCGTGGTGAACTTCAGGCCGGCCTCCTGGCCGACGCCGGTGGACGGCCGCGGCGCGTTGCCGAGCGGGTCGTTGGCGTTGACGAGGGCGGTGTTGTACGTGCTGGAGAAGCTGTAGTACGGCCGCAGCCACTCGGTGAGGCGGACGTTGGCGCCGAGGTTGTAGCTGCGGTTGGACTTCGTGCTTTCGGCCCAGGGCTCCGCGACGGTCGCGGTGATGTTCGGGGTGCGCTTGAAGTTCTCGTTGGTGCGGAGGCCGGCGAGGGTGCCGAGGCGATCGCCGAACCAGCTGGTGTAGTTCGAGGCGTAGAAACCGGCGGTGCGGTTCTCCCAATGATGACCATCGTTGTTCTGGCCGCTGACGCCGGGCAGGCCCGCTAGTTGGGCGAGACCGAGCGGGTTGTTGGGGCGCACCCACGACGGATCGCGCGGGTTGTTGGCCATGCGCACGTAATTCTGGCCGGCGAAGGTCACGCGCGGGGAAACCCACCCCGGCTGGATCAGCGGCCGCTTCTGCGGGCCGTCGGCCACCGACCACCAGATGCGCGGCATCGGGGTGCGGCCGAGGTTGGAGGGAATGGCGGGGTTGTAGACCACGTTGAAGTTCTGGTCGGCGAGGAAGTACGAGTAGTCGGTCGGGCCGGAGTCGGCCCACTCGATGTCGTAGCCGAGCAGCGTCTGGGTCTGGAGCTTACCGCGCAGGAACTCGTGCTGCAGCATGGCGGCGCCGCGGACGGCCCAGCGGCGCGTCGGCTGCTCGGTGTCGGCAAGGGTGGCGCCGTTGGCCCATTCGTTGAGCGGGTTGCCGTTCAGCAGCGGGGCGCTGAGGTTGGCGATGCCGCCGTTGGCGCGGTCGGAAAGGTAGTCGTTGAAGAGGACGTTGAACTGTGTCGAAAGCCAGCGGGTCCAGACGGTCTCGGCGCTGGCGGTGTAGATGCGGTTAGTGACGTACTCGGAGGCGGTCCAGCCGGCCCAGGAGTTGAGGTTGTCCCACGTGAGCTTGCCGTTCGCGATCGCGCCGCGGGGCCACGGCTGGCCGGTGGCGGGATTGATCTCACCGGCGAGGTTGTTCCGCATCATGTAGGCGAGGCCGAAGTTGTGCCGCGGATCGGTCGCGGTGTTGGTGAACGCGATGTTCTCCTGGTTGGTGTTGATGATGCGCTCGTTGATCGTCTGCTGGCCTTGGAGGCGGATGACCGTGCGGAGGCGGGTGAGCTGCAGCGCGAGCTGACCGTAATAGCCCTTGGTCTGGTAGCCGATCAAGACGCGGCGGTAGCGCTGGGCGTCGTCGAGCAGGGAGAGGCGCAAGGCGAGGCGGTCGCCGCCGATGTTGTAGTCGAACTGGCCCTGCTTGGAGCCGTACTGGTCGACGCGCCACGAGGCGCGGCCCTCGTTGCGGCCGAACTTCGCGCGCTTGGAGACGGTGTTGACCGTGCCGCCCGCGCCGCCGGCGCCGTAGAGCAATCCCTGCGGACCGCGCACGACGTCCGCGCGCTCGACATCGAAGGTCGACGAGATGCCCGTCGCGGTCGTGCCGAAATTGTTCGCCGGGCCGGTCGCGGAGAAGCCGTCGCGGTGCACGGCGCCGCCGCCGGTGCCGCGGATGCCGATGGTCTGGTTGCCGACGCGGTCGCCGGGTTGCTGCGAGAGCGCGTCGGAATCGGGGTTCGACATCACCGTTCCCGCGCCGGCCCCGTAGCCGTTGAGCATCTCCTCGATGGAGGTCGCGCTGATGTCGCGCATGAAGTCCTCCGTGAAGATGTCGGCCGAGACCGGGGTGCGGTTCAGCGCGGTGTTGAACTGCGTGAGCGAGTTGGAGTTGAGGGCGCCGTAGCTGTTGTCGGCCTCGGCCTTCACCTCGAAGGGATTCAACGTGACGGCCGGTCCCTTCGCCGCGGACTCGGCGGCCGGGCGAGGCGGAACGACTTGGGCGGAGGCGGTGGCGGACAGTAGGACGGCAGCGAGCCGCGCGGGGGTTTTGCGCATGGGAAAAAGGGGTGGGGCAGCCCGCGGCGCCGCGGGTGGGAAGCCGCTGAAGCTGGTGGCCGACGCGGACGGCTCAAGGCCGGTTCCGCGTCGAGACCCGGCCGCGCGGGTCAGGGCGTCTTCGCTGCACCCTCGACCCACGCGAGGTCAAAGCGCGCAAGGCGGATGTCATTGCCGGCCTCGTAGAGGCAGACCACGCGTCCGTCGGCCAGCACCGCGAGGTCGGAGTACGCCGAGGGGCCGGCGTCGAGCGTGCGGTTCACGGGCCACGTGCGTCCGTCGTCGCGACTGAGCTTGATCGAGAGGTTCTCGCGAGCGCTCTTGGCACCGGGCGCGCCGGGCAAGGTGTGCGGGTTGGAAAAGAGCAACGTGCCGGGGCGCGAAGGATGGGATGTGATGCTCGCCATGCAGCGCGGTTCCCAGAGTTGATCGTGGAAGACCGGTTTTTCCCAGCGCGTGGCGCCGTCCGGTCCGGTCGTGACGATCTTGCGGTTGGCCTTGGAGAGGCTGCGGGTGACCAGCATCACGCGGCCGTCGGAAAGTTCCGTGATCATGGTCTCGTTGGGGCTGCTGTACTCGCCGGCGTTGGGGACGGCGACGTCGCCGGCGCGCCAGGTCTTGCCGTGGTCGTCGCTATAGATCGTGCCGGCCGCCGACGGGCCGTGGTCGCCCACGCCACCGTAGGCCAGCCAGATGGGCACCACGAGGCGGCCGCTCTTCAACTGGATGCCGTGCCCGGGGCCGGTCGCGATGACCTTCCAATCGTAGTGCCGGCGGAAGGGCTCGAAACTGGCGGTGATTTCCACGGGGTCGGACCACGTGACGCCGTCGTCGGTGCTGCGCATCGCGAAGGCGCGCGCGTAGTTCACGCAATAGACGAACTCGATCGTGCCGGTGACGCGGTCGACGATGGCGACGGGGTTGTTGACCGTCTGCTCGCGCTCGCCGCCCTGCTTCTTGCGCGGATTGCCCTCGAGGCGGACGCCGCGGTGGGCGATGCGGCGGGGCGCATCCCAAGTCTTGCCGCCATCCGTGGACCGGCGGAGGTGGATCTCGATCTCGCCCCAGTCGGAGCTGCCGTTGATCCGTGCCTCGCAGTACGCGAGCACGGTGCCCTTTGTTGTCACCACCACGCCCGGTATGCGGTGGCGCGCGACGCCGTTGGACTTGGCCGGGAAGACGTCGAAGAACTCGGGCGCGGGCGCGGCGCGAAGCAGGGCGACCGAGGCGAGGACGAGGAGGACGAATCGAGTCATGGGGTGGGTTGAAGAGTGGAAACAGGAGGCGGAGTTTGGGTGGTCTGCGTGGTCAGCGGAGCGGATTTCAGCCAGGCGTAGCGCTCCCGCATGGTGAGTGCGGCGTCGATGCGCTCCCGGACTGACATCTGCCGGATCCGGTCCATCGCCGCCTCCCGGGACTGGGCTGCGCAGGCGCTCCGGCGCGGGCCTTGCCGTGGATTTCCGGCTTTGGGTTGTTCGGCGGAATCCAAGAGCGGAATTCTCGACCGGTCTGCCGCCCGCTCAAGGAGATTCCCGGCGCCGGCGCGTGCAGCGCTTACGGACGGGCGATGCGGAATTTCCCGAACTGGATGTGGGTGCGGCTGCGATCCTTGGTGCCGCTGTCCCAGACCGCGCGGAAATCGCCGGGGGCGACCTCGATCAGGGTGGGGTAGGAGTTCTTGATGCCGGCGTCGTAGAAGGTCTTCTCCGCGCCCCAGGCGCCGCCGGCGGGCTTCAACTTGTAGCGCAGCGCCATGCGGCTGCCGGGCGCGGGCGAGGCGGGGCCGTCGTTGTAGACGTAGACGTGGGTGCCGAACGCGGTCTGGCCGAAGAAGGCCTTCGATTTCGCGTTCCACAGTTCCGGCTCCGCCTGCGCGGGGCTCCACGTGCGGCCGCCGTCGCGGCTCACGGTCGAGAAGGCGCGCGGCGGATCGGTCATGCGGCGCTCGTCCTCGTAGTCCGCCGTGCGCATCACCATCTTGAGTTCACCCGGCGCGTCGCCGGGGGCGATGTTGCCCTCGTGGAGAAACACCTTCGGGCCCGCCACGGGCTGCGGGACGTACGCGGCGAGGCTCCATTCCATCAGCGTGGTGCTGCTGAGGACGAAGTGATCGCGCGTGCCGAGCGGGTCGTTGCGCCGGGTGTTGCGGTGCATGGGAAACAGGTAGCGCGGCGCGCCATTTTCCATCACGCGGTACGGACCGGCCACGCAGATGAGCGGGCCGGTGTACGCCATCGAGAGCTCGATTGGGTTCCACGAACGGCCGCCGTCCGCGCTGTAGGCGCCGACCAGCTGCGAGTCCTCGCTGTGCCGGTAGTTCATCGGGCAGCGCATCGCGAAGGCCCACATCACGTCCTGCTCCGGCGCCTTGTAGAGGATGGCGTTGGCGTACGCGAAACGCAGCGTCCCCTGGCGTTCCTGGTGGTTGAAGATGTAGACCGGATCGCCCCACGTGTCGCCGTCGTCGGTCGAGACGCTGGCCATGATGTCGCCCATGTCGGTCTTGCCCGGGATCTTCACGCCGAACGCCGCGACGAGCTGCCGGCCCTTCCATTGCGCGAGGTAGGGTTCCCACAGCTCCGATGATCCGGGGTGCTTGTCCATGTGGCGCACGACGCGGACGGCGGTGACCTCGCCCTGGTGCTGGGCGGCGCGGCCGAAGGACGAAAGGACGACCAGCAACAAGACGGCGGCTGGCAGTTGGCGGATGGCTTTCATGGGTTTGGGGTGACGGGAAAAATGAGCGGATGCCGCGCATCCGAATGGCGGGGTGGAGCGGATTCGTGGAACGGGCGAGGAGGGCTGGAGCGGATTCGTACCCACCTTGGAAACGGCGCCAATGGCTTTGTTCGGATGCGGGGTGATCGCGCTCGTGGGGATTGGATGGGAAGCGGCCGTGTTCCCGTGAGGGTGCTTACCACACGCCCTTCACGCCGAAGGTCCAGACGCCTCCCGTGATCTCGTAGGTGGTCGGCACGGCGGGGGCGGCGCCGCTTTTCTGCAGCGTGATCACGGGTTCGCCGAGGAGGTTGCGGCCGGTGACGAAAAACTCGAGGCGGCGCGAGAGCTTGAAGCTGCCGCCGGCGTCGATGGGCACGCGGTGGCGGTTGAAGGACGTCCCGGCGACATTGAGCGGAACGTTGTCGCGCCAGTTCCCGCTCACGGAGAGCGAGAGCCGCCGGAACGAGTAGCTCAGGCCGGCGTTCATGCCGTGGGGACTCAGGTTCGGCGTCACAACCGTCGCGTAATTGCGCGTGTAGCTGGCGCGCACGTTGAGGCCCTTGAACGGGGCGGGCAGGAACGAGAGGCTCTGGCTGTAATCGAGCTCGAGGCCTCGGACCCGCACCCGTTCCGCGCCCGGCACGGTCGTGACGAAGGTGTACTGGGCGAACTCCGGGTCGGTGTTGCCGAATTCCTGCGCGGTGAGCTGGTTGGTCTGGAACAGGCCGCGCACGGTGTTCTGGTACAGGTTGAATCCGAGCACGCCGACGGGCTCGAAATACCAGGCCAGGCGCGTGGCGAGATTGCGCGAGCGCTCGGGCTGGAGGCGCGGGTTGGGCGCCGTGATGGACTGGCCGGCGTCGTCGATCGACCAGACGCCCGCGATGTCGCGGAACGTCGGCCGTCGGATCGTGCTGCTGTAGCCGAGCTGGAAGTCGAGGTTGCGGGCGAGACGGTGCTTGAACGAGGCGCTTGGGAAAAGGTGGTCGTAGCTGCCCGTGCGGTGGACGCGCGGCTGCGAGAAATACTGGTACTGCACGCCCGGGATGGAGGCCGCGACGCCCGTGCTCGCCGTGATCGGGAAGCCCGCGGCGCGCACCTCGGCCGGGGTGCGCGGGTCGAACTCGAGCGAGTCGGTCGCGGTCTCCTCCCAGCGCAACCCGGCGCGCAGGCTGGAGCGCCCGAGGCTCGCCGTGCCCATCAGGAAACCCGCGGTGATCTGCTCGGCGTAGCGTCGCGTGTTGGCCACGAACGCGCTCTGGTAGCGCGCGCCGGCGGTGCTGCCGTTGGTGATGCGGTCGGTGAAATACTCCGGGTGCTCGCGGAAG
>JBJTCH010000102.1:0-5000 GCA_046091745.1 Opitutaceae bacterium
GTATTCGTCGACGCTCGTCGTTGGGATCCACGTCCCCCGCGTGCCGCTGTCGCTCGGGCCGCCGAGCCGCAGCTCTGGCATCTGGCCGTACATCTCTCCGCCGCGCACCGCCCCACCCAGCACGAGATGATGGCTGCCCCATCCGTGGTCGGAGCCGTCGCCGTTGGTGTTGTAGGTGCGGCCGAAGTCCGAGCCGGTGAAGGTTGTCACCTGGTTCTCGGCGTTGATCTGCGAGAGGGCGCGGTAAAACGCTCCGAGTGAGCGGCTGATGTCACCGATCAACGTGCTGTGCGCGCCGCTGGTGGTGTTGCCGAGGGTGACCTGGTTGTCGTGGAGATCAAAACCGCCGATACGCACGAAGAAGATCTGTCGCGTGAGGCCGAGCTGGGCCTGCGCGTTGATCAGGCGGGCGACCATGTGGAGCTGCTGCGCCAACCGTGTGTTGGTAATGCCGTTGAAGATCGCGGCGAACGGGCTCGTCCCGGTGATGATGGAGGAAAGGAGCGAACTCGTGCCCAGGGCGCGGCTGGTCAGCCCGCCGAATGCCGCCTCGAGGAGGCTGGGGCTTTGCTGCGCGAGCGTGTCGTTGAGCGCGGTGGTGCGGAGGCCGTTCGCCGTGGTTCCGGTGCCGCTGCCGGTGAGCGAGATGGTGCCGCCCGTCCCCACCGCGTACTGCTGCACCACCCGGCCGACCTGGAACGTGTTCTGCCCGTCCAGCGTCATCATCATCGAGATGCGGTTGTTCGAATTCAGCGCGTTGGTCAGGTCGGCCACGCGCCCGCCCCAGCCGGTGGCCACTTCGGAGAAGGGCTTGTCGGCCACGCTCGTCTGCCACTCCACCTGCTGGTCGTTGTGGGAGAACAACTGGCGGGGCCTCAGTTCCGGTCGCGCGTTGTAGGTGTCGCGCGTCAGCGGTTGCACGAGGGTGCCGACGTTGGCGAGGACGGCCAGCTTGCCCCGGTCGTAAAGGGATTTCAGGTCCGTCATCGCCGGATGTAGCGCCCAGGCGCGTCCATCTCCGCCCGGGGTGGCGATGGGCAGGAGGCTGGTCTGCGGGAGCGCGAGGGCGCCGCGGGCGGTCGCGTAGGCGGAGTAGCCGGCGGCGTCGGCCGGGATCACAAGGTTGTTGGCGTCGTTGCCGCCGGCGAAGAACAGGCAAACGAGGGCCTTGAAATCGGGGTTGGGCGCTCCTGCGCGCGGCGGTGTGGAAGAGACGTCCGGGCTCGCGGCCGCTCCCATGAGTCGCAATTGCCCGAGCGTGGAAACGAGTCCGGTGGTGCCGACGGAGGCGCAGCAGGCGCCGACGAAACGGCGTCGGGTCAGGTCGAGATCGCGGGTCTTGGAATTCATGGTGCTCCTTATTTCTGCACGGCGCCCTGCGGCACGGTGGCGATGAGATAGATGGCGGAGCGCACGCGCTCCAAATCGGTGGAACCGTAGGCGCTCGCGGTGCTGTTGGGCATCGCGGTGAGGGCGGTCACGAACCGGTCCGTGACCGAGCGCGGCAGGGCTCCCCCGGCCAGGATGAGGTTCATCCGGTCGACGAGCGCGCGGGGATTGCGCGCCAAGGCGAGCGTGGCGGCGTCCAGCTTCACCCCCAGGGTGCCTTCGGCGGGATTCGCCGCGGCCGTCGTGCCAGGGATGCCCGTCCGACCCGCATAAATGAAGTTCCAGAGTTGGTTCGGGGTGCTGATGGCCGTGGTGTCGGTCACGATCTGGTACTCCGGCGCAACGAGACCAGCCGCCGCGAGCGTCCCTGGTTGCACGAAATCCGGTTCAAAAAAGTTGAAGACCGTCGGCGCCCGCAGGGCCGCCTGGGCTAGGTTCGTCTCCGGGTTGGCGAACAGGAATCGGCCATTGTTGGCTCCGCCGTCGAAGGCGCGCAGGATCGCGGTCGTGCGCAAGAGGGGCTCCTTGAGTTTCCCGAAGCTCGCCGTGGTGGCGAGAGCCGCGGAACGGGCTTCGTAGTCCATCAGGATGGCCCGCACCACGGCCCCCAGATCACCACGCACGCCCGCGCCGTTGTTCGCGAAGACCTGGGCGACGCGGTAAACATAGCCCGGACTCGGGTTGGAGGTCACGAGACGTTGAATCAGCTGGCGCGCTAGGAACGGCCCTGTGTTGGAGTGGTTAAACAGGGTATCGAGCGTGTCCTTCAGGTCCTGCTGCGGCGTTTGGCGCGCCGGGATCTTGCGGCCAGTGATGATGGTCTTTTCGGCGGTCTCGTGAAAGTCGGCGTAGAACATCATCGGCTGCAGGTAATTCGCCGGTTCTCCGCGGAAATTGGGCACCGTCGCGGCCGAGTAGAACCCGAGACCCGTGAAGACTTTCGCCATCTCGGAAATCGTGCGGTTGTCGTAGGTCGAGATCGGCGCTCCCACCTCGTTCAAGCGCGGCAGGCCGTCCGGTTGCAGCTCCATCAGGCCGACCGAGAACAGCTGCATGATCTCCCGGGCGTAGTTTTCGTCGGGCGAGGTGATCTGCCGTCCGGAAGCGTCGAAGGTCGCCTTGGCGTTTCGCAGCGCGCTCAGGTAGAGACCCATCACCGGGCTCAGGGTCACATCCTCCAGCAGCTGGCGCGCGTTGCCGAAGGCGCCGCGAACGAGGATGTCGTAGTAGTTCGCGAGCGCCCGGGGGTTGTTGGCCAGCGTGGTGTTCACGTCCGACACGACAAAAACCTGGCTGAGGGCGAACGCCACGCGCTGCCGCAGCTGGTCCCGGCCCGTGAGCGCGATACGCCACCACGCCGCCTGCCGGTTTTGCTGGTTGTACTGCGGATTGTCACCCAGCGCGGAGTAGGTGCGGAAATCCTCGTCGGTCGCATCGAGATGCAACGAGGCAGGGAGCGCCATTTGAGCCGTTATCCACCCATCCAGATCCGCCTGGCGCTTGCCCGTGAGGGCATCGATCTCCGGCCCCATCGGCCCGAAAGTGCTTTGAATCAGGAACCGCGCCGCGTCTGTGGCCGTGAGCGCCTCGTCGGCCAAGCGGGGCGGTGCCGCCGGCGCCGACCAAACCGCTCGCGCGCTCGATTGCACGAAGGAGCCGCGCAGTTCCCCGGCGGGATAGCCCGCGGTCTCGATGCTTAGGAAAACCCTGCCCTCCTTGAGGGCTTTCACGATCTCCGCGGCCGACGTGGGGCCGCTGTCCGAGATCACCCACGCCTGGCCCGACACTTGGCCGACCGGCAGCTTGAACAGGTCCGCCCCGACTTCGCCCGGGTTACCCAGCCGCAGGTAGGCGAGCGTCTGGGGCGACGTAAGCGCCGAGAAATTCGCGCTCACGAGCGCGATGCGTTCATCGGAGCCCAGTTGGATGCTGGCCGATCCGGATGCCGTCGAGGCGGCTGCGCCCTGGGGCGTTCGGAGGGTGGTAAGGAATAGAGTGGGCTGGTTGAAAAACAGCGTCACCACCGCGCTCCGATCCGCGGAGAGGGAGTAGCCGTTGCCTGCGGCAAGGTTCAGAACGAGGTCGCGGTTGACGGTCGCGGTGGTCGCCGCGCTCGCGGCCGTGATGGCGACGTCCGCCGAATCCGCGCCGGCGGGAATCGTTACGAAGGTGGGAACACTGTTGTAGTCACGTCCGGCTTCGGCTGAGCCGCTCAAAGCAAAGCTCACCGTCAACGGCTGGCTGGTGCCTCCGGCCCGGCTGATCCTGAAGACCGCGGGTGGACCGCCGCGGTTGTCGGTCGCCGAACTCGCCGCCACGACACTCACGCTGGCCAGCGGGTCGGGGGTGAGGTCGTAAACCTCCACGAGCGCAATGCCCGAGGTGCTGCCAACCCCGGTGACTTGCACCGAGTAGCCCTTGCCCGGAGGAAGGTCCACGATGAGCGCGGAATCCCGCGACCCTGCCGTGAAAGGAAACGCGCCGGCTTGGGTAAAGGCCGCGGTCAGCGCGGCGGCGTCGGTCGAACTCCAGTTGTCGTTCGAGGAAAGCTGGCGGTTGGTGTCCGACTCGATGACCGCGATCGCTGGGTCCGCGAGGGCTCCTGTCACCCCAAGTGCTGTGAGAGCAGGTCCCGCGGCACGGGCGAGAATGCGGCGCGCGGGACCTCCCGGTGCGACCGCGAGACCGGAAATCAGAACCCCGGCTCCGGTGCCCACGCGGGCACGGGTGGAGAGGTTTCTGAGACGCGCCTCGCCGGTGACATCGTAGACCTCAACCAGTGCGATTCCGGTGCCGTCGGCGACCCCCCGCACGATCGCTGTGTAGGAGCCCGGGTTCAAGGTCACGGCCGTCGCAGCATCGCGACCGTTCGCGGTGAGCGGGAACGCGCCCACTTGGTTGAACGCGTTCGCGCCGCCGATGGAGACGGTCGACCAGTTGTCGTTTTCTCCGATGAGACGATCTCCCGCGTAGAGCTCGATGCGGGGATCCGCGAGCGCTCCGCTGACGCCGAAGCCCGCTAGGGCCGGCCCCACCGCGCGGATCAGCACGGTCTTCGGGGCGCCCGGACCAATCGCGAACCCCACGAAAGCGGCCTCGGCGGCGGTACCCACCTGCGCGCGGGTGGAGAAGTTGGCCATACGCTGGTCGAACTCGGCGGACCGAGCCACGTCAGAGGGGGCGACGCCCAGCGCGACCAACAAAGTGAAAAATTGTATCGGGAGTGTTTTCATGGGCGGTTTTACGGCTGCGCTGGTGGGGGCTCATCTCCGGGTCGCCTCATTCGAGGATGCGTCGCGGCCCCACCGGGTCAACACGTGAGCGATCTTCCGTTGGCGGGTTCTACGTGCAGGCAATGGTTCCTGGGAGGGTAGCTTCCTTGGTGGACCGCACGAGCGCGGCGCCTTCGTTTCGCCCGAATGCGCGGGCCGGATCCCGCTTAATCCGAGACAACCCTCCGGCTGCCACGTATCCATCGCTTCGTTACACATGCGTTGTGACGGGCGGCAAATCGCGCCCCGAAAAAAATCAAAAAAGTGCTTGCAGGGCGGGTGGCGATTCGCACCGTCTCGCCCCCCTTCGATGGATTGGCTGCCGTGAACAAAGCACGG
>JBJTCH010000103.1:0-10252 GCA_046091745.1 Opitutaceae bacterium
CGAAAACCTCCCTTACCCCATGAAATCCTCCGCCCTCGCGATCTGCTCATTCCTCGCTGCCACCCTTGCCTCCGCCGCTGAACCGGCCCTCACCGTCACACGCGACGTCCCGTACGCCACGCCCGTCCACGAACGCAACACGCTCGACATCCACGCGCCCACCGGAGCGAAGGACCTCCCGGTCGTCTTCTGGATCCATGGCGGCGGCTGGCAGGCCGGGAGCAAGGTCGACGTCCAGCTCAAGCCGCGCCTCTTCACCTCCGTCGGCTGTGTCTTCGTCGCCATCAATTACCGCCTGCTGCCGCAGGTCGACATGACCACCCTCACCCGCGACGTCGCCCGCGCGCTTGGCTGGGTGCACCGCAACATCGCGAACCACGGCGGAGATCCGCGGCGCGTCTTTGTGATGGGACATTCCGCCGGCGCTCAGCTCGCGGCCCTGCTCTGCACGGATGACCGCCTCGCGCGCGCCGAGGGCGTGCCTTTCTCTTCGCTGAAGGGCTGCGTGCCGGTCGACGGGGACACGTTCGATCTACCCGCGATCATCACCACCGCCGAAACCCGCCGGCGCGTCCACGGGCAACCCGAGCCGAAAGCGACCCACCGCGCGAAGTTCGGCACCGAGGAACAGCACCGGGAATTCTCCGCCGTGACCCACGTCGCTCCGGGCAAGGGCATCCCGCCGTTCCTCATCCTGCACATCAACGCCAACCCCGACACCACGATCCAGGCCCAGCGCCTCGCCGCGGTGCTGAAGGGCGCGGGCGTTCCGGCCCGGGTGCTCGGTGACCGCGAGGCCAACCACAGCAGCCTCAACAACCGGCTCGGCGAACCCGGTGACGCCAACACCCGCGAGCTGATGGCCTTCGTGGCGGCGCAGTTGAAATGACGTGTCGTCCGCCGGCCGCGCTCAGGACACCGGCGGCGACTTCCGATCGGGGTCCGTTTCCTTGACGTAGCGGTCCAAGACCGCTCCGGGCGGCCGCCAATCCGGCCGCAACCGCACGTCCTTCGCACCCGAAACCGATCCCGGCGCGGCGTGCCCGTCCTTTTCCGCGGCGCGCCGCATCTCCCACCAGCACTGCCCGCGGTGGTTATGCTCGTGGTCGATGACGAAACCGGCCTCGCGCATCATCGGACCCGTCCAGCCCATGCAGTGGTCGCAGTAGTCACGGTACTGCTCGAGCCCGTTGCGGCGCAGGAAGCCCTTCGACGGGCAGTCATGCATGTCGATGCGGAAGACCCCGGGCGCGCTCGTGATGTTGAAACCGAGGTCCGGTGATTCCTCGAGGAGTGTGTGCCCCCAGTATTTTTCCATCCCGGAGAATCCCTCGCGCTCGATCAGCTCGCGCGCATGGCGCTGGCTGTCGCGGTTGATCGCCGCATCCCAGTAATCGCGCACCAAGGGATGACCGCCGGCGCGCTCAAGCCACGCAAAGGTCCACTCGTAATGCCCGCAGAAATCGTGGCAGCCGATCATGACGCCACCTCCCGGATCGCCTGAGAATCCTGTGGCGGCAACGCTACCGCCGGCGTGGCGTAGGTGTGGACACATGTGCCGTTGCCGCCGGACAACCGCATCTGCAGGCCCGCCTCCGCCGCACGCGCCTCCCCGAGGATGTGACAGTGGCGGCAGTACTCGCGCACGATCTCGCGATTTCCCGCGCGCAGATGACGGATCGCCGGGCAGACGCGCACGTTGATCTCGACGCGCTCCGGCAGCTCCCGCACCTCGACCTCGCTTGCTGGTTCCGCGGCGAAGAACGCCCGCCAATACGCCGCCACCGCCGGCAACCCACCCGCGCGCCACGCCCGGTTCACCGGCGCGAAATAGTCGCGGCCCAAATCACGGAGGTAACGCCGCCAGCCCTCCTCGCCGAGCCGTGCGAGGAGAAAACGGAACGTCGCGTTCGTCGCGTAATAGAAATCCGCCGAGCCCTGGGGCTTCGTGTCGGTGTAAGGCAGGGGCGAGGCGCTCATTGGGAAAACGGTTCGCGGCGGAAACGCGGCTGGCCAGCCGGGAATGCGGAAAGACGTAACGGCGCGTTCAACGCATCCCCGCGCGCCATTCGCCGCCCTCCGAGGCCACCGCGCTCAAGGTCGCGCTGCTGCCCGGCTTCACCGCAAGTCCCGCGGCGCGCCACGCGGCTGTCGCCGCATCCGGCCAGCCTTTCTCGTGTTCGACCGTCATCATTCCCTCCGTGTGGAAACGCGGCGCCGCCAGCGATTCCGCGAAGGGCCGCCGCTCGACGACGTGCGCGATCAGGAAATCGAGGACCGCGTTCGGAATCCGCCGTCCGCCCCGCCCGCCCACCGCGGCGACCGTCTTCCCGCCCGCGGTCACAATCGCCGGCGCCATATTGTGCAAGGGACGCTTGCCCGGCCCGGGCGCGTTGGGATGCGCGGGAGCCGGATCGAAGCGCGACATGCCATGGCCGAGCGTCAGGCCGAGTTCACCCACCGTCACCTGCGCCCCGAAGCTGTCACCATGCGTGAGCGTGAGCGCCGACATGTTCCCGTGCCGGTCGCACGCGCTGAAACTCAGCGTCCCGCCCTGGGGGTTGGCCTTGAGACCGTGGTCGATCGCCCGGCCCGCCTTCAACGCCGCCCGAATCCGCTCCGCGCAATCAAGCGCGTAATCCGCCGACAGCAGCCTCGCCTGCGGCACCGGCCCGAAATCCGGATCGCCGAGCAGCGCCAGCCGATCGCGCCACGCCAACCGCAACGCCTCCACGCGCGCCAGCGCCCGCGGGCCGTCGCCGGCGATTTTCTCCCAACCCAGCGCGCGCAAAATCGCGAGGGTCTGCAGCACCGTGATACCGCCCGACGTCAGCGGCGGGGTATGGATGACGCGGCCGTCCCATTCGAGTCGTAGCGGCTCGACCAGCCGCGCGCGATAGGCAGCGAGGTCACGCGCCGTCACGAGGCCGCCGTCGCGCGCGAATCCTTCCGCGAGCCGCAGAGCGAGATCACCGCGGTAGAGGGGCTCGACCGACTCCGCCCGCGCGAGCGTCCGCAGCACTTCGGCCAGAGCGGGGTTGCGCCATTTTTCCCCGGCCTTGGGCGCAACGCCCCCGGGCAGATACAGCGCCGCCGAGCCGGGATCCGCGCGCATGCCGGCCGAGAGTTTGCCGAGCATCCCCGCCAGCGCGGGCGTCACCGTCACACCGTCAGCCGTCAGCGCGATCGCCGGCTGCAGCGCGTCGCTGAAACGCAGCGTGCCGAATTCCTTCAACGCAAGATGCAGCCCCGCCATCACTCCGGGCACACCGGCCGACAACCACCCGTGGTGATTGCGCCGGCCCGGCACCTGTCCTTTCGCATCCGGCCGGAACATGTCCGCCGTGGCGGCGACCGGCGCCGCGGTGTTGGCGTCGATCGCCACGACTCGCCGTCCGCCGTCCATCGCGACCATGCCGTGCGCCGCATAGCCGCCGATGCCGGTCTGGTGTGGTTGAGTCACCGCGCCGACCAGCGCCGCCACCACCAGCGCGTCGACCGCATTGCCGCCCTCCGCGAGGACCTTCGCCCCCGCGATCTCCGCGAACGGATCACCCACCACGTGGCCGTGCGGCTGCGCCGGCCGCAACGCGGCGCGGACGGACGGATGCGAGACCAGGGCCGCGGCACCGGCCTGCGCGAGAAAACGACGGCGGGATGAAAAAGAAGGGGGAATCACGGAAGCGCGGGGTTGCGCGAAAGGTCGAACGTGCGGGCCACCGCTTTCAATGCCGGAAACCTTGTGCCAACGCGGGACGTCGGAAGCATCACCCAGGCCCCTCCCCATGCGCGCCTTTTTCGTTTTTCTCCTGGCATTCACCTCCGTGCCGGCGTTCGCGCGGCCGCCGAACTTCGTGATCATCCTCGCCGACGACCTCGGCTGGGGGGATCTCTCGTGCCAGGGCAGCACGACGATCTCCACCCCGCGGCTCGACCGGCTGGCGCGGGAAGGCGTGCGGTTCACCGACGCCTATTCAGCGGCGCCCTTCTGCAGTCCCTCGCGCGCCGCACTGCTCACCGGCCGCCTGCCGGCGCGCGCCGGCTTGCCGTACGTCTTGTTCCCGACCGAGCACCACGGTCTGCCGGAGGCCGAGATCACGCTCGCCACCCTGCTGAAGACACGCGGCTACGCCACCGCCTGCATCGGCAAATGGCACCTCGGTTGGGACGAGCCGTTCCGACCACGTCGCCACGGTTTCGACGAGTACTTCGGTCTACCGCACAGCAACGACTCCAACCAATGGCCGGTCGGCGAGCCGTTCATGCAGGTGATGGGAGTCGAGCCGCTACCGCTGATCGACGGTGAACGCGTCGTGGAGGCACCCGTCGACCAATCGACCCTCACGCGCCGCTACACGGACCGCGCCGTCGCGTTCATCCGTGCCAACCGCGACCGACCCTTCCTGCTGTACCTGCCGCACACCATGCCGCACATCCCGCAATACACCTCACCGGATTTCGCGGGGAAATCGAAGGGTGGGTTGTACGGCGACACGGTCGAGGAGATTGATGCCAGCACCGGCGTGATCCTCGACACCCTGAGCGAACTCGGACTCGACCGCGACACCGTGGTCTTTTTCACCAGCGACAACGGCGCCCCGGGAGGTCGCGGCAACGCGGCGGGCGCGGGCAAAAACGCCGGCGCCAAAGCGAAGACTCCCGCCAAGGCCCCACGCTTCCCGGGTCGCTCCTTTTACGGCAGCAACGGTCCGTTGCGCGCCGGCAAGGGCACCACGTACGAAGGTGGCATCCGCGTGCCGTTGCTCGTGCGTTGGCCCGGCGGAGTCTCCTCCGGTCGCATCGTTGATGCCCCGGTCTCGTTGATGGACATCTTTCCCACCTGCGTGCGTCTCGCCGGCGCCACCTCGCCCGCCGACCGCGTGATCGACGGCCGCGACCTGGCGCCGTGGTTCTCCGCCGCCAAGGCGCCCGAAGACCCGCCGCGTGTTCTGCCGCATTACTTCGGCGTGCAGCCGCAGGCGATCCGCGAGGGAAAATGGAAACTCCTGCTCGCCGGCATCCCCGCGCCCGAACCGCGGCCGGTGAGCCTTTGGTGGGAGCATCTGCCGGCATTGTTCGTCACCCAGCACCGCGTGCTCGCCGCTCCCGAGCTGTACGACCTCACGGCCGATCCCGGCGAGAAGAACAACCTCGCGGCGCGCCACCCGGAGGTTGTGAACCGTCTCGCCGCGCACGCCCGCGAGTTCGACACCTCGCTCCAACGCGACCGCCGTCCGATGCAATTCAACGCCGGTCTTCCGCCTCCCGCCCCCGGCGCCATCCGACCGCCCGCCCCACCGTTGCCCACGGGCCGCGAATAGGTGCCGGGCGAGTCGTTACCGAACCCTCAGGTTGCCCTCCGGGAGTTCCGCCCCCGGCTCCCGCGTCGTCGAGCAGCGAAGGGAGGCGTCGGCACCCTCATCGGATTATCGTAATCATAGCTGGCGGCATTCACCGTGATGCGGTCGGCCGTGTCCGCGGCCTCGAGATGCACGATGATCCTGTCGTCCGGAATGATCACCACTCGGTGAGTCCACTCTCTTACTCTTCCGCGCCGTTCGCACTCCTATAGCCCGGAATCGTGTTTTCTTGCGAAAATTTTCCCGGGTCGCGCGTTCTTCGTGTTGATCTTCCGGATCAGCGAAATCTGCGGCTAAAAATTCGCCGTCTTCGGACACACCTTCATCTTTCGCCGGGGCTTTCTCCTTCACCGGGCTTACGGAGGCCGGGTCGGCCGTTCGCCCCACAACATCGTCCAAGGCTGCCAGCCGCGGCTGCATCAATCCGTTGCTTCTCCATCCGTATTCAGCCGTGGTTACCCAGCCGCGGGGCGAATCAGGAGCGCGTCGCGACCCACCATCGCTTGGCAACCTACGGAGCAACCGAGCCTCAGACCTTCAGGATTTCGGTGATGCGGACTTCTTTTGCCGCGTGATCCACCCAGTAGGTGAAGAGGTAGTCGTCGAGCAGCAGATTGTCGACTTCGTGACCGGCGTCGTCGGACGTCTGATAGTCACTTATTCGAAACGGCTGGAGTGAAAGCTGGTCCGCCAAGTCAAGAATTCGGCGCTGCTGGCGTCGCGGCAAACTGATCAGCAGCGCCGCCGCCTGACTCGAAAGGTGGCTGGTGTAGCCCGCCGACTCAGCCATGACCCAGCTGACGGCGGAGTTGCGCGGTGCTGACTTTCTTGCCGGCCGCCATTTCACGCAGACGCCGGGCGGTCTCTTTCTTCCAAGCCGGGTTTTCCTGACCGAGCCGGATCAGGTAGGCTGACAGCTCGCGTCGCTCCGTTTCCCGCAAGGAGGCGAGGCGTTGCTTGAGGTCGAGCATGGCAATCGCGGTCATGGCCTGAACATCGTGGAAACCATGGCGTCGTCAACCGGCGGTTACCAGCGGCGCCGGCAGGAAACGTCCGCTCTTACTCCTGCCGACAACAAACACACCGTTGCCCGCGGGCCGCGAATAGCTTCACTGCCGACCGTGACCCCGCTCCGCCTGATCGCCCTGACCGCCATCCTCGCGGCCGCCGCATCCGCGGCGGAGCCGGGCGGCGGCGAGGAGCTGTTCACGCGGCGGGTGGCGCCGTTGCTGAAGGCCAAATGCCTCGCCTGCCACGGCGACGATCCCGCGAAGCTCAAGGGCGGCCTAGACCTGCGCACGCGCGCGGAGGCACTCGTCGGAGGCGACAGCACCAGGCCGTCGTTCGTCACGAGCCGGCCGGAGGAAAGCCCGCTCTATCTGGCCGCTCGCCGGAACCACGACGATTGGAAGGCAATGCCGCCGAAGGAGGCCGAGGCGCTTTCCGCCGCCCAGCTCGGCTGGTTGAACGACTGGATCTCCGGCGGCGCGCCTTGGCCCGATAGTGAACGTCAGGACGAGATCCGCGCGGCGCGTTCCGCCGCGTGGGCCGCAGAAGACGGCGTGACGGTCGCGACCAGCGCGGGGCTCTCTCCTGAATGGAGCGGACGCCGTTACCAACCGGCCGACCTCTGGGCTTACCAGCCGGTGAAGAAACCCGCCGTGCCCCACGGCGTGAGCGATACGCATCCCGTCGATGGCTTCGTGGACGAGAAACTTTCCGCCCTCGGCCTGACCGCCGCTCCGCCTACCGAGGCCCGCGTGCTGATCCGCCGGATGAGTTTCGGGCTCACCGGGCTGCCCCCCTCGCCCGAGGAAATCGAGGCGTTCGAAAAAGCCCATAAGGCTGATCCACGCGCGGCGGTTGCGGCGGCGGACCGGCTGCTCGCCAGCCCTCACCACGGCGAGCGGATGGCCCAGCACTGGCTCGACGTCGTGCGCTACGCCGACACCGCGGGCTTCGCCAACGACTACGACCGCGGCAACGCCTGGCGCTACCGCGACTACGTCGTGCGCGCCTTCAACGCGGACAAACCTTTCAACCGCTTCATCCGCGAGCAGATCGCCGGCGACGAGATCGAGCCGGAGAACCCCGAGGCGATCGTCGCCACCGGATTCCTCCGCATGGGTCCATGGGAACTCACCGGCATGGAAGTCGCGAAGGTCGCGCGGCAGCGCTTCCTCGACGATGTCACCAACAGTGTGGGCGAGACCTTCCTCGGCCAGCCGCTGCAATGCGCGCGTTGCCACGACCACAAGTTCGATCCCATTCCGACCCGCGACTACTACGCGATCCAGGCGGTGTTCGCGACCACCCAGCTGGCGGAGCGGCCGGCGGCGTTTCTGCCGCAGGAAAACACGTCGGGTTTCGAGGAAAGGAAACACCTCGAACAACGGCGCGAGGACCATCTCGCCGCGCTCCGCCGCCTCGACGAGCGCATGCTGGCGAACGCGAAGGAATGGCTGCGCGCCAAGGGCCGCGATCCGGCGCGATGGGAAGCCGCGGTCGCGCAGGCGCGCAAACAGGAGCGTGCCAAGCAGCGGCGCGAATTTGAGGGCGTGTTCGCCGCCGCCCGCTCGGTTCTGATGCGCCAAAAGGTGTCCGAGGACGAATTCCCGCCGAAGCTCGTGGGCCTCACCCCGCAGGAGTACGGCGAGGAACGTGTCGCCCGGAAAGGGCTCGAGCGCCTCCGCTGGGAGCTGGAGCGCTACGAGCCGGTCGCGCTCGCCGTGTACAACGGCCGCACCCCCGAGGTGAAGTCGGTGAACGCCCCGGTGCGCGTCCCGGACTCGCGACTGGAGGCGGGGGAACTTGAGGCGACCTGCATCCTCACCGGCGGCGATCCGTTTACTCCGGGCGCTCGCGTTGCGCCCGGCGGTCTGAGCGTGCTCGGCCAGGTGAGTACGGAGCCGGTGCCGGAGACGATCGACGGCCGGCGCCGCGCCCTCGCGGAGTGGGTCGCCAGCCCCGCGAATCCGCTCACGGCGCGCGTCATCGTGAACCGCGTCTGGCAGTGGCACTTCGGCCGCCCGCTCGCCGCCAACCCCAACAATTTCGGCGCGACCGGCGGCAAGCCGTCCCACCCCGCGCTGCTCGACTGGCTCGCCGCGACGTTTATCGAGCATGGCTGGTCGCTGAAGCACCTGCACCGCCTGATCGTGACGAGCGCCGCTTACGCGAGGTCCTCCGCGCATCCGGACCGGAAGGCGGTGGCCGAGAAGGATCCCGCCGGCACCGCCCTCGCGGCCTTCCCGCTTCGGCGCCTGAGCGCGGAGGAGCTGCGCGACGCCATGCTCGCCGCTTCGGGCGAGCTCAACCCCGCGATCGGCGGCATCCCGAACCGCCCCGAGATCAACCCCGAGATCGCCCTGCAGCCGCGTCAGGTGATGGGGACGTTCGCCGCCGCCTGGGTACCGAACGCGCTGCCCGCGCAGCGGCACCGCCGCAGCCTCTACGCGCTCCGCATCCGCGGACTCCCTGACCCGGCGATGGAGGTCTTCAACCAACCCGGTCCGGACTTCTCCTGCGAAAAACGCGACGCTTCCACGATCACGCCCCAGGTCTTCAGTCTCTTCAACGGCGCCGCCAGCCACGCCCGAGCGCTTGCCCTCGCCGCCCGCGCGGTGCGCGAGTCCGGCGACGACGCCGGTGCCGTCATCCGCTGCTTCGCGCTCACCCTCGGCCGCGCGCCGTCGACGGAGGAGCTCGCCGCCTGTCTCGCTCACTGGAAGGAGATCACTCCCTTGGCCGCGGAGGCGCCAGCCGCCTCCCGTCCGCCCGCCGAAATACGCCGCGAGGCGGTCGAGGAGAACACCGGCGAGCGCTTCGCTTTCATCGAGCGGCTGCACGCCGCCGCCGATTTCAAACCCGACCTCGCGCCCGTCGACGTCCCCGCGCGGACCCGTGCGCTGGCCGATCTCTGCCTCGTGCTTTTCAACGGCAACGAGTTCACCCACGTGGAGTGAGACCCGTCCCATGAGCCCCTACTTTCCCTGCGCCGGCGGCCGCGCCCTGCACGCCCCCACCCGCCGCGACTTCGTCTACGGCCTCGGCGCCAGCCTCGGCAGCGTCGCGTTCAGCGCGCTCCTCGCCGCCCAGGCCGGCGCCGCGCCCGCGGGTGCCGCCCGCCCCGGACCGCTCGCCCCGCGCGCGCCGCACCGCGCCGCCAAGGCCAAATCGTGCATCTTTCTCATGATGGAGGGCGGGCCGTCGCACCTCGACACTTTCGACCCCAAGCCGGCCCTGGATCGCCTGCACCTCAAGGAATTCACCCGCGAGGGTCGGGAAAAATCCGCGATGGAGAGCGGCAAACGCTACTTCGTCCGCAGCCCGTTCCGTTTCCGCAAAGCCGGCGCCAGCGGGGCCGACATGGCCGAGAACTGGGAGCACCTCGCGAAGGTCGCGGACGATCTTTGTTTTTACCGCGGGTGCCAGGTCGACAGCGTCAACCACCCCACGGCGATGTACCAGATGAACACGGGCAACCGCTTTGGCGGCGATCCGGGGATCGGGGCGTGGGTGACCTACGGCCTCGGCTCGCTGAACCAGAACCTGCCCGGGTTCGTGGTGCTGCCCGAAGTTTCCTACCCCCAGGGCGGTGCGCCGAATTGGGGCAACGGCTACTTGCCCGCCGTGTTCCAGGGCACGCCTCTCCGGGCGAAGGGCGCGCCGCTGCTCGATCTCGCCCCGCCCGCCGGCGTTTCGCCGGAACGGCAGCGGCGCAACCTCGACCTCCTCTCCCGTCTCGATGCCGCTCACGCCTCGCGCCATCCGGGCGCCGACGCCCTCGCCGCGCGCATGGAGAGCTACGAGCTGGCGTTCCGCATGCAGATGGAGGTGCCGGGCGTGCTCGATCTCGCGGGGGAGGATCCCAAGACCCGCGAACTCTACGG
>JBJTCH010000104.1:0-7657 GCA_046091745.1 Opitutaceae bacterium
GCCCCACCCCTCTCGCCGTCATCGAAGGCGCGCTTTGCCGGCTCACCCGCCAAGGCGCGAAGTCCGTGGGACATCGCCCCCTCGCCACCGCGGTCGTGGAGTTTCAGCAGACCCCGTTCCGCTGCTATGTGCGGGAACACACCTACGGACTGCTGCCGGGAATACCGAATTTGTACGCCCTCGACGGCGCGTTCCGGCTCCAATGGATGGCCGAGTGGCCCGACCTTAATGACCCCTGCGCCAGGATCGTCGGGGAGAAGGATGGAGTACTGGAAGTTATTTCCCAAAAAGGACTTAACGTTCGCCTGGACGCTTTTACCGGCCGCATGATTTCCGTCGGCGCAACCTTGGCGGCCACCGGTTAAGGCAACTTTAGCCCGCGATCCGGCGCTCAGGGCTCGCCGACCGCCGATACCGCTTGGAGCCCTGCCCCATCGCCCCGCCATGCCCGCACGGTTGCTCGCCTTATTTTCGCTCCTGATTTACTACCCGGCCGCCACGATGGCGGCGGAGGTGGTCGGGCCGACCGACACCTTGGTCTACGTCGGCACCTACACGGGACCGAAAAGCCAAGGCATCTATCTCTTCCGGCTGAAAGCCGATGGTGCGGCGCCCGCCTTGGAGCCGCTCGGTTTGGCGGTCGAGGCGCCGCAACCTTCCTTCCTCGCCGTCGATCCGTCCCGGAACCTGCTTTTCGCCCTGAACGAATCGGGATCGTGGAACGGCCAACCCACCGGCTCCGTCGCTTCCTACGCCATCGACCGCCAGACGGGAAAGCTTCGCAAACTCAGCGAAACCTCCTCCGCCGGCGCCGCCCCTTGCCACCTGGTGCTCGACCGCTCCGGCCATAACCTGCTGGTGGCCAATTACTCAGCGGGAAATGTCGCCCTGATCCGCGTCGATGCCGACGGCCGCCTCAGCGCTCCCCAATCGATCCAGCAGCACCGTGGACAAAGCGTCAATCCGGCCCGCCAAAAAGGCCCCCACGCCCACGCCGTCACCCTCGACCCCGCCGAGCGCTTCCTCTTCGGGTGCGACCTCGGAATCGATAAGGTCATGGCCTACCGGTTCGACGCCGAACACGGCAGCCTCACTCCCCACGAGCCGGCCTTCGCCCAACTCAAGCCCGGGGCTGGCCCCCGGCACATGGTGTTCCGGCCCGACGGCCGCTTCGCCTATGTCGTCAACGAACTCGACTCCACCGTGACGGCATTCGCCTACGACGCCGCGCGCGGACGCCTCCGGGAGGTACAAAACGTGTCCACGCTCCCCGCCGGATTCGGCGGCCGCAGCACCACCGCCGAAATCCTCGTCCACCCCAACGGCCGCCTGCTCTACGCCTCCAACCGCGGACACGACAGCCTGGCCAGGTTCACCATCGACCCGGAATCGGGCCGGCTGACCGCCACCGGCCACCATCCGACCGGCGGAAAAACCCCGCGCCACTTCGGTCTCGACCCGACCGGCACGCTCCTCGCGATGGGAAACCAGGACTCCGACACGATCGTGCTCGCCCGGGTCGACCCGAAGACCGGCGCCCTGGAATCCTCGCCGCACGTCGCCTCCGCGCCGTCACCCGTCTGCCACGTTTTTCTTCCGCCCGCGGGAAAATGACGCGGACCGGGAAGGGGAAATAGGGAGGACGGAAGCCGGGCGCGACTGCCGGGCGGCTGCTCGTTCCAAAAGGGAAGCCCGGATACACTTTGAGCGCGGCGCGCACCGCTTCGCCGCAGGCGTGAACAGCCTCCGCCTCGGTCCAACCGAGGAACCGGCGGATATTGGCCACGGCGGCATCCATCGCGAGCGATGAACCGGCGAAATTCGGTTTTCCCGGCTCGCGCACGACTCCGCCGGCGCCGGCTTCGACCTCGATGTGACCGACGGTGTAGCGCCCGGGAGGCGCGCCGGCCGCGGCCATGCAGTCGGTGGTGAACAGGACTTTGGCGCGCGGCTTCGCGCGGACAAAATTGCGGAGCACTCCGGGCGGCACATGGATGCCGTCGGGAATGAAGACCGCCGTGAGTTCATCCCGCGCCAGAACGCGCTGGATGATGTTATCGTGGCGGTGCATCTGCTGCGGCACGCCGTTGCCGACGTGCGTGCACATCGTGAGTCCGGCGGCGACGGCCGCGTCGATGGCGCGATCGTCGGCGTTGGAATGCCCGATGGAAGCGGTCACTCCGCTGGCGACGAGGTGGCGGATGAAATCCGGCGAGCCCGGCCACTCGGGCGCCAGCGTCAACAGGCGGATGCGTCCGCCGGCGGCGCGCTGGAGGCGGTCGAACTCAGCGCGGTCGGGCGCCTTCATTTTCCGCGGATCGTGCGCGCCGTGGTAACCCAGTTCGGGCAGCAGGTAGGGACCCTCGATGTGGTAGCCGGCGATCATTTCCCGCACGGAGGCCGACTCGGCGCGGAATCGCTCCACCCGCTCCAATTGCGCGGCGAGGGCGTCGATGGTGTCGGTGATCAGCGTGAAAAGGATGCCGGTCGTCTGGTGACGCCGCAGCGCCTCAGCGGCGCGATCGAGGTCGGCGCGGGTGATTTCCGGCCGCTGGAAATCAACTCCGGCGAAACCGTTCACCTGAAGATCAAAAAGGCCTTGGTTCATGGACGAAGGAAGTGCTCGAGGAATCGGAAGGCCTGCTCGTTGGATTCGGCCGAAGGTGAATGCTCGGGGCGGTTCGTCATGGCGACCCGGTTTTCACGGCCGAGCACCCGGTTGACCGCGACGGCATGCAACAACGCGCCCCAGCGCGCGGGGCCGTCCTCGGAACCGCCGGAGACCAGAAACGGCCGTGGCGCCATCAAAGCGTGCAACTCATGGAGGTCGCGGCCGTCGTCGCGGATGAGCCGGTAGGCGCCCGTGCGGCCGTTGGCGGCGGTGATGAGGCCGGGCTTGCGCGTCACGGCGGGATCGCGGCCGAGATACCAAGGTTCCCAGTAATTCACCGCCCCGCGCGACTCATCGAACACCACTCCGCCGTCGGACCAAACCGCGCAGGCGAAGCGCTCGTCGAGGCACGAGGCGAACATCGCCCATTTTCCGCCGTAGGAGTGGCCCATCACGCCGATCCGCGCGGGATCGACCTCGGGACGCTGCGCGAGCGCGGTGTGGCAATTGGCCGCGAGGTACGCGTGGTAGCTGAGCGGCTGGCAGGCGGCGCCGCGGAGGTCGGGCTTGTAGGCGTCGTCCCCGGGCGTGCCGATCGACAGCGTGACGAAGCCACGGCGGGCCAGCTGCAACGCGAAGTCGCGGTGCTTGGGCGGGCCATCCTTGAAGAAACGCTTCGCCTGCCCCTCGAGCGGGCGCGGGCCGTCGTAGCTCACGCTCACCTCGGGCGCGTAAAACGGCACCAGCAACGCGGGGCGCGGACCGCGGAAACCCGTGGGTGGCAGAAGCAGGTAACCGTGCTGCATCACACCCGGCGCGACCTCGATCTCCACGCGATGCTGGATCACGCCGCCGCGAACCTGCGTTTCCGAAATCTCCACGCGGGGTCGCTCAACCAACGCGGGCCAGGTTCCCATCCGCTCGTGCCAGTAACGCCGGATTTCCTCGCGGCGTTTCGCCCAATCCGCCGCCGACGTCACCGGCCGGCCGTCGTCGAAACGCAGCGGCGAACGCAGTTCCGGGGCCGGTGCCTGGATCGCGGCGGGCGGCGAAAAAAACACCCGCAAGTCCGCCGGCACGTCGTCGCGGGACGAAGCGCCGAACGCCACCGCGGAGGCGACGGACGCGAGGAAGGGAAACCAGCGGGGCGAAACCGGCATCGGCGGACGAACATCGCGGAGCATGACGCGCCCGCCTCCGAGCACCGTCAACGGCAATTACCCCTCCCCCACGGGGTCAGGGCGTTCAATGTTTTCGCACGGTGAAATCGGGGTCAAAGGCAGGACCGAGGCGTCGTTCCGATCGGACGCGTCTTCACCAGAAAATCTAAAGGGCTTGCGCTCCCATTCATCGGCTGGACCGTCTGCGACGCCTCGGCACGCATCCAAAGTGGGCTTGCACCCTGCAAGCTGAACCGGGAACCCCTCCCTGGAACAATTGAGTCGCCCGGCAGATCGTGAACCCATCCCCCTGCCCCGCCCCCCGGAGCTTCCTCCTCGGTCTAGTTTTCACTCTGGGGCTTTCCGCCGTGTTCGCGGCCGAAGCCTCCCGGTCCGGCGCGATCGCCGGCCGCGTGCAGAACGCCGAAACCGGCGAATTCCTCTACAACGCCCAGGTGCGCGTCGAGACGGCCGTGCCATTCTCCGCCGCGACCGCCACCGACCAGTTCGGCGCCTACCGTCTTGATAACGTCCCCGCCGGCGAGGCGACCCTGCGCGCCGTCTACAGCGGTCTGCCTCCGTTGGCCCTCAAGGTGACCGTCGCGCCCGGACAGGAAACAAACGCCAACCTGCCCCTCGGCGGGGCCGGCGCGGCCACGACGATGGACGCCTTCCAGGTCAACGTCTCCCGCCAGATGAGCGCCCTCGACCTCGCGGTGAACTCGCAGCGCTACTCCAACAACATCAAGAGCGTCATCTCGGTCGACCAGATGGGCTTCATCGGCGACGGCAGCGTGGCCTCCGCGCTGAAGTTCCTCCCCGGCATCGACCTCGAGGTCGACGTCAACGGCATGGCCAACTCGGTCACGATGTCGGGCGCGCCCAGCGCGAACGTTCCGGTCACCTTCGGCGGCTTCGAAGTGACGACCTCCGCCGACGCCACCGTCGCGAGCAGCACCGCGCCGCAACGCACCGCCTCGTTGACCCAGCTCTCGTTGAACAACATCTCCCGCGTGGAGATCAACCGCTCGGCCCTGCCCGATGATCCGGGCAGCGCGCTCGCCGGCTCCATCAACTTCGTTCCGAAGAGCGCCTTCGAGCTCTCCCGCCCGCAATACACGCTGCAGGTCTTCGGCGCGGTGCTGCAGGACAAGCTCACCTCGACCCGTATGTACGGCCCGTTCTCGTCGCGCATCTCCTCCTACCAGCCCGGCCTGGTCCTCAGCGCCATCGTGCCGGTGAACGAGCGCTTCGGCTTCTCGGTGACCGTGAGCTCGAACCAGGTGCCGCACGCGTACCAGCAGACGGTGATGAACTGGAAATCCACCTACCGCGCCGCCACCAATTCCTACGCGCCCACCCCGGCCAATCCCGACCACTACATGCTGAATTCGTTCGAGGTGGACAACTTCCTCGCCACGACCCACCGCAGCAGCGTCAACCTGACCGGCGACTACCGGCTCTCCAAGGCGGCGACGATCTCCGCCTCGTACACCCAGAGCTTCAGCAAAATGCAGCAGGGGCAGCGCCAGCTGACGTGGGGCAACACCGACTGGCAGAACCTGAACACCTCCACGCTGACCAACATCACCAACGTCCTCCCCACCAACTCGCAGGTCCGCATCCTCAACAACACCTACATCTACCAGGTGGACACCGCCAACCGGCAACTGACGCTCGACTACCGTTATCGCGCCGGTCTGTGGCGCGTGGAGGCCGGCTTCAGCTACGGCACGGCGCGCAAGCAGAACCGCGACGCCGACGTGGATGCGACCTTCTCGACGCTCTACAACCTGCGCCCGCTCACGAACATGACCTTCCGGAACATCCAGCCATGGGGTGTGGGTGAGATCACCTCGGACCTGAACGGCGTGAAGGTGACCCCGCTGGACATGACGACGTTTGTCACCGCGGGGAATTTCGTCGCCAGCATTTCCGCGCAGGGGCCGGCTTCGTCGCCGACTCCCGGATACAACATCACCACCAATCTGCCCCCGCTGCGTTTCAAGCCGGTGTGGACCGACGACGAGAAGATGGAGGCCAAGGGCAGCGCGAGCCGTGAGATGCGCCTCACGGTGCCGACCGTGCTGAAGGTGGGGTACAAGGTGCTCGACTATAAGCGGAACGTGCGGCTCTCGCGCTGGGGCAACAACGGGGCCGGCTTCATCTACAAGGGCACGCGCCCGCTCAGCGACTTCCTGCTGCGCAGCTACGACGAGCCGCTCCCGAACGACAAGGGCGTGCCGATCGGCGTGGACAACGTCGCGCTGGCGAAGCTGTTCCGGTCCAACCCACAGGACTTCGTCGAAGCGAACCCGGGCAACAACTACCAGACGATGGTCCAGAACAACAAAAAGTTCCACGAGACCATCGCCGCCGCCTTCGTCCGCCTCGACCACGACTTCCTCGGCGACCGCCTGCACCTCGCGTACGGCGTCCGCTTCGAGGAAACCTACGAGAAGGGCCGCGGCGGACTCTACGACCCCGCGGGCAACTACCAGCGCAACGCGAGCGGACAGTTCATCGACGCGACCGGCAAGCCCGTCGCGATCGGCACGCGCCCCGCCTTGATCTGGACGGGCGGCTCGCTCGGCGAGGCAATGGCGCGCTACATCGACTACGCCGCCGTCGCGAAGGTGAACTACGGGAACTATTTCCCCAGCGCCAACCTGAGCTACAACCTCACGCCGACGCTCGTCACGCGCCTGTCGTTCTCCACCACGATCGGCCGTCCCGACCTCACGAGCATCTACCCCGGGATCAACCTGCCCGATCCGACCGTGATCCCCACGGAAACCAACACCGCGACCTACATCACCGCGCAGAACCCGGGCATCAAACCGTGGAGTTCGCGCAACGTCGCCCTCTCGCTCGAGTACTACGCGCCGCGCGGACTCGGCACGGTGGCGCTCCGCGGCTACCGCCGTTTTGTGTCGGACGCCGTCACCAACAAGGTGCTCGCGCCCAAGGCCGCCCTCGACGTGCTCGCGCAATACGGGGTCGATCCGGACGACTATCCCGACGCCTACGTCTCGACGCTGCAGACGATACCCGGGCAGATCGTCACCTCGGGCCTTGAGCTCAGCGGCAACGTGAAGCTCGACCCGTTTCTCCCGTCGCTCGCGAGCGGCCTGCAACTCAACTTCTCCGCCTCCCGCAGCACGATGACGGGCGGCGGCGACGCGGCCCTGGCCTTCGCGGCCCGCAATCTCTACCTGGTGCCGTACTCCGTCGGCGGCGGCCTCGCGCTGAACAAGCGCCGCTTCTCGGCCTCCGTCACCGGCAAGTGGAACTCGCAGCAGCGCTTGGGCTACATCGACTACAAGACGACCAACACGGTCGACCCGGGAACGTACGAGTACCTCGCGCCGGTACTGCGCGTCGACGCGGACCTCACGATCCACCTCACCAGGAACGCGTCGCTCTTCGTGAACGGCCGCAACGTGAACAACGTGGAGAACATCCAGCAGCGTTACAGTCCGGCCACCCCCGAGCTCGCGAAGAACCTCCGCCGCCAGGCCTACCAGCCCGTGTGGACCGCCGGCGTGCGGGCGAAGTTCTGATCCCGCCATCCGACCGTTCCGGGCGGGTGCCGTCCACGGCCCGGGACGGGCCCCGGAAAGAACGGCGTGTGCCCGCGCCGCGCGGACCCGCTGAAGCGCGCGCATCCGGCTCGGCAGCCGCGCGGAAATCCCCACGTTCCGGTCACACCCCATGAAACCCTCCGCGGCCGGACTGTAGCGCTGCTGGATGTTCTCGACGTTGTTCACGTTGCGGCCGTTCACGAAGAGCGACGCGTTCCTGGTGAGGTGGATCGTGAGGTCCGCGTCGACGCGCAGTACCGGCGCGAGGTACTCGTACGTTCCCGGGTCGACCGTGTTGGTCG
>JBJTCH010000105.1:0-9493 GCA_046091745.1 Opitutaceae bacterium
CGCGCAGCGGCAACCGGCAGACCGCGTAACCAAGATCGTCCACCGCCGGCTCCAGAAGGCCCAGATGGCGCAACAGATCGCCCTGACGCCCCCGCGCGCGCAGCGTGAATTCCAGCGCGAGGGAATCATCGAGAAACCCGAGATCGCCTCCCGGGAGCAACGTACCCGCACCCGTCAGCCGCAGCTCGGGCGCGATCAGCGTGAACTCCCGCAGCGCGGTGTTGCGCGCGGCATCGCGGGTGAGGACGAGGCTGAGTTGATCGAATGGGATGGTTCCTAGCGCCGCGGCAAATTCCGCCACGGCCTGCGCGCGGCCGGCGATCGCCGGCGGCTCCCGTCGGCCGGTGAGGCTCCCGATCGCGCTCCCCGCCGCCGCGATCATGCCGGCGACGCGACCGGCGCCGTTGGCCCCGACCGCCACTTTCACCGGCAGTCCGCGGAAAACACCGCCCCGGCTGCTCACCAGAACCTCGCCCGCGACGGCGGCGGGCAATGAACCGAGGCTCGCCGCGCGTCCGCGCAGCCGGCTGCTCAACGAAAAAACCCCCTCAAGCGTCGCGGGATTGCCGCCCGAGGCCACGCGGAACCACGGCCCCGGATCAAACTCCCGCACCTCCACCTGCACCTCGGCCGCGTAAGGCTCCGGCCGGCCCGCCTCGAAGGCCAGCGCCCCCGAAACCGTGGCCCGGCCGCGATCGCCCAAGGATCCGCGCAGCGCCTCCATGCGCACCTTTCCGGCATCGAGCTCGATCCTCCCCTTCACATCGCGCATCCGCACCGCGTCGCCCTGCAGCACTTCCTTCAGATCGATTTCCAGCCATCCCTCCCAATCAGCCCACGGCGCTTTCGTCGGCTGCATCACCGGAGCCACACCGGGCCCGACTCGCTTCCCAACCGGCGGCGCGGCCAGCATCGCCGCCAAAGCCTCGCCATCCGCCGCGTGCAACCGGGTGCCGCCGAGCCGCGCCTCCACGCGTCCTCCCGCCCCGCCGCTGCGCGGCGTGAAGTCGCCGGCGAGACTGATCTCCGACGTCCGCTGACCCGCGGTCATTCGCAGCGGGGCGCCAAACGTCACCTTACCGGCCTCGTTGATCACCGCGCGCAAATCCAGCGCGACGCCCGGCAAGTCGACGGTGGGCGCGCCACCCCGCAGACGTTCAAGCCGCAGATCCGCGTTGAATTGCTTCGCGCGTCCCAACGTTGCCCCGAACTTCAACGTCGCCTCCCCGCTCGCGAGGGCGAGTCGGCCGTCGAGGACGGGCTGACGCGCCGCCTGCGCGAGATCCACCCGCAGCGTGCCCTCGGCCTTTAGCGGCTGATCCGCCCCGGCCAATTGCCCGAGGCGGGCCTCCACCCGCGCCATTTCCTGTCCCAGGGCACGCAGGCCGACGCGTTCCACCCGGGCCTGCCAACCGCTGGCCTCCAGCGTGGCCCCACCCGCTACGGACAGCTCCACGCCGTGCAACCAAGGCACACCCGCCTTCCCGACCGAAACGCCACCCGCCGCGATCTCCCCCATCGTGCGCACCGACAAGGATCCGTTCGCGACCACCGCCGCGATTTCCCCGCTCCAATCCCCGCCGTCGATCGCCCAGCCGGGCGCCCACGGAGCCAACCACGCCGTCGGCACCGCGGACACCCGCACGCGGGCCAGCTCGGCGCCGGGCCTGGAGGGACGCCACTCGTGACGCGAGAGCTCGAGCGCAAACGGTTGGGTGACCTCCAGGTTCAACACGGGGCGCGCGCCGTCCCATTGTGCGGAAAAACGCTCGATCGAAACCAACCCAGCGCTCCAGCCGGCGTCGAAATCGACGTGCAGCTTCACCGCGCCAAGCGCCTTCAGTTCAGACTTAACCCCCTCGAGCCCCGAAAGCGCGAGCGAGAGCTGTCCCGCCGCCCGGGGAAACTCCGCGGCGGCGTCCGACTCAACGGTGCCATCACCCTGCGCATGGAACTCGGGCAGGACGATCCCGAGCGCGAGCGGCGCGAGATCCGCCGAGGTGAGGTCCAACCGCCACCCCCCGCGCAGGCGATCGGTTCCCGGTTTGAGCTCGCCGACCAGTTCCAGCACCGCATGGCGCGGCGTGGCGAGCACGACGCGGCAACCCTCCGCCGCATGTTCCCGGAAGAGGCGGACTTCGGTCGCGAGCGCGGCGCCGTTGGGAAACGCCTCGCTGCGCACCGTCGACTCGAGCCGCGCGGAAACCTCGGAAAAACGCCGCGCATCCTCCATCCGCGCCCGCAACGCACCTTGGGTGGCGAACGCGCCAAGCCGCGGATCGCCGCTCTCCCAACGAACCGCCAACTCCAGCTTACCCTCCCTTCCCGCCGCAAAGCCGCCGCCCCGCACGGACCACGCCACCGGCGTCTTTCTTCCCGGCAGCGTCACGCGCCCCTCGGCCTCGACGCCGTGCAGCTCCGCTTGCACGGGCAACTCGACCGTTCGCAGCAGGCCGGCCACCAACCCCGCCGCCCTCGCCTCCACGGTCGGCGGAGCGGGGGCGGGATTGGAAACAACCGTGAGCGGCGCGGCCTTACGCACCGTCACCGCGACGTCCTTCGCCCGAAGGGCGCGGATCGCGAGGGTCTTTCTCCAGATGAGATCAGCCGGATCGAATTCGACCACCACATCGGGCGCCGAAACCTCCACCGTCTTCCCCGACCATTGCAAACCCGAGATCCGCAAGCTGCCGGGTGAAAGGCTGACACGTTCCACGCCGGCGCCCCACTCCGGATGGGACGCGAGCAACCGCCAAGCCACGCGGGTCTGCACCGGCGGTAGGAACGCCAGACCGATCGTCAGCAGCAAAGCGAGCCCCAGCCCGGCGAGGAAATACAGCAGGCGGCGGGGCGGGCGCATCACGGTGGAAGTCGACATCGTCACGGCGGCCTTGTTTCGAAAAAATACACGTCGCGCCGTGGGCGCCGCAAGCATCGCGAGAACTCTTGCGCCACCTCGGCGGAAACGGCCGACTCGCCTCCGCCCCATGAAAATCCGGCATTACCTCCTGCTTCTCGTCCCGCTCACCCTGGGCTGGGCCGCTTCGTCCGAAGCCCCCGCGCTGCGGGTGATGAGCTACAACATCCACCACGGCGAGGGCCTCGACGGCCGTCTCGAACTGGAGCGGATCGCCAAGGTCATCAGCGACGCCCGCGCGGACCTCGTCGGGCTGCAGGAGGTCGACCGCGGCGTCGAGCGCACCCAACGCCGCGACCTTCCCGCGGAACTGGCCCGGCTCACCGGCCTGGAGGTCCGTTTTGAGAGCAACCTCCCGCACCAGGGCGGCGAATACGGCAACGCGGTGCTGTCCCGTTTTCCGATCAAAGCCTCGCGCAATACCCGTTACCGCGCGCCGCGTCCGGGCGAGCAACGTGGTTTTCTCCAGGTCACCGTCGAGGCCCACGGGCGCGAGATCCTGTTCATCAACACGCACCTCGATTTCCGCGCGGGCGACGAGGAACGGCTGGCCAGCGTCGACG
Source organism: Opitutaceae bacterium (assembly GCA_046091745.1). Taxonomy (GTDB): domain Bacteria; phylum Verrucomicrobiota; class Verrucomicrobiia; order Opitutales; family Opitutaceae; genus ER46. The sequence continues at coordinate 3,481 of JBJTCH010000105.1, forward strand.
AGCTCCGCGCGGCGGTCACCGCCGCCGGCCCGAAGCCAGTGATCATGGTGGGTGACTTCAACGCCGCGCCCGCCAGCGCGCCCATCGCGCGCGTGGCCGAGTTCATGCGCGACGCTTGGCCCGCGGCCGGCCAAGGCCCGGGTTTCACCATTCCCGTGCGCAAGCCGGCGAAACGCATCGACTACATCTGGTTCACTCCGGGCGCGCTCACTCCCGTGAATGCGAGTGTGGTTTACTCCGAGGCTTCCGACCACCTGCCGGTGGTTACGGAATTCCGGTTGAAGTGATCCTGCGGCGGTCGCCCGCTAGGGCTGACGGCGGCGCTCCGCCTCCACAAGGCGGGTGATGTAGGCCGTGAAATCCGGATCCTCGCCCTGCAGCAGACCGGGAAGCGCGTCGCGGAATTCCGAGCGGCGCACCCACTCGCGCATGTAGTCCTCCCAGGACTGCCAGAGGCGGCGCGCCTGCTTGCCCATCCGCTCCTCGTAGACGAGCAGGTAGGCGCGCTCGAAGAGCGACACCAGGATGCCGAAGATCGCGAGCCGGCGTTCCTTCTGGTCTTCGGAAAGCTCGTGCGGTGCGCCGTCGAACCGCAGGAGGTGAAGGTCGGAGTTGTCGAGCACCAGCTTGAGGAACTCGCGGTACTCGTCCGACAGCCGCTGGAAAATCTCCTCCTCCTCGCTCTGCCGCTCGCGCCGCTGCTCGAAAATGAAGACGGCGATGGCGAACGGCAGACCGACCACCGTCACCACGTAGCTGAGGATCTCCCACGTCTCGCGCATATCCATGCCCCCACGCTGGCGCCCCCCGCCGGGAAACGCCAGCCACCGCCGCGCCCGGCTTCCTGCCCGACTTTGTGACCCGAACGGTGTCAAAACCGCCGACTGACGAGACCGACCGTACGTCACGGATCACGCGACAAAATCCGGGAGCCGGCACAAACGTTAGCCCATCAGGGAAGCCCGTCAGCTTGCGGTGAATTGTAAAAATCCCGTTGACGCCCGCGGTCGCCGACCGCTTTCCTCCACCCTTTTAACTCATTCAACGCGCCTTTTTCGCCCGCCAACATGTCCATCGAAATCAAGATCCGTAAGAACGAGCCCATCGACCGCGCCCTGCGTCGCATGAAGAAGAAGCTCGAGCGTGAGAACATCATCAAGGGCGCCCGCGCCAAGCGGTACTACGAGAAGCCCTGCGAAAAGCGCCGTCGGAAGGAGAAGGTCCAGGCCTTCACCCAAATGCTGCGCCGCCGCTACGCCGAATAAGGCAACCCGGTTTCCCACCCAAGCCGCGCTCCCGCCTCCGCGGGGCGCGGCTTTGTGTTGCCCGGTGCTTTGTCTGACGTCTGAACCTCAAGCACTTCACGGGTTTACGTTTGCCAACGCGCGGACCGCGACCTCCCTTCAAAGCTGAACGCCGCCCCGATGAAGCCCGTCCTCGCCCTCTCCTCCTGCTGGCTCTCGCACCGGCATCAGGACGGATTCGCGATGGCGAAGGAGATCGCCTCGCTGGGCTTCGAGTACGCGGAGCTGAGCCACGGCATCCGCATCACCCTCGTGCCCGGCATCCTCCGCGCCGTCGAGGAGGGCGTGGTCAAGATCACGTCCACGCACAATTTCTGCCCGCTGCCGGCCGGGGTCTCGCGCGCCGCGCCGAATCTTTTCCAGCCCTCCGCCTTGGATCATGAGGAGCACGACCAGTGGCTCCGGCACACCAAGCGCAGCATCGACTTCGCCGCGCAGGTGAAGGCGCGCGTGATCGTCTGTCACTTGGGGAGCGTGTCGTTCTTCTGGTTCAATCCGTCCCGGAAGCTTTCGCACTACCTGGAAGCGAATCCCGAGGCCGGGCGCTCCGGGACCGACGCGAAATACACCGCCCTGCTGCGGAAGAGTCTGGCCAAGATTCGCGATCGGCTTCCCCGCTACTTTGACCAGGTCAAGGCCAGCATCCGCGAGGTACTCGACCACGCGCGGCAGAGGGGCGTCACACTCGGTTTCGAGAACCGCGAGCGCTTCGACGAACTCCCGCTCGACGACGCCTTCGACGATCTTTTCTCCAGCCTGCCGGCTGACGCCCCCGTGGGCTATTGGCACGACACCGGGCACGCCGACATCAAGGAAGGCATGGGGCTGCTGCGCCACCGCCCGCACCTCGAGCGTCTGGCGCCCCGCCTGCTCGGCTGGCACCTGCACGACGTCAATGCCGAGGGCGATGACCATCAGGCGATCGGAGAAGGGAAGATCGACTTCCAGATGATCAGCGAATTCTGGCGCCCCGAGCATCTCCTGACCTTGGAGCTCAGCCCGCGGCTGAAACCGGAACAAGTCGCCTCCGCCAAGACTCGGATCGAGGAACTGCGGCGTCAGCGTTTCGGCGCCTGATCGCGCCCCGCGTCCCGCGCCAGGATCTCGTTGATCCAGCGCCGGTGCGGACCCGAGAGCACGACGCCGACGAGTTCCTTCGCCGGCACCCAAACGAGTTCCTCGCCCGCCTTGACGCGCACCGTCCCCGGCGGAGCCACGATCGTCTCGGTGATGACAAAGCGCGTGATGCCCCGGCGGCGCCGTGCCAGTTCGGTCGCTCCGGTGAGCGCGGCCGCGTCGAGCCCAGCCTGTTCCAACGTCGGCAGCTCGTGCATTCCCGATAACCTGCGGGCTCCGGCCGCGGCGCGGTGCAAAAGCAGCGCGTCGCCGCGCCGGCACCAGACCCGCGTGACTTCCCTCCGCTCCAACGTGCGCGCCGCCAGCCGCGGAAAGCGCGCAGGGTCTCCCGTTTGCGCTCCCGCACAAAATTCCCGGACCGGGCAGATGACGCAGGCGGGCGACGGGCGCGAACAGAGCGTCGCCCCGAGTTCCATCATGGCCTGGTTGTGATCCCCCGGCCGCGCGGGATCGAGCAGCCCCTCCGCCAACGGCGTGAATACCTTCGCGGCCGACCCGGAGTCGCGGTGCGCGGCGCCGTCGGCCGTGAGCCGCGCCAGGATCCGCACCACATTGCCGTCCACACAGGCCGCGCGCGCCCCCAACGCGATGCTCGTGATCGCCGCGGCCGTGTACGGCCCGACTCCAGGAAGTTCCCGCCACTCGTCCGGCGTCGCGGGAGGTCCGCCGCGCGCCACCACGGCCTGCGCGAGCCGGCGGAGATTTCGCGCCCGCGAATAGTACCCGAGCCCCTCCCAGAGCCGGAGCACCCTCTCCTCCGGGGCGGCGGCGAGATCCGCGAAACCGGGCAGCTCCCGCATCCACCGCTCGAAGTAAGGCAGCACCGTCTTCACCTGCGTCTGCTGCAGCATGAACTCACTGACGACCGTGCCGTAAAGCGAGGGCCGCTCGCGCCAAGGCAGACGCCGCGCGTTCGCGTCGTACCAGCCGAGCAGCGCGCGACGAAACGCCACCGCGCGGCCGAGCAGGGCCGCGGCCTCCCGGCCGCTCACCGCCCCCTCGCCCGTCGGGATTATTCCGCGCGCACGCTTCATCGGATCCCAACCAACGCCGCGGCGGCACGACGGCTCCAGCAGAATCTTTTTGTGCCCCGCGCGCGTTTCATGGCGTACTCCCTGCGATGACCCGATCCCGCGACGACGAGCCCGAGCAGCCGAAGAAACTGGCGACCTACACGCTGAAGCTCGAAGACGCGCAGATGAACAAGCTTCGCGGCATCCTGCAGGAGCGCGGGTGGACGCCGTTCGAGGTCGCCTACTCGCGCTTCGCCTTCCGGGCCGACCACTTGAAGGTCAACGTGACCGCCTACACCAGCGGCAAGGTCGTGGTGGCCGGCAGGGGCACCGAGGACTTTGTGCGCGATGTGCTGGAGCCCGAGGTCACCGGCGCGCCCAAACTCGGCTACGAAGAGGTCAACCACCCGGACTGGTTCGAGTCGCACGCGGGCCTGGACGAAAGCGGCAAGGGCGACTTTTTCGGGCCGGTCATCGCCGCGACCGTCATCGCCGACCGCCCCGCGATCGACGCCTGGATCGCCGCGGGGGTGAAGGATTCCAAGAAGATCGCCGAACCGCAGATCCTGCGTCTCGACGCCCTCATCCGCGGCACCCGCGGGACGGTCGTGCGCACGTGCTTCTGCGGCATGCCCAAGTACAACGAGCTGATGGGCCGCCCGGGAGCCAACCTGAACCGCCTCCTCGCCTGGCAACACGCCACCGCGCTGGAGCAGGCGCTCGGTGAAAAGCGCGTGCCATGGGGCCTGTTGGACCAATTCTCCGAACAGCCGCTCGTGCAGCGCGAACTCACGCGCAAGGGCGTGAAGGATTTCGAGCTGCGCATGCGCACCAAGGCCGAGGAGGACCCGGTGGTCGCAGCCGCGTCCGTGGTGGCGCGCGCCGAGTTCGTCCGGCAAATGCGCGATCTGTCGGAACGTCTCGGTGAGCCGTTGCAAAAAGGCGCCGGCTCCGGCGTGAAGGCCCAGGCCACGGCGATCGTGAACCGGCTCGGCGCCCGCGCGCTCACCGACTTCGCCAAGCTCCATTTCCGCACCGCCTACGAGGTCGTCTCGGCCGCGGGCAAGCTGGGTGAGCTGCCGCTGCCCGAGCCCAAGGCGAAGATGGAATGGTGAACGGACGCCAGGCCGCCGTTCAAAACGCGAGCTCGCCCTGCGCCGCCTCGCCCGGCGGGGCGGAAACCGGCCCAAGGAAAGCGCCGTAACGCTCCAGCCAATCGTCGATCTTTGCGAGGTAGTGATCCGGATCGTACGGGAATTTCTCCGGGTCGTGTAACGCGAGCGCCCGCGCCCGCTGCCAGTCCGTCGTGCGGCCCTTCGCCTTCGCGGTGATGTAGTACCTCACCCGCTCCCCCATCCGGGGTCGTACCGGAAGCTGCAGCGCCGCCTCGAGCGAGGCGCGACGGGGTTTGCCGCCCTCGGCCATCAGCCGCTCATACGACTCCGGCGACTGGCTCAGGCTCTCGCCCTTCGCCAACTCCGCCACCGGAACCTCGCGCCGCGGTAATCGCCGGCGGTAGTCGGCGATGGTGTCGAGCGGCGACACCGGCGAGGCGCCGAGGAGGTGACGGATCAGTTCATCCGACAAACGCTTCAGGTACGGCTCGATGCCCCGCGATCGCAGCGCGCTCCCCCGGAGCGTGATGCGTTCCCCGTCGTACAGCGCGTAGTTCTTCGCCTTGTAGCAGAACATCGCGTCATACCGGCCGTCGTACTCCAGCTCGATGCCGTCCGGCAGCACAGGAGCCACCCGGCGCAACACAACCTCCGGCGCGGCTTGGTGCGTCTCCGAAGAAAGGTAGATCCCGTCGGTGTCGGCCTCCAGCGGCACGCACCCTTCCCGCGTGAACGCGTCGATCAGCGCCTGCAGCAGCTCGCGTCCGCGCCGCGTCACCTCCGCGGCGAGCTGGCCGTCGGCGAAACGCGCCCCCGCAAAGCCAAGGTAGCCGTAGAACGAGTTGATCAGGATCTTGAAGCTGGTCTGCCGCGCGTGCGCCTCGGCGCGCTCCGCCGGGTCCGCCGCGGTGCGCGCGAGCTGCTTGTAGCGCAGGCGGTACTCACGCAGCCGCCGCAGGAGCGGGATGAAGACGCCGAGGGTGTCATTCCGCGGGTTGCGCGCGATGTGCAGGAGGAGGCTCGGATACAGCGACGCCACGTCGAAGTGCAGCACGTGGCGGAATACCCCTTCGCGGAAGCTGCGGGTGTAGCCGCCTTCAAAAGGCGTCACCTCGGGCGGCACCGGACAAGCCTGCCGCGCGTGGTAATACTCCTCCAGAAACAGCAGATCGATCTTCGCCGTCGCGCCACGCAGCGTCGCCTCCTGCAAAAGCGTCGGGAAGGTCCGGGCCTGTTCGAAGTACGTCTGCAGCAATTGATCCGCCAATCCCGCCGTCTCGCGCAGATCGTCCTCCAGGTAAGCCCGGAAGCGCGCCGGATCCTCCTGGAAAACCCGCTGGATCTCCTCGCCCGCGATATCAGTCCGCTCGCTCGCCTCGTCGGTGATGCCGAAAGAGATCGCGGCGTCCTTCAGCCCGTAGCCGGTCCGCTCCCGCGCCGTGAC
>JBJTCH010000106.1:0-6835 GCA_046091745.1 Opitutaceae bacterium
TCGCTCCGCGTTTTTGACCGCGGATTTCGCCGATGGCGCGTATGATAACCGCCGGGCGTCTGGCGCTTCCGAAGGAATGACAGGAGTGAACAGGCGGAGTGGAACCGGAGGGCCGTGAATTTCGTATAGGCCGCGGCCGCGCGCCAGTTTCTCTCTCACTCCCGCTCGCTTTCCCGCAGCTCTTCCGGCGCACCTCAGCGCCGCTGCCGGTTTTTCCGCAACTCCTCGACCACCGGATAGTCGGCCGGGGCCAGGTCGTAGTTTCCAAGCTCGGTCCATTCGGCCCAGACGAGACCGACGTGCTCGTGGGCGTGGGGCGCGGGGCTGTCGGGCGCCAGCCGGCACCGAAGCGGGATCATGTCGATGATGGCGAATCCGTAGTCGTGCCGGAACCGCGACATCGGTTCGATGCCGGTGATCTCGATCCCGAGTTCCTCGCGCAATTCGCGGGCCAGCGCCGCGTCGGGAGTTTCCCCTGGCTCGACCTTGCCGCCCGGGAACTCCCATTTCAGGCCGAGCTTCTTGTGCGCGGGCCGCCGCGCGAGCAGGTACCGGCCCCGGTCATCCGCGATCACGGCCGCCACCACGGGCACCGGCGGTTTTCCGCCGGCATTCATCGGAGGGACGGCATCGGACGACATCACGGCAATCACGCAGACCCGGCAGCACGCCCCAAGCCCGAAACGCCGATGTCCGAAGCGGTAACGGCAAGGCGCGCGGATCCAACGCGACGCGGTAAAAAACCCTCGCGCCACTCCGGAGCGCCGTAATTCTCGCCGCGATGTCCGACCGAGCCGTGCCCTTCTCTTCCCGCCCGTCGGAACGGAGCCGGGGACGTCGCGAGCGGCCGCGGATTCAGCCCTTGGAGAAAGCCCTGCTGGCGGTGGTCGCGGTGCATCTGGTTTTCCTGCCGTGGGCGTTCGGCTCCATGCATCTTCCGGCACAGATCGTGAGCGCGGTGCTGGCGGTGGCGGCCTTCGCGATCAGCCTGATCCCGCGCACCGTTCACCCGGAGGAGTCGGGCGGGAACACGCTCCGCTTGGTACCGGGACGGAGGTTGCTGCGTTTCCCTGTGTTTTGGCTCGGCCTGCTTCTGCTGGGCTACGTGGCGTTGCAGGCGAGCAACCCGGTCTGGGCCTACATCACCGACGGAAAGTATTTCTGGATGATGCGCATCCCCGGCACCGACTGGCTGCCGCCGGGCGTGCGGGTGCCCTTCGAGAAGTGGGGCCCGTGGCGTTCGTTCATGGTCTTCGGCGGCGCCTGGCTCACGGCGTGCGCGATCTGGATCGGTTTCACGCGCCGGCGGACGCTGCAGATCCTCGTGGGCGCGCTCGCCGCGAACGGCCTGCTGGTGGCGCTGCTGGGCGTGGCCCAGCGGATGACGCGCACGAACCAGATCTACTGGAGCGCGGATTTTCCCGGCGCGATGACGTTCGCCTCGTTCGTGTACAAGAATCACGGGGCGGAGTACCTGCTGCTGGTGCTGGCGTCCGCCTGCGCGCTGGCGGGGTGGTTTTATCTCCGCGGCCTGCGCCGGATGGAGAAATCCAACCCGAGCGGCGTGCTCGCGTTCGGGGCGGTGTTCATCGCCGTCGCCATCGTGACGAGCTACGCCCGCGGGGCCACGCTGACGATGCTCGCCTACCTGCTCGCCTGCATCATCGGTTTCATCGTGCACCAGCTGAGCCTCCCCAAGGAGCACCGGCGCACGCCCATCCTCGTGGTGTTGATCCTGGTTTTCGGCTACTTCCTGAACACGGGCCTGGAGGCGCTGCAGGCCGGGGAAGCCTGGGAGCGGATCAAGAGCGGTGTGACCCGCCAGGACCTGTCGTGGGAGAGCCGCGAATGGGCGAGCGCCGCGACGTGGAAGATGATCCAGGAGCGGCCGCTGACCGGAGCCGGTGCCGGAAGTTTCGAGTACGTTTTCCCCTTGTACCAGCAGCAGGACAAGCGACTCGGGTCGGGCACGATGTTCTGGCAACAGGCGCACAACGACCTCCTGCAGTTTCCCGCCGAATTGGGGGCGATCGGCTGCGGGCTGATCCTCGCGATGCTCGCCTGGTGGTTCGTGCCACTCGTCCGGAGCGGTTTCTGGCGAAACCCGTTCAGCGTTTGTCTCACCGGCGGTCTGATCGCGCTGCTGCTCTACTCGTGGTTCGATTTTCCGTTCCAGTGCCCGGCCGTCCTCATCACCTGGTGCGCGCTGTGGCCCGTGGTCACCCTCTGGACGCAGCTCGAGGAACAGCGCGGCGGCTGAGCCGGGGCAGGTCGTAACGCGGCGGAACCGGAACAAGGGAGGCGGAAGCGTGACCAATAGGGGAACCCAAACCATGGCTTCCCTCACCATGACCCGCGGACCGCTCAGCCGCATCGTCCTGCTCTTCGCCGGTCTGTCATGCTTATCGCCCGCCGTTCGGTTGGCGGGCGCGGAGGCGAACCCGACGACCGTGGGGACCCGCGGCGCGGAACCCGCGGTAATCATCGGGGCGGAACCGACGCGGCTCGAAACGGAAGGTGCCGGCGTGCACGGTCAGCTGGCCGTGGCGCCGGAAGTGGTTTCGGCCGACACCCGCTCGGATCTCGTGTACGCCATCACGGCCGAGCCGTTGCACGGCCGCGTGGGACTGGCGGGAGCCGAGGAAGGCGCCGATGTTTTCAAGACCAAGACCTCTCGACTCGGCTATTTCGCGTACCGACCCGAGGAAGGTTTCACCGGCGAGGACTCGTTCACCTACACGGTCCGCAACGAGACCTCGGGGCTGGTTTTCCGGAACACGGTCGTGATCACGGTGAAGCCGCCGCCCGCGGTGCTGCTGCAGAAGTTCGAGGTGGGCGCGGACCGCACGCGCACCGTCAGCGCACGCGGCGTGACGCTCACCACCCGCCCCAACACGCCCGTAACCCAGAAGCTCGCGAATCATGCGGACTTCATGTCGGCGGCGGATCTCGCGGGTATCACCAACCCCCGGATCGCGTACCGGCTCGATGAGAAGTCCAAACCGCGGCACGGCACCGCGCGGCTTGATACCGCGAGCGGACAGCTCACCTACGCTCCCGATCCCGGCTTTATCGGCGAGGATCGCCTCGGCTATTACACCGTGGACGAGAACAACCCCCACCTCGGCGTCGGCAACGAGGTGGTCGTTCTCATCGAGCCCGTGCGGAACACGCGGCGGCTGGAGATCGACCGCTCCCGCGGCCGGCCCATCGATGTCGTTTTTGTGATCAACAATTCGCCCTCGATGGCCGCGCACCAGGAGCGGATCGCGGCCAACCTCGGGCGCTTCCGCCGGCTTTTTCACGCGCGCGAGCTGGATTACCGCATCGGCGTGCTGACGACCGACTTCGTGAACCTCGACGCGCGGCTCCGACCGGAAGAACAACGCCTCTTCAAGGAGGTGCGCTCGGTGCGGATCGACGCTTCGGGCCGGCCGGTGACGGATACCCGCGGACGTCCGCAGACCGTCACGAAGGTCGTCGCGAGCAACGGCACGCTCGTCACCCTGCCCGTGCTGCCGCAGCCGTGGGTGACGCCCGCCACGCCCGACGGCGTGTTCGCGGAGTTGGTCAAGGTGGGGACGAACGGCGACAGCAACCGCACGGCCTTCACCGCGGTGTACAACTTCGTCGCGGGCTTCCACGGCGGACAGCACGCGTTTCTCCGACCCGAGGCGCCGACGGTCGTGGTTTTTTTCATGGACGAGGAGGAGACGCGGATGGCGCGGTGGAACGAGGACCGGGCCGGCCGCAAGGTGGCCGAGTGGGTGGAGGACGGGCGCTTGCCCGATCTGCTGCGGCGTCACAACGTGCGCCACCCGAAGGCGCCGCAGACGCTCGACGGTTATATCAACCAATGGGTCCTGCGTCCGTTCATCATCGCGAAGGGCAACCGGCGCGGCGCCGTCGAGATGCACGCGGTGGTGGCGCCCGACAACCTCTCGCATCGACGCGCGGCGGAGCTCACCGGCGGAACGGTGTTGAACATCCGGGATGATTTTTCAGAGCCGCTTGCGGCGCTGGGTGACCGGATCGCCGACACCGTGACGGTGCCGCTGGAGCCGGTGTCGGCCAACGCGACGTTTTATGCCCCGAGCCTCAAGGTGCGGGTCAACGGCCGGGAGGTGCCGCCCGACGTCCGCGACGGTTTCAGCTACGACGCGTCAACGCACAGCGTGCGTTTCCAAGGCGCCGCAAAGCGGCAGGCCCATCGCGCGAGGATCGAGATCACCTACGACGAACATCTGTGACGGCGGGGCGCGGGAAGAGGCGCCCGATGCACGGATTTCCATGCCTGGTCGCGGGCAACCGCGGCGACTCATCGGTTCGAAGCCCGTCAAGCCGGCCTCATACCCATTTTCGGGTATAAGGCGGAATCGCTGGAAGCGGTGCCCCGGGGACCCTCGCCGCCGTTGAACATCGCCCGGGGCGCGGCGCCCCGCCCGGAACCGTCCGTCGAATCCTCCGCCGCGCCACCCGCATGCCCGGTTTCCACTACGTGTACGTCCTCGATTCCATCCCCCGCCCGACCCGCCGCCATATCGGCGTCACGGAGGAGTTCTCCGCGCGCCTCACGCAGCACAATCTGGGCGCCGTGCCGGAGACGGCCCGGGACCGGCCGTGGAAACTCCGGGTGGTGGTGGCATTCCGGAGCGCTGAACGCGCCGACGCGTTCGGCAAGTACCTGAAGACCTCCGCCGGGCGCGCCTTCGCGCGCCGCTGGCTCTGAACCGGCGCGCGGAGGCGGACGCGCTCCCGCGACGCGAAGCCGCGCGCAAGACCGCGCTTGTCGGAGCCGGCGGCGGAGGGCACGGTGCGCATCGAAAACCCCGCCGCCCCGTCCTGCCCCGCACCATGAAACGCCGCACGTTCCTGCATTCGGCCGCCGCCGCCGGCAGCCTCGCCACCCTCGCCGTCCGCACGTCCGCCGCCGAGAAATCCGGCCGCCGCTACCGCACCGCGATCATCGGCTGCGGCTGGTGGGGCGGTAACATCCTCGGCGAGGCCATAGCCAGCGGCGCCTGCGAGATCGTGGGGCTCTGCGACGTGGACGCCCGCCAGATCGCCGCCACGCGCGAGCGCATCGCGAAAGTCACCTCCGACCAGCCGCGCGAACATCGCGATTACCGCGAGCTGCTGGAGAAGGAGAAACCGGAAATCGTCATCGTCGCCACACCCGACCACTGGCACGCCCTGCCGACCATCGCGGCGGTGAAGGCCGGCGCCCACGTTTACGTCGAGAAGCCGATCGCCCACACGATCGGCGAGGGCCGCGCGATGCTGAACGCCGCCCGCGCGGCCAACCGGGTCGTGCAGGTGGGCACCCACCGCCGCACGTCGCCGCACACCGCCCAGGCGCGCGAGTTCATCCGCTCCGGCAAGGTCGGTAAAATCGGCATGGTGCGCTGCTTCGTGAACAACGCCGGCGGCGGACCCGAGAAACCCTCCCCGACCATCCCCGTGCCGGACGGTCTCGACTGGAACGCCTGGTGCGGGCCGGCGCCACTGCGCCCGTACACGTCATCCATCCACCCGCGCGGGTTCCGCCAATACCTCGACTACGCCAACGGCACGATCGGCGACTGGGGCATCCACTGGTTCGACCAACTCATCTGGGTCACGGACCTGAAGTGGCCGCGCAAGGTCTTCGGCATGGGCGGACGTCCGATCAAGGGCGCGCCCGTCCTCAACGCCAACGAGCAGACGAGCGACGCGCCCGACCACCAGATGGTCACGTACGATTTCGACGGCCTCACGGTCACGTGGGAGTCGCGGCTCTTCGCCGGCCATAACGTCGAGAAGGGCGAGAACGCCGGCTGCCATTTCTACGGCACCAACGGCATCTTCCACCTCGGCTGGCGCGGCGGCTGGACGTTTTACCCCGCGAAGGCCGGCGAGCCGGTGTTGCACGAGGACGCGAAGCTCAACGCGCCCGACGGGCAGAACATCCGCGAGCTCTGGGCCGACTTCCTCGACGCCATCCGCACCGGCCGCCGGCCGATCTCCGACCTCGAGCAGGGCCACCTCGCCACGAATTGCTCGCTGCTCGGTGTGATCGCGATGCGCCTCGGCCGCAGCCTCGTGTGGGACGGCGCGAAGGAACGCTTCGTCGGCGACCCCGAGGCCGACCGGTTGCTCACGCGTCCCTACCGCCCCGGCTGGACCTACCCGACGGCCTGAGGTGGCAATGCTGTGCTCGTAGACCGTGTTTTGGCGCGAATCCCCTCGGTCACGCCCTAATCGCGTTATCATCCGCGTGATCTGCGCCATCCGCGGTTAGGAATCGCGGGCCTTCGTAAACGCCTTCGGTCGTACGGTCGCCGACATAGTCCGGGGTCACCGGACCCCGGCTACAAACGAACCTCATTTATCCGTGTCGATTCGTGTCCATCCGTGGTTGCCCCACGCGGAGCGATGCGGGCGCGCGTCACAACGAGCCATCCTCGGAAAAAAGACCGGGAAGGTCGGAGAGACTTAACGATCGGCCCCTTATCCGCGCCATCCGCGAAATCCGCGGTTAACCCAGCGGAGCCCGTCGGAACAGCCTTCGGCGGTCCGGCCTCCGGCATAATCCGCGGCGGGCGGCCGCGCGCTTGAACTCAGCTTCCTCCCTTGCCGGCCGCGCGGGCCGGCCCTTGCCTCGCGGGGAAAACCTGTCCCCCCCCGCTGCCATCACGATCGCTCGCGTCGGTTCCAACTTCGAGCGTGAGCCGCTCATCCGCCCGTTCGGCTTCAAGGGCGGCTACCAGACCGAGACATGGCAAAGCGTGGCGGTGCTCGAGGCCGCCTCGGGCCGCCGTGGCACCGGGCTTTGCACGCAAGGCGTGCTGTGGAG
>JBJTCH010000107.1:0-4009 GCA_046091745.1 Opitutaceae bacterium
TGGTGGAGGCGTGGGCGGGCGGGCAAGTGATCGGCGCCACGGCGGCGGTGCACGAGCGGCCCGACGTCACCGCGGCGCTCGGTCTGCCACCGGGCACCCGCAGCGGGTTCGAGTTTTTCGCCCATCATCCGTCGGCGAACGGTGCGTCCTTCGAGCTCCAACTCCGCGTGCGCCACGCCGACGGCAGCCGATCGGAGGCGCTGGCCGTCACACGCGTCATCCCCATCGCGCGCGACTACCGCACGAACCATTTCGGCATCCTGCTCGATCAACGCACGACCGCGATCCAGCGCCGCGCCAACATCTGGGCGGTGGGCCCTTCCCAGCACGAGGGCAGCGGGGAACTGGCCGCGCTGCTGCGCCGCCATCTCGGGCCACCGCCGCTGCGGTTGATCGACGTCGGTTGCGGTTTCGGTTCGTACGGACGCGGGTTGCTCGCCGAAGGCTACGACTGGCTCGGCGTCGAGGTGAACCCGGCGGACTGCGCCGAACTCGCCCGCCTTGGGTTGCCGCACCGGCAGGTCGACGGCCGCGCGCTGCCGTTCGCCGACGGCGCGTTCGACGCCGCGCTGTGCATCGAGGTGCTGGAGCACATCGATGAACCGCGCGCCTTCCTGCGCGAGGTCTCCCGCGTCGCGCCGCGCCTCATCGTCTCGGTCCCGAATTGCGAGCTCCTCGGCTACCTCTGGGACCACCTCGCGACTCCGTGGCACATGCTGGAGGCGTCGCACGTGAACTTCTTCACCCGCTGGAGCCTCGGAGCGCTGCTCCGCGAATTTTACCCGGAGGTCGAGCTCGGCTTCCACACGCCGTACCCGCTGCGTACCGTCGAGGGCACACCGCTGCACTACAACCTGCTGGCCGTTGCGCGCCGCCCGGCATGACGCACGAGGAAAAAGTCGCGCGCTGGATCGGCCACGGCACCCGCGGGGTCGAGATCGGCCCGGGCACCTCGCCGGTCCCGGGGCTCGAGCCGCGCCCCGTGTACGTCGACTGCTTCAAGGCCTTCGGCGCCGAGGCCAGCCTCGCGGACTACTACGGACACGCCGGCGCACTGCCGTTCCACGACCACTCGCTCGATTACGTGGTCGCGTCGCACGTTCTCGAGCACGTCGCCAACCCGGCCGCCGCGCTCGCCGAATGGCGGCGGGTGACACGTCCCGGCGGGATCATCTACCTCGTGGTGCCCGACCGCCGGATGACCTTCGACCGCACCCGGCCGCTCACGACGGTGGAGCACCTGCTCGATGATCACGCGGCCGGCACCACCGCGTGCGATCCGACGCACATCGATGACTTCGCGCACGGCGTCGACTGGAGCCTCTTCCGTCCCGACACGCCCCCGGACCAGATCACCGCGGCCCGTGCAACCCTCGCGCGCGGCATGCACGAGGCGGTGGCGCGCGGGGAGGACATCAACATCCACTTCCACACCTTTGAACCCGGCAACCTCGGGGATTTTCTCGGGACCCTGCCCCGCATCGACGCCGGAACCTTCGGCTGGGAGATCCTGGAGGTGGCGGAATGTTTCCCCTCCTCCTGTCCCAACGGCATCCTCGCCGTGCTCCGCGTGGAGAAAGGCTGGCTGGCCCGCGCTCAAGCGGAGGCCTTCCGCATCCGCAGCAGCGGCGACCCCGCCGCCGCGCTCCGCCCCGACGCCGAACCCTTCGCCGCCTGGTCGGCCCGGACCGAAGGCCTGGGCGGTGTGCGCCGGTAGGGGGAATGGGGCCCGCTCAGCCTGACGGAATTGCAAGCTTGAGCCGGCGGTGGGCGCGCGGCGTTGATCACATCGCCCGATGCCCCACCGCATCCTCACCGCCGCCTTCGCCGTCTGCCTGTTCACGCTGATCGTGGCGGCGAAGTGGGCGACCTTCGGAAACTACGGTTCTCCCATGCCCGACTGGGACCAGTGGGACGCCGAGGGCGGCGCGCTTTTCATCCCATGGCACAAGGGTGAGGACCTGCTGCCGCACGTGGTGCGTCCGCACAACGAGCACCGCGTGATCCTGACCAAGCTGCAAAACCTCGTGCTCGGCGTCGCCAACGGCCAGTGGGATTCGCGCGTCGAGGCGGTGACCAACGCACTGCTGCACGCCGCCGTCGCCGCCGGGCTCTGGCTGGCCGCGGCGCGCTGGTTCGCGTGGCCGGCGCTGGCGGGACTGTTCGCCCTGCTGGCGGGACTCTTCGGGCTGCCACTCGCGTGGCAGAACGTCCTCGGGGGATTCCATTCGCAGCAGTACTGGCTGCTCGGACTTTCCTTGCTTGCGATCGCTCTCCTGCCATCGCGCCGCCCCGGATCGTACGGCTGGTGGCTGGGCGCGTTGGCCGCCACCGCGGCGCTCGGCTCGATGGGCTCGGGCCTGCTCGCGTCGGCGGCGGTGCTCATCGTGATCGGCTGGCGCCTCGCGCGCCGTGAGGAAACGTGGCGCGGCGCCTGGCCGACGCTGTTGCTCTGCGCCGTGCTGGTCGCGGCGGGCCTCGCCCTGCGGGTGGAGGTGGAATGGCACGCGCACATGAAGGCGAAATCCGCGCAGGACATCGCCCTCAGCCTCCTGCACAGCCTGCAATGGCCGTGGCGGGGGCAACACTGGGCCGCGGTGGTGCTGTGGCTGCCGTGGGCTCTCGCCGCGTGGCGGGTCGCAGTTTCGCCGAGCGGCAGCGCATCGGGCCGCGACTCAGGCGGGATCCTGGTCACCACGCTCGGCGGCTGGGTGGTGCTGCAACTCCTCGCCACCGCCTACGCCCGCGGGGCCGGCGGGGACTATCCGGCATCGCGCTACATGGACACCCTCGCCTTCGGCGTCGCCGTGAACGGTCTCGCGCTCGCCTGGCTAGCACGCGGATCAAGCGCGTCCGCAAACCCCAAGCGATTCACCACCCCGGCGTTGGTCGCGGTTTGGACGCTCACCCTCGGGATCGGCATCCACATTTTCCTGCGCGACATCGTGGTCCACGAGTTGAAGGGCGCCCGCGAGTACTACGACAAGGCCGAGGGGCATCTGCGCCGCTACCTCGCGACCAACGACCCGGCGTTTCTCGCGCACCCGGACATCCCTTATCCCAGCGCCCAAGGCATCATCGACTACCTCTCGAACCCCGCGCTCCGGGGGATGTTGCCGGCTCCGGTTCCACCGCCCCGGGAGTTGGAAATCGAAGGTGGCGCCGGGGTGTTCGAGCGCAATCGCGCGATCGGTTTCAACCTCGTGCATCCGCCCCAGCTCGGATTGGCGTCGCGGACGCCGCCGCTCGATTACACGTCCACCTGGGGCAGCCACACCGCGGCAACGGGTCTGAAGGCCACCGGCGAATGGCGGAGCAAATCCCTGCCGGCGCCGGGACCCAAGGTCCGCTGGCTCCGCTTCGAGACCGCGGGGAACCTCGGCGAGCCCGGCGTTTCGCTCCAGCTGCGCTGCGCTCCGCCGCCGGTGACCGCCTTCTCGCGGAAGTACAGCCACCCCGTGTCCCCGGCGATACCTGGCGCACGGCGTTCGTTCCCGCGCCCGGCGAAGCCTACCGCCTGGTCGCACTCGACCGCGATCCAGCCCGCTGGCTGGCGTTCTCCGGGCCGGCGGAAATGGGCGGGCTTTCCTACCGGGCCCGCGAGGCGACCCGGCACGCGCCGCTCATTTTCGGGGTGACCGCCGGCGCGACCGCGCTCCTCGCCGCGGTGGCGCTCCTCGCGAGAAGGCGGGGATAATTCCTTGTCGCGCCTCGCCGCCCTCGGCGAATCTGACGGCCGCCGCATGAAGTTCCTCAACCCGCCGGCCCTCGCGCTGGCGGCGCTTTTCAGCGTCATCTTCTCCCTGCCGTTCCTGCCCGCCGCGCGGATGCGCACGGACCGCTTCGTGCTGGAGGTGCGGCTCAAGTGCCCGAAGGAGTCGAGTCTCCAGGTGTTCTACGACGACGGCCCGGGCTTTCGCGAGGAACTGACGACCGCCACGCCCCTGAAGGCCTCCTCCGCCGTCGAGACCTACACGCTCAACCTTCCCGGCGGCACCTACCTCGCGCT
>JBJTCH010000108.1:0-8017 GCA_046091745.1 Opitutaceae bacterium
CTCCGCATCCAGTTTCCGGCGCAGCTTTATGAAGACGTGAGGGCCTCAGTTTTCATACCTCTGGTTTGCGCTTGCGGGAGGGTGGAAAGGCCACCATCGGTTTCTTCTTCCGTGCCCCCGCGGGCGTAGTTCATCGGTAGAACGTGTGCTTCCCAAGCATGAGAGGCGGGTTCGATTCCCGCCGCCCGCACCAAAAAATGTCAGTTCCAGCCCAAAACACCGAAAATACACCCATGAAGTCCATCGTTACGTTCGTTGTCGCCTCCCTGTTCGCCGCTGGCGTCGCTTTCGCGGCCGCCGAGAGCAAGCCCGGCAAGTGCTGCGCCGCAGCTGCCAAGGATGGCAAGAAGTGCGAGCACAAGTGCTGCGTTGAGGCCGCCAAGGCCGGAGACAACTGCACGAAGTGCGGCGGCGCCGGCAAGATCGCCAAGCCCGCCGACAAGAAGTAATTTCGGCGGATTTACCGCCCACGAAGCCGCGCCGGTTTGCCGTCGCGGCTTTTTTATGTCCCGAGGCCGGACTCGACGGCCCTCCGGCGCAGTGAATTCCAGCGGGTGATGACACGGCCGCGGATGTCGGCTGGCGCGAGGCCGTGCTTGGCCCGCAATGCTTCCACGCTGGAGCCATGCTCGACAAAGTCGTCGGGCCAGCCGATCCGTTCGACGGCGGCGGCGGAGCCGGCCTCCTGGAGCGTCTCAAGGACCGCGCTGCCGAATCCTCCGGCGAGCACGTGGTCCTCCATGGTGACGATGAGGGGGGCCGCCGTGGCCTGTTCGAGCAGCAGGGTGCGGTCGAGGGGTTTGGCGAACCGGGCGTTCACGACGCCGACCGAGAGGCCTTCCTGGGCGGCGAGGCTTTCCGCGAGAACCAACGCGTCCTGCACCATCGGGCCGAGCGCCCAGATCACGATGTCGGATCCCTCGCGCATCGGTTCCGCGCGGCCGACCGGAATCTCGGCGGGTTGATCCTTGATCCGCACACCGGTGCCGCCGCCGCGCGGGTAACGGATAAAGCCCGGGCCCTCGAGGCGCAGGCTCGTGTGGAGCATGTCGACGAGTTCGTCCTCGTTCCGCGGCTGCATGATCACGGCGTTCGGCACGCAGCGCAGGTAGGAGAGGTCGAAGAGCCCGTGATGGGTGGGGCCGTCGTTTGGCGACAGTCCGGCGCGGTCCATGCAGAAGGTGACCGGCAGGTTCTGCAGCGCGACGTCGTGGATCACCTGGTCGTAGGCGCGCTGGAGAAAGGTCGAGTAGATGGCGCACACCGGACGAAAGCCCTTGGTCGCCAGGCCGGCGGCGAAGAGCACGGCGTGCTCCTCGGCGATGCCGACGTCGAAGAACTGCCGCGGCACTGCGGTCGCGAGGTGCGAAAGCCCCGTGCCGCTCGGCATGGCGCCGGTGATGCCCACCACGCGCGGATCCGCCTTGGCGAAACGCGTCAGCGCCTCTCCGAAGACGTCCTGATAATTCGGAGGAGTGCCGGCGGCGGGCTTTCGTCCTTCGCCGGAAACCGGATCGAAGGGGCCCGACCCGTGGAAGCGTTCGGGATGCGCGACGGCCGCCTCGAGACCGCGGCCTTTCTTCGTGAGGACATGCACCACCACGGGTACGCCGCAGTTTTTCGCGAACTCCAGATTCTTGATCAGCGCCTCGTAGTCGTGCCCGTCGACGGGCCCGAGGTAGCGGAGCCCGAATTTCTCGAAGAGCGAGGACTCCACGAAGAAGTCCTTCGTCTCGCGTTTCCACCGGTGGTAGACACGGTTCATCTCCACGCCGGCGGGGAAGCTGCGAAAGAACGCCTCGAGATCGTGGTGGATGCGGTTGTAGGTCGGGCTGGTGCTGATGCGGTTCAGGTAACGCGAAATCGCGCCGACGTTCTTGGCGATCGACCATTCGTTGTCGTTAAGGATGACGATAAGGCGCTTGGTGGCGCTCACCACGTTGTTCAGCGCCTCCAGCGTCACGCCGCAGGTGAAGGCGGCGTCGCCGCAGACCGCGACCACATGCTCGCCAGTGCCGCGCAGGTCGCGGGCCGTGGCCATGCCGAGGGCGGCGGAGAGCGCGGTGCCGGCGTGGCCGGCGCCGAAGGAGTCATGCGGACTCTCGTTGCGGCTGAGGAAACCGCTCGCGCCGTCGGTCTGGCGCAGGCGGCGGAAAAACTCGCCGCCGCGGCCGGTGAGCAGCTTGTGGACGTAGCCTTGATGCGCCACGTCGAAGACAAATTGGTCCTCTGGTGTGTCGAAGACCCGGTGCAGCGCGACGGTGAGTTCGACGACACCCAGGTTGGGGCCGAGGTGGCCGCCATTGCGCGCGGTCACCGCGATGAGTTCGTCGCGGATCTCCTGCGCCAGCCGCGGCAGGTCCGCGGGGGCGAGCGCCTTCGCGTCGGCGGGGCCGCGGATGGCGTCGAGCAGGCGGGCGGTGGGTTGGGTGCGTGGGTGGTTCATCGCGAGGTCGCGCGGCGCGGGTGGGGGCGACTCAAGGTTCGCGGTCTGTCTCAAATTTCTCTAAGGCGTCGGAGCCGTCCTTCGACTTCTTCAGTTGCTCGATGCGCAACTCGGCCTCCTTCAGGCGGGTCTCGCACACCTGCAGCAGCTTGGTGCCCTGCTCAAAGCGGGCGATCAGATCGGCGAGCGGGACCTCGCCCGACTCCATCGACTCCACGATCGACTCCAGCTTCGCAAGGGCCTCCTCGAAGGACGGTTGTTCTTTCTTTGATTCCACGGAAGGGACGAAGGTTGCCGCCGGCCCGCGGCATTTCAATCCAGTTTCCGGCGCGACGTTCTCGCCAGGGTAGCATTGGGACAGGCCGGCTTTCCGCGCGCCTTCTCGGGCGGTGAGCCTGGTGGGGCGGGACGTGCCCTGAATTGGCTTTGGTTGCGGATGAGTCGCGCCGGGTCGCGCGTACCCGGAAACGGGTAGACGGCGGACATCTTTGGACTGGCGGCGGGGTTTGAATCAGGTGCATTGGCCGCATGTCATCCGTCCTCTGGATCGCGCTCGGCCTGTTGACGCTCCGTCTCGCGGCCGCGCTGGTGTTATCGGCCCTGAACCGGGCTTCCGTACGCCGCCACGAGGGGCGTCCGCCGGAGTCGGTGGCCGCCATCATGGATGCCGAGACCTACGCCAAGGCAGGCCGCTACACCCTCGCGAAGTCGCGGTTCGGCGATGTGGGCGAGGTTTTCGACACGCTCGTGCTGGCGCTTGTGCTCACCGGCGGCGTGCTCCCGGCGTTGTTCGAGGAGGCCGCGGTCTGGGGAGGGCCGGAGTCGACCTGGAACCACGCGGTGTTCATTATCCTCGCCGGAGTACTCCTTTCGATTCCCTCGCTCCCGTTCGACTGGTGGGAGCAATTCGGCCTGGAGCAGCGTTTCGGTTTCAACCGCAGCACCCCGCGGCTCTGGGTGGTCGACAAAATCAAGGGCGCGCTCGTGAGCGTCGCGATCGGTTTTCCCCTGTTGTGGGCGCTGCTTTCCCTCGTGCGTCTCGCGGGACCGCTTTGGTGGGTGTGGGGGTTCGCGCTGATGTTCGGCTTCCAGCTGCTGATGCTGATCCTCTATCCGAAGCTCATCGCGCCGCTGTTCAACAAGCTGACGCCGCTGCCCGCGGGAGAGCTGCGTGACCGCCTGATGGCGCTCGGCGACCGCACGGGATTCCAGGCGAGCACGATCGAGGTGATCGACGGTTCCAAGCGCTCCGGTCACTCCAACGCCTACTTCACCGGCTTCGGGCGTTTCCGTCGCATCGTGCTGTTCGACACGCTCGTGTCGCAGCTGAC
Source organism: Opitutaceae bacterium (assembly GCA_046091745.1). Classification (GTDB taxonomy): domain Bacteria; phylum Verrucomicrobiota; class Verrucomicrobiia; order Opitutales; family Opitutaceae; genus ER46. The sequence continues at coordinate 3,778 of JBJTCH010000108.1, forward strand.
GCCGCAGGAACTGGAGGCGGTGCTCGCGCACGAGATCGGCCACTATCGCCGCGGTCATATTCCGCGGCTGCTGGCACTCTCCGCCGGGATGATGCTGGCGGGCTTCGCCGCGGTGGCGTGGCTGGCCGCCAGCTCCTGGTTCAACCCCGCGTTCGGCTTCCCGCCGGCCCAGCTTGCCCCGTCCTTCCTGCTCTTCGGGCTGCTCAGCGGCGCCGTGACATTCTGGTTCGGTCCGCTCGGCAACCTGTTGTCACGCCGCCACGAATACGAGGCGGACGCCTTCGCCCGGGAAGCGATGGGCGGCCCCGCACCGCTCATCTCGGCGCTGCGCAAACTGGCGCAAAAAAACCTCACCAACCTCACGCCGCATCCGTGGTACAGCGGGTTTCACTACTCGCATCCGACGCTCGCTGAGCGGGAGGCCGCGTTGCAGCGCGTCTAGGAGGCCCGCATGCGGGCGGGGGTGAAGTGGTTCCTGCCGGTCCTGGCGCTCGGCTTGGCAACGTGCCGGGCCGGCTCGGCTGTCGCGCCGGCCGGACTGCGCATCGCGACCTACAACATCGAGAACTACGTGGCGGCCGACCGCATGACGGACGCGGGTTTTCGCAAGGGGTATCCGAAGCCGGAGCGGGAGAAGGCGGCGCTGCGCAAAGTCGTCCGCGACCTCGCGGCAGATGTGCTGGTGCTGCAGGAAATGGGGCCGCGGCCCTACTTGGAGGAGTTGCGGCGTGATCTCCGCGCGGAGGGATTGGATTATCCTCATTCCGCGCTCGCGTCCGCGGCCGACGCCGACCGGCACATCGCGATCCTGTCGCGCCGGCCGCTCCTCGGCGTGCAAACCCATGACGACCTCTCCTTCGCCTACCTGGGCGGCCGGGAGACCGTGAAGCGGGGGTTGCTCGAGGCCGTCGTGGAAACGCCGGACGGCCCGGTCACGGTCTTTGCTCTCCACCTCAAAAGCCGGCTGACGGAACGCGACGACGATCCGGGGTCGGCCGTGAGGCGGGCCGCCGAAGCGACGGCCGTTCGCGACCGCGTGCTCGTGCGTTGCCCGGATCCCACGCAGGTCCGCTTTGTGGTCCTCGGCGATTGCAACGATGGCCGCAACAGCCGCGCGGCGGCGGCGCTGCAGCGACGCGGGAAGACCGAGATTGCGACCTTGCTGTCGGCGGCGGATTCGCGCGGAGAGGCGTGGACCCACGCGTACCGCCGCGAAGAGTCCTACAGTCGCGTGGACTTGATATTCGTGTCCGCCGGCTTGCTGCCGTGGGTCGACGGTGGGGCAGCACGCATCCACGACGCGCCAGAAGTCCGGGCGGCGAGTGACCACCGCCCGGTCTTCATCGACCTGCGGGCGCGTTAGCTACGCACCGCGAACGCCGCGCCGGGAAATCCGCGGTTCAAATCACCTTCCTTCGCCAAGCCTTCCTCCTTCGCCCAGCCTACGGAGGACAAGACGGAGGACAGGCCGCCCGTCCGCCCCTCAATATTATCCGCGGCTAACCAGGCCCTCCCTATTCGTGTCCGTTCGTGTCGATTCGTGGTTGAACCCCGGCGGAGCTGTTGGGCAGCGCGTCACGACCCCAAGCCAGACAGCCTGAACGATGCTTCGGTAGCGGCGGAGCCGCGCCGCGCTTAGCGCGGGGAGATGGTGACGGGCACGGTGATTTCGCCCGCGCCGAAACCTTTCAAGTAAAGCGTGCCGCTGCCGGGCTTTCCGCCCTCGACGGTCACCGAGATGCTTGTCTGCCCCTGCGGCACGATGACCTCCGGCATGATGATGCTCTCCGGGACATCCGTGGCGACATCCAGCAACGTGCCGCCCTGGGGTGCCGGGTTGGGCAGCGTGAAGGTGAGGGTGGTGCGGTCGCCCGTACGCAGAGTGAGCGCGGCCGGGGTCACGCTGATCGAGCTCGCGTCGATGCGGAAGGTGCCGACCGGGGAGGTTCCGGAGGCGCTGCTCAGCGAAACCTGATAATTGGCATTCGGGGCCAGCGCGGGCACGTAGAAGCTGAGCGAGTTGGCCGATTCGAAATTGGTGCGGGCCGGGGAGCCGTTGAAGAGGATGCGATCCTGCGGGGTGAAGCCTCGGCCCAGTACGCTGATGCGCGCGCCCACGGGGCCGCGGTTGACCTCGAGGGAGAGCACGTAGCGGCGTACGATTTGTACGGTCTCCACCTGCGTGTACGCCTCCCCGGGCGTCTGCACGTTGTTCCCCTCGACCATGTAATTTACCAGGAAATAGTAGGCGACCCGGTCGCGACCGGCGGGCAGCTGGTACTCGAACTCATAAAGGCCCTCGCCGACGCCGCCGGCGCGCATCGGAAAGTTGCGTCCATCCAGAACAATCGTCGGGGAAACCCCGGTGATGGTATTGGAGCGCTTGGCGACGCGCAGGGTGAACGTGTAGATCTGCGAGGGATTCTCGGCGACCGAGCGCGGGGTGAGGTCGGTGAGGGTGACGTTATCGCAGCCCGCGAGCAGGAAGAGGCTCAACGCGGCGACCGCTTGCAGGAGGATTTTCCTCGCGGCGGAAATTCGGGTGGTGTGCATTGGTCGAAAGATGAGCGGGCGAACGGACGGAAGGTTTTGAGTAATGAGCGGTCCTGAAACAGGGCAAGCCAAAGGTGGGTCGTCGGCGAGCCAGGCGCAGAGGATGCCGCTCGGACTTTACGTCCATGTGCCCTTCTGCGCCTCAACCTGCGATTTCTGCGCGTTTTATCAAGAGGCGCCAACCGCTGGTGACGTTGCCCGCTACCTGGAGGGCGTCCGCGAGGAACTCGCGCAGGTTTCACCGGAGCGCCCGGTCGACACGGTTTTCTGGGGTGGTGGCACGCCCGGATTGTTGGCGGCGAGGGACTTGCGGGAGCTGGGACGGGTCGTACGGGCCGCCTGCGGCGGCGATCCGGCGGAGTGGACGATCGAGCTGGCGCCGGGCTCGGTGAGCGAGGCGCGGCTGGAGGCGCTTCTGGAGGCGGGCGTGACGCGGGTTTCGCTGGGGGTGCAGAGTTTCCAGCCAGCCCTGCTGGAGGCCCTGGGAAGAAGGCACTCACGCGAACAGATTCTGCGCGCCCATGAAAGGGTGCGCGCGGCCGGCTTCGCGAGCGTCAATCTCGACCTGATGTTCGCGCTGCCGGGACAGGCCGACGACGCCTGGGCGGCGGACCTCGACGAGGCGATCGCGCTCGAGCCGGATCATCTCTCAACCTACTGCCTGACCTTCGAGGAGGACACACGCCTCTGGGTAAAACTCTCGCGCGGCGCGGTGCGGCGGGATCCCGAGGCGGAGGCGCGTCTGTACGAGGCCACGTGGCGCCGGCTCGAGGCCGCGGGCTACGCCCAGTACGAGGTCTCCAACTTCGCCCGCCCCGGGCACGCTTGCCGCCACAACGTGAACACCTGGCGCATGGGGGAATGGATTGGCGTCGGTCCCTCGGCCGCTTCCCAGCATCGAGGCTGGCGTGGCGCGAACGTCGCGGACCTTGCTGGCTGGCTCGAGGGCCTTGCTCGCCGCGAACGCATGACCGAGGACCGTCGCGCCGTCACGCCGGCGTTGCTGGCCGAGGATGCGCTCGTCTTCGGGCTGCGGATGAACGCAGGGGTGGATCTCGTGGCTTGGCGGGCGCGCTCTCCCGACCTGCCGTGGGACGCGGTGCTGGAAACCTTGCGTGGTCTCGAGGCTGCGGGGCGTTTGGAAATGAACGACGGCGCGGTGCGCCTGACTTCCGCCGGCCGGCTGATCGCCGATGCGATCGGGGTGGAGATCATGGCGGCTTTCGCCACGGAGGAAGCCCTCGCATGAGGTTCGTGCTCGCGACGTGTGCGTTGTTCGGACTCGTCCTCCTCGGCGCGTGCGCCTCGGCGGGAAAGCCGGGGGAGCGGGCGGGAATCACCGCGCGTTTCCATCTTGAAAGCTCGGACGGGGAAGGGTTGCCGGCGGTTTTGCCGCGCAGCGGAGTCGTTCTCCGCTTGAATGCGAGACCCGTGCTCACCGAGGCCGACATCGCCGGGGCGGATGTCGCCGAGGTCGAGCTGGGCCGCTGCCTGCTCCTTACCCTCACGCCGGCGGCCGGCCGGGATCTCTACCGGCTTTCCGTTGCCCACCAGGGCCGGAGGATGGCCCTGCAGCTGGACGGTGCCTTCATCGGCGCGCGTCGCATCGACGGACCGATCAGCGATGGACGCGTTTTCATATTTCTTGAACTTCCCGATGAGGCGTTGCCGGGGGTGGTCGCTGAGC
>JBJTCH010000109.1:0-2594 GCA_046091745.1 Opitutaceae bacterium
CGGCACCGAGCGGAAACGCCAGAGCATCCTGCCGTCGCGGAGGTCGTAGCCGTAAGCGTCGCCGAAAAGTCCGCAGACGACGTAGATGTTTTTGAAAATCGCGCCGCTGGCGGTGGCGCTGGTGGGGATCTCGACGCGGCCGCCCTCGCCGAAGCCCGGCGTGGGTTCGCCCGTGCGGGGATCGACGGAGTAGATCCAGTCGCCGAAGCCGAAGAGGACGCGCGCCGGGGCGGTGCCGTCGCCGGGCCAGTAAACCAGCCCGCGGCGGGCCGGGGCGTCCTGCATGCGCGGGCGGGTCGCGGCGGGAAGCGTGCGCCGCCAGATCTCCTTACCGGTGGTGGCGTCGACCGCGACGATCGCGCGGCCGGGAGTGGGTGCGAACATGACGCCGTCGACCACGATCGGCGTGCACTGGAGGTTGGCCGCACCATCGCCGGAACGGTACGTCCACGCGACGGCGAGGTCGCGCACGTTGGTTTTGTTGATGCGGTCGAGGGCCGAGTAGCGCCGCGCGCCGTTGTCGCCCTGCGAACGCGGCCACGCGCGGAACTGCTTCGCATCGACCGGCAGCGCGGGCGTGAGCTCGGCGGTCGGCGCCGCCGGGATCACTTTGAATTCGGGCAGGGCCGCGCGCGCAGCGGCGTCTTCAACGGGCGTCGTCGCGGCGGCGAGTCCGCGGACGAGAGCCACGCCGGCGATGGCGGTGCTCAGAAGAAGGGCCGAGCGGCGCATGGTTTACTCCGCCGTCTTCGGCGGGGTCGGCACGCCGCGGAGCGCGCGGGGCAGGGGCGCGCCGCTCTTCTGTTCACCGGAGGTGAGGCTGGCGACGTACTCCACGACGTCGCGCAGCTCGGTCTTGGTGAGGATGGTCGCGTAAACCTCGGGCATGCCCGACGGCGCGCCCTCGCGTTTCGCGATGTCGGTCTTCCGCACCTCGACGAGACGGTTCTCCGCGTCGCGGAGGGTGACGACCCCGTCGGTCTCGGAGGCGACGATGCCCGCGGCGGAGGAGCCGTCCTTCCGCGTGACCACGACGGTGTCGTAGCCGGGAGCGATGCGGGCGTTGGGCTTCACGATGGATTCGAGGATGTACTCGCGGTCGTGCTTCGCGCCGAAGCCGGCGAGGTTCGGGCCGGCCTCGCCGCCGTCACCGCCGGCGCGGTGGCAGCGCATGCAGGCGAGGACGGGGTGTGACTCGAAGGTGCGGCGGCCGCGTTCGGCGTTGCCGCCGGCGAGCGCGATGCGGAACGGGGCCAGCGGATCCTTGGCCGCGGCGGCGGTGAGCGCGGCCTCGCGCTCGGCGAGCAGGGTCTTGATCTCGGCGCCTTGGCGGCGGCCGGCCGCGCTGACGAGCTCGAGCTGCACCTCGGTCGGGATGTTGCCGGCCGCGAGCGCACGGAGCTGGTCGGCGAGGAGCTGGTCGGCGGCGGCGTTACGCGAGAACCCGAGGGAGCGGAAGGCGGTCTTCTTCTCCGCGGCGGTGCCGAAGTTCACGAGGTTGGCGAGGACGGGTGCGGCGGCCTCCGGCGAGAGACGCGTGGCGATCGGTAACGCGGCCAGGCGGAGCGTGGAGTCAGCCGAGGCGCCGGCGGCGGCGACGGCCTCCTTCAGGCGAGGATCCTTGACGGCGTCGAGGGCCGCGAGGGCGGAGGCGCGGGCGGCACCCGCCTGACGCTCGTCGCGCACCATCGCGAAAAGCGTGTCGGCGGCGCCGGCCACGGCGAGGGATTGCATCGCCTCGAGGGCGGCGGACTGCACGACGGACGGTGTACCCGGGGCGAGGAGCGGGCGGGCGACGCGTTCCACCGCGGCCACGGCCACCGCGCGGTCGCGCGTTGGAGTGGTGGTGGGACGATAAACCCCCACCAGCCGGTCGCGTTGCAGCGGCTTGGGCCATTGCGCGAGCTGGGCGAGAGCCTCGGCGCGCGCGCGGGGCGGAGCGTCGGCGCGCGTGGCGAAGTCGGCGATCGCGGCCGCGTTGGCGGCGGTGCCGAGACGGAAGTGGGCGTTGATGGCGCGGAACAGGACGGGCTCGTCGGCCGTGGGCTGCGTCAGCATCGCCGCGAGGGCCTCCATGGCCTCGGGCACGGGCGCGTCGTTGATGGCGAGGGCGGCCTCGCGCGCGATCGCGGGATCGGCATCGGCGAGGAACCGCGCGAGGTCGGGGCTGCGCAGGCGGCGCAGCGCGAGCACGGCGCCGAGACGCACGGCCGCGGAGGCGTCGGTGACGGTCGCGGCCAGCGCGGCGCGGTCACCGGCGCCGACGAGGCCCATCACGATACCGTGGCGGAGCACGGCGTCGGCGTCGTTGTTGGCGCGGAGGGCGTCGAGGAGCGCTGGCGTGTCGGACGCCCGCCGCAGACGGCCCAGCGCCTGGGCGGCGAAGTAGCGTACCCGCGGCTCGGGATCGCGGAGGAAGCGGGCGAGGCCGGTGAGAAATTCCGCGGAAAAGGCGCCGCTGCGCGCGTGCTCACCGGCGAGTTTCAGCGCCTGCGCGCGGACCTCACCGTCGGCATCGGCCGCGGCGCGCTCGACCGGCGCGAGGGCGGCGGGATTTTTCGCGGCGAGCTGGCCGAGGCCCCAGAGCGCGTGGA
>JBJTCH010000110.1:0-4213 GCA_046091745.1 Opitutaceae bacterium
CCGCGACGCGCTCCCGCCCGACGCCGGCACGCCCCACGCTCCCGGTCCGTTTCCGGTGGCGATCCTCGTGCACGGAGGATGCTGTACCCGGGGCGAGAAGGCCGGCAGCGACCGGCCGTGCGACGGCGCCGACATCACGCCGTGGTTCAACCTGCTCAACCGCGCGAACTACGTGTGGGTTTCCATCAATTACCGTCTCGCGCCCAAGCACCGTTGGCCCGCCTGCCTCGAGGATGTGCAGGCCGCGGTGCGCTGGGTGAAGGCGAACGCGGCGGGTTTCCGCGGTGATGCCGGCCGCATCGCGGTCTTCGGGCATTCCGCCGGCGGACACCTCGCGCTGATGCTCGCGACGATCTCGAAGCCCGACACCCGCGTGCAGGCAGTGGTCGGTTTCGCGGCGGTGGCCGACCACGAGCATAAGCTCGCCGCGCGCGGCGGACTGGGCGACGGACTGCAGGCGTTGCTCGGGCGGTCCAAGGAAATCACGCCCGAGGCGCTGCACGAGCTGCGCGCGATCTCACCGATCAATCGCGTCAAGCCTGGGATGCCGCCGGTGCTGCTGCTGCATGGCGATGCCGACAAGTCGGTGGCGATCGAGCAGAGCGTCGCATTCCAGCGCCGGGTAAAGGCGGCCGGGGGTATTTGTGATCTCATCACCCTGCCCGGTGCGCCCCACGGCCTGCGCGATTGGTTGAAGGCGGCGCCCGACCACGAATCTCAGCTGCTGGCGTGGCTGGAGCGGATGTTCGCCGCCGCCGGCGCGGCGAAGGAACGACCCAAGGCCTCTGTGAAGTCGGCCCCGTAAGGGGTCAGGGCGTTCGTTGTTCAAAATCCTGCGGTGGGCGAACATTGAACGCCCTGACCCCTTAGGGGCGCGCTGTCTTCTTCCCGGGGGCGCCCTCGACGCGGCCGGGCTCGCGGGTCCCGGTGCCCTTGCGCTGGGTGAGGGTGTCGCCGAGTTCGGCGCGGCATTGTTCGGCGAACGCCTGCAGGCGCGCGACGACCTCGGGGTGGGCGGCGGCGACGTCCTTGGTCTCGGCGCGATCGGTGCGCAGGTTGTAGAGGGCGGGACGCTCCTGGTTCACGACGTCGTATTTCGCCGGGATGCCGTCGCGTCCGCCCGGGCGTCCGCCGAGGGTGCGGTAGCGGTGGGGGAGCACGAGCTTCCATTCCCCGTCGCCGCTCACGACGGCCTGAAGCTCGTTCTGGGCGTACCAGTTGCCGTAGCCCGCGTGCGGGTTGGTGGCGCCCGGCTGTTGCGAGAGGATCGGCCAGACGTCGAGTCCGTCGATCTTCAGCTTCGGCAGCTCGGCGCCGATCCGGCGGGCGAGGGTGGGCAGCAGGTCGATGGTCATGACGTATTGGTCGCTCACGGCGCCGGCGGGGAGCTGGCCGGGCCAGCGCATGAGGCAGGGTACGCGGGTGCCGCCCTCCCAGGCGGTGCCCTTGCCCTCGCGGTGCGGGCCGGAGCTGCCGGCGTGGTCACCGTAACTCAGCCACGGGCCGTTGTCGCTGGTGAAGATCACGAGCGTGTCGCGCGTGAGGCCGTTTTTCTCCAACGCGCGCAGCACTTCGCCGACCGACCAGTCGATTTCCATGATGACGTCGCCGTAGAGCCCGCGCTCCGACTTGCCCTTGAACTTGTCGCTCACGAAGAGCGGCACGTGCGGCATGGAGTGCGCGAGGTAGAAAAAGAACGGCCGGTCCTTGTTGCGCTCGATGAACCGCACCGCCCGCTCGGTGTACCATGTCGTGAGGTTCCGCTGCTTGTCGGGTGTGATCTCGTCGTCGATGACCCGGCCGTTCTCGAACAGCGGCAGCTTCGGATAGCTGCCGGGCTTGGCCTCCGGATGATACGGCCACATGTCGTTCGAGTAGGGCAGACCGAAAGCCTCGTCGAAGCCGTGGCGCACGGGCTGGAACGGCGCGAGGTGGCCGAGGTGCCACTTGCCCGCCATGCCGGTCGCGTAACCCCGCGACTTGAACACCTCGGCGAGCGTCGTCTCGTCGGCGTGGATACCGTGGGTCGACTGCGGCCCGAGCGCGCCGTGGATGCCGAGGCGGTTCGGGTAGCAGCCCGTGAGCAGGGCGGTGCGCGAGGCGGAGCACACGGCCTGCGCGACGTGGAAGTTGGTGAACTTCACGCCCTCGCGGGACATGCCGTCGAGGTTCGGCGTGGTGAAGCCCTTGGCGCCAAAGACGCCGACGTCGCCGTAGCCCAGATCATCGCAGAAAATGACGACGACGTTCGGTGGTCGTGCGGCGTTGGCGGCGGATGCGCTCGTGGCGGCGGCGGCCGCGAACAGCAGGGTGATCGATACGATCAAGCGACGAAGACTCGGGGACGACGGGGCGGTGCGGGGCATGGCAAAGGTCTGGCTCGCCACGCCGCATCGCGCAAGTCCGTGGGCCGCGGCGACGGGGTCAGGAATTGCGCCCACGCGGATCTCTCGGCTTGGCGAATGGCCGCAAGGGTCGAACCACGAATGGGCCGGGCTCGAGCCTTCCGGGTGTTCCGAGAGCCCACCTGGCTGGGTTTTCGAGCTTCACCACTCCGAAGCCGTGAGTCCCTGACTCCCAGATTCGATCCCTCCTGCCTCGGTGCCTCCGTGTCTCCGTGGTGAAACGTCTGCGCTGCGGAATCGCTCCGCGGGGTTGAACCACGAATGGGACGTCCGCCGTCGGCGGCCGTGTTTATGTTGAGGGTTTAGGTTGAAGTCCAAGTTGCCCGTCCGGCTTCCCGGACACCTCAACCTCAACTTCCAACTTCAACGGGCGCGATGTAGCCGCGGCTGGCAGCCGCGGAGGAGGGGGCAATCGCGACGGCCGAAAGCATTTAAGAGCAGCTGGAATTTTACCGCAGATATCCGAGATGGCGCAGATGAAACCAGGGGCGTTCGGCGCTTCCGAACGACCGGAGCGAACGGGCGGAGTGGAACAGTAAGACCGGGAAGATCGTGAAGGCCGGTGGCTCCGAACCCTTCGGGGTTCACCGCAGATTTCTCGAATGGCCTAGAGGAGGGACGAAGCGTTCCGACGAGGGGAATCGTGCCGAAAAACGATTACGAAGTGCAGCACCGCGGATATCGCGGATGGAGAAAGAAATTCGCAGGTTTTCTTAACGACCGCGTGCGGATGACGCCGCCGTTGGAATCACGGGTACAGCAGCGCGGTTTTTCTCCGCGCTTCGTAGTCGGCTAGCCCCGCGGTCCAGCGAGCGTTGATTTTCCCCAGCGGCTCGCCCGCTTTGATGGCGGCCAAGGTGGTGTCGTCGCCGAGCAGGCGGCCCATGTCCTCGACGCGGAACTGGTCCGGATAGAGGCGGTGGACGGCGAGCGCCAGTTCGATGCCGATGTCGACCACCGGGCAGGCCTCGCGGTCGGTGAGGATCGCGCGCACGCCGCCGCATTCGCGGTCCTTGTATTTCAGCGAGGAGGCCGGTCCGGGGTAGAACGGCATGGTCGGCGTGAACTTCACCGGCTCGAAGCGCACGCCGCGCAGGCCGCGGGCGTTCAGCTCGGCGGCGAGGCGGGTGCCGTCGATGTAGGGGGCCCCGACCTGCTCGAAGGGCTTCGCCGTGCCGCGGCCCATCGAGACCGAGGTGCTCTCGAGCAGGCACAGTCCGGGATAAAGCGTCGCGGCGGTGAGGCTGCGCATGGAGGGGGAGGGGTTCACCCAGCCGAGGCCGGCGTCGTCGAGCCACTGGTCGCGCCGCCAGTTCTCGCAGCGCACCACCTCGAGTTTGGCGCCGAATCTCCGCTCCTGGTTGAAGAACACCGCCAGCTCCCCGAGTGTCATGCCGTGGCGCACGGGCATCGGATGGAAGCCGATGAAGCTCGGCGGGCGGGTCATGACCGGGCCTTCGAAGCGGGCGGCCGTGATCGGATTCACGCGGTCGAGCACAATGAGGCGCTTGCCGGCCGCGGCGGCCGCCTCGAGCGCGGCGCCGAGAGTCGCGGAGTAGGTGTAGAAGCGGGCGCCGATGTCCTGGATATCGAACACCAGCGCGTCGATTTCGCGTAACTGCTCCGGTTTCGGGGCGCGGGCGCGGATCACGGCCAGATCGTAGTCGGCGGACGACATGCCCGGGGTGCGCTTCGGGGAGTCGCCGTAGAGGCTGTAGATGGGGAGCTTCGTCTTCTCGTCCACGGTGTCCCCCACGTGGGCGTCGGCATTGCCGCGGATGCCGTGCTCGGGGCTGAACAGCGCGACG
>JBJTCH010000111.1:0-8190 GCA_046091745.1 Opitutaceae bacterium
GCGCCTCGTGCTCGCGCCGAGCGCGATCTACCCCTCCGTCGAGGGCGAGTTCTGGACCCGCAACGTCACCTTCGTCGCGGCCAACTCCAACACGAACGTCAACAACGGCCGCGGCACGGTCGGCGGCGACGGCCTGCTGTCACTCTCCACGCGCCGCACCACCGCCAACACCATCCCCGCGATCAACAACGGCGGCGGCACCGCCGCGGCGGAGAACTACACCCGCACCGTCTCGCCGAAGTTCGAGTACAAGCTCGACGCCCTGACCGTCGACGGCGGTTTCAATTACTCCCGCGCCATCAACAGCTATGTCTCACTGGAGCGCGGGTTCTCGCAGTCCGAGACGCTCGCGATCCCGGTCGACTGGACGGCGACGCGCCCGCGCGCGGACTCCCACGAGTGGACCATCCGGCAAACCTCGGGCCCGGACCCGTTCGATCTGAAAAACTGGACCGGCGGCACACGCGTGCAAAGCGCCGACAGCCGCTGGATCACGGAAATCTACCTCGCCTCGGCCAACGCGAAGTGGACGTTTCCCCTCTTCGGTCGGATTCCCTCCGTCCTGAAGTTCGGCGGCAAATGGACCGAGGAGAACCGCAAGAACAACAACTACGCGCCCTGGGAGCTCTGGCGCTACATCGGCCCCGGCGGCGACACCTTCACCGGCATCGCAGCCGCGACCGGCATCCCCAACGTCACCGCCAACGGCAGCTGGGCCAACCTCGGCTACATCGCGATCCATCCGTTCGAGACCGGCACCACCAACGCGCTCACGTTCACCGGTCTGAACGGCGTGACCGGCAACCTGCCCCGCGCCAACCGCAAGCGCATCGGTGAACTGTTCCAATCGCGGCCGCAGGACTTCATCCGCGTCGCCACGGTCGACAATTACTACACCGCGTTCATCGGCAACCGCCGCAACTTCCGCCAGACCGTGACCGCCGGCTACGCCCAGCTCGACGTGAACCCGGTGTCGCGCTGGACACTGCGCTTCGGCCTGCGCCTCGAGCGCACGCAGAACCGCTTCCTCGAGTACGATCCCCGCCTGCGCCGCGAGATCATCGCCGCGGGGTTCCCGGTGAATGCCGCCGGCCGCGCCACCACCATTCCCGGCATCGAGTACCAGTTCTTCAGCCAGCCGCGCGTCGCGCGCACGAGCGAGTACCTCAACGCGTTTCCCTCGGTGCTCACGAAGTACCGCTTCACGCCGAACCTGGAGTTTCAGGCCGGCTTTAATCAGGCGATCTCGCGGCCGCCGATCGACTCCCTAACCGGCGTCTACAACGTCGTCGAGGATGCCCAGCGCGTCGACGCCCCCAACGCCGAGCTCCAGCCGGAGTATTCCAAAAACTACCAGGCGCGCCTCGCCTATTACTTCGGCAACCGCGCTCCGGGGCAGCTCACCCTGCAGGTCTCGCAAAACGACATCCGCAACTTGCGCGAGACGTTCGACTTCACCGCCTCCGAGTTCGGCGAGGAGGATCCCGACCTGCAGACCTATGTGTTCCGCACCACGCGGAACAGCGCCGAGACCCGCCGCTTCCGGAACCTCGAGCTCTCGTACCAGCAGACCCTCGGCTTCCTGCCGGATCTCCTGCGCGGCACCAGCGTGAACCTTTCCTACTCCCGCACCACGGCGAACCAACGCCGCAACGGTCTCGCACCGCACCGCGTTTCCGGCCGCCTCGGCTACGCCTACCGGCGCTTCAACGGATCGATCGGCGGGGTGTTCACCGACGAGCGTCCCGACGGAGTCTACGGCCGCTTCCGCGAGGCGGTGATGCAATTCGACACGTCGCTCAACTGGCGGCTCACGTCGAAGATCTCCTTCTACGTCCAAGGCCGGAACATCACCCGCCAGCCCCTGCGCTGGTTCGACACCCCTCCCAACATCGCCGAACGCCGCCAGCGGGTCCTGCGCGTGTACCAGGAATACGGCGCGAACTGGAACTTCGGTGTGAAGGGGACGTTTTAACCGCTCTTGGGATAAGGTCTCGGCGAACCGGATTTCGCGCACGGAGAACCGAGCGCACCACCGAGCCGTAAGCCCGGGTTTTACGCGTTTTCCTGTCTTCCGCGCGCACCTCTCCGCTCGGATCTTTTTCGTGGTGATTCGGGCTTTTCGTGGTTGCCCACCCGCGATCACTGCAAGGCACCTCCCCGTTTTCGCCGCTGACTTCATCCCCGCCGAAGCTTGGCGTCGGCCTCGGGCGTTCCCACGATGCGCCGCATGGAGATCGTGATCCTTGTGCTGGTGGCCGTGGCGGTGGCCTTGCTTGTCGTGCTGGTGCGGCGGGGCGCGGGTGACGGTGCGGGCGCTACACTCGCTCCGAAGCTGGAGGTCATCGAGCGCTTGCAGGAACGCGGGGAGCGCACGCTCAAGGACGAATTCGGACTCAGCCGCCAGGCGGCGGAGGAGCAGTCGCGCGGGCTTCGCGCCGAACTCGGCGCCACCCTCGCGCAGTCACGCGAGGCGATGGAGCGCCGGCTGGCCGACAACGCGACGCAGCTGCAGACGCAACTCGAGGCGTTCAGCCGAAGGCTGGCGGACTTTGGCGTCACCGAGGCGGACTCCGCACAGAAGACGCGCACGGAACTTTCCCAGGCGTTCCGCGATCTGCGCGACTCCCTGCAAAAACAAGCCGCCGAGTCGGCCGAAACCCAGCGGCGCCACCAGGAAACGGCCGCCAACCAGGCGGGCGCCCTGTCCGACCGGCTTGACCGCAAGTTCGAGGAACTGCGTCAGGCGGTGGAAGCGAAACTCGGCCAGCTGCAGGCCGACAACGCCGCGAAGCTAGAGGAGATGCGCCGCACGGTCGACGAGAAGCTCCAGGGCACGCTGGAGAAACGCCTCGGGGAATCGTTCAAACTGGTGAGCGAGCGCCTGGAGCAGGTGCACAAAGGCCTCGGTGAGATGCAGAGTCTGGCGACGGGAGTCGGCGACCTGCGGCGGATGCTCACCAACGTGAAGACCCGCGGCACCTGGGGCGAGGTGCAGCTCGCATCGCTGCTCGAGCAGATGCTCCACCCCGGCCAGTACGAGGCCAACGTCGCACCCGTCCCCGGTTCCGCCGACCGCGTCGAGTTCGCGATCAAGCTGCCGGGACGCGAGCCCACCGCGCCCCCGGTCTGGCTCCCGATCGACGCCAAGTTTCCCACCGAGGATTACGACCGCCTCGCCGCGGCCGCCGAGCGCGCCGACGCCGAGCAGATGGCCGTCGCCGCGAAGGCATTGGCCATGCGCGTCAAGGATCAGGCCCGCACCATCGCCGCCAAATATCTCGCGCCGCCGCACACGACCGACTTCGGCGTGCTGTTCCTCCCGACCGAGGGCCTCTACGCGGAAGTCCTCCGGCAACCGGGTCTCGCCGAGGCCATCCAGCGCGAACACCGCGTGATCATCGCCGGGCCCACCACGCTCGCCGCCCTCCTCAACAGCCTGCAGGTCGGCTTCCGCACCCTCGCGATCGAACAGCGCGCCAGCGAGGTGTGGCAGGTGCTCGGCGCGGTGAAGACCGAGTTCGGGAAATTCGGCGACACCCTCGAGAGCGTGCAGCGCAAACTCGACGCCGCGACGAAGGAGATCGAGAAAACTGGCGTCCGGTCCCGCGCCATCGAGCGCAAACTGCGCGATGTCGAGGCGCTCCCCGCGGCCGAAACCTTGCGCGTCCTGCCCGACGCCCCGCTCGCCTCGAGCGCGGAGAAGGAAGAGCCGGGCGATGGCCGCGCGACGGGATAGCCTCGCCCGGTTCGCGAACGATCCTTCTCCGCGCCTGCGGCGGACTTTGCACCGCGAGGCCGGGAGGCCGATTCACCGTTGGAGCATTGCGCCGGCTCAACGCAGGCGGGGCTTCGGTAGCCGAGGATTTGTTCGCGTTAAGCGCGTTGGCCGGAGCTTGGATCCGCGACCTACTCCGGCGCGAAGATTCCCGCGTGCCCGGGTTGGTAGAGCTTGAGCCCGGTGATCTCCGCGATGCGGGTGAAGTGCGTGTCCAAGGTGTAGAGCCGCAGGTTGTCGTGGAGCGCCAGCGACGCGATCAGCACGTCCAGCCAGGGCACCGTGAGCCCGTTGTCGCGCAGGCGCCACGAGAGCGCGACGCTGCGGTCCCAGTCCTCCTCGGTGACAAACCGGTAGGGAATCGACGCGAAGTGCAGCCCGAGTCGACGGCGTTCATCAGCGCGCGCGCCGCCGAGCACCTCGAGCCGCACGGGCGTCGACCACTGCGCCTCGTAGGCCTCAAGGAGCCCCTCGAGGGCGAGCTTAACCTCGAGGCTGCCGTGACGCCGGAGCCCTTCGATCCATACGGAGGAATCAACCGCGACCATGAACCGGGAACGCGGCGTTCACTTGGGACCGTGCAGCGGCGGGACCGGATTCGACTCATCCTCGGCCACCATCGGCTCCGGATAATCGAACGCGCCTTCCCGGATCAACCGACCAAACTCCCGGGCCTTGGCCCGCAGCACGAACTGCCGCACGGCCTTCGCCACCGCCGGGCTCTTATTCTTTTCTCCCGTCAAAGCGATGACCTCGGTCATGAGGGCATCATCGATCTCTACACTGATTCTCATATGACGACCCTATGCATCCAAATGATTCTTATCAAGCTTATTTTTGCATCATTTGGCATCAATAGATAGAAATTCGATCCTATTTACGAGCACGAGCCCCGAAAAACCCACCCTTACGCCAACTCCCAACCCTTGCGGTAGGCACGGCGGATGAGCGGGGCCACCTCGGGGGCGTTCTTCGCCGCGAGGGCCTTGGCGTCCCAGAAGATTTTCTTTCCGGCGCGGATCGCCACGTTGCCCAAGAGCACCGTTTCGCTGAACGGACCGGACTGTGTGAAGTTGGACAACGCGGGGACACCCGTGCGGATCGCCTCGATCCACTCGGCGTAAGGACCACCCCCTTTATCCAGCGCGCCCTCCGCGGAATCACCGCTGCCGGCGACACGCGGAATGGATTTGGGCGGAAGCGTGAATTTCGCCGCCAGGCCCTCGGGTTTGAAGATCCAGTCCTGCCGGGAACGTCCGAAGAACATGCGCCCTTTTTCGCCAACGAGCAGCAGATCGAACCGGCGGAAACAGTGATCGGCGGTCGGGAAGTCGGCCTTCCATAGCTCCGCGGGAGGCGGGTTTCGGTAGACTCCCTCCTTCGGCGCGACGCCATCGTACCAAACAAACTTCACGGGGACGCCGAGGACGCTGGTGGGGAAACGGTAGGTGACGGTGGACCAGATCGGCGCGGCGATCGCGGTGCCGCCCTCGTGGACGGCCTCGACGCTTTCGGGCGCGGTTAGACCGAGCGCCCAGTACGGCATGTCCATGATGTGGCATCCCATGTCGCCGAGCGCCCCGGCGCCGAAGTCCCACCAGCCGCGCCACTTGAACGGCGCGATCTCCGTGCTGTACGGACGAAACGGCGCGGGCCCGATCCATTGTTCCCAGTCGAGCCCCTTCGGCACGGGCTCGGCCTTGGGCCATTCCGTCATCCCTTGCGGCCAGATGGGGCGGTTGGTCCAGGCGTGGACATCGGTAACGCGGCCGAGGATACCGGCTCGGAGCAGCTCAACGGCGCGGCGGATCGGCTCACCCGCGTGGGCCTGTTTGCCCATCTGCGTCTGCACCTTGTACTGCGCGGCCGCCTCGGCGAGGCGGCGCGCTTCCCAGACCGAGTGGGCGATCGGCTTCTGGCAGTAAACGTGTTTGCCGCGCCGCATCGCGAGCATCGACGCGTGGAAATGGTGGTGATCGGGCGTCGAGACCGTGACGGCGTCGATGCCGGGCATCGACGCGATCATCTCGCGGTAATCGGTGAAGAACCGCGCCTCGGGGAACTGGTCGACGATGGTCTCGCCGGTCTTGGACTTCTTCTTGTTGCGGGCGAGGTTCGTGCCGCGCGGGTTGGCGACGTCACACAACGCGACGACCACGCCGCCGGCGGCCGCCGTGGCGAGAGTGTCGGTGTTGCCCTTCCCGGTGATGCCGATGCACGCGACCTGGACGCGGCTGTTGGCGCCGCGCGCGGTGGCGGGCAGCAGATTGAAACTGAAGGCGGCGGCGGCCGCGCCCTGGAGGAATTCGCGGCGGCCGAGGCGGGCGCGCGGAGCGGACTGGGGCGACTGGGGCATGTCGATTTCGTCCCATGAGGCCCAAGCGATGTCACCACGAAATCCGCGCCGCTTCCCATCGTGGGCACCCGCGCGAAGTTTTCGTTTCCCTCGCGCAACGCCGGACGTCATTCCCTCCGCAACCCCTCCCCTGATGAAAACGCGTCTCCGTCTCCCGCTTCTCCTGCTCGCCCTCGCCTGTCCGGCGCTTCTCGCCGCCGACAATGCGGCGCCGCGTTGGAACATCCTGTTCCTGTTCGCGGATGATTGGGGGCGGTACGCCAGCGTTTACGCCGGGATCGACGGCAAGCCCTCGCTTAACGACGCGATCACCACGCCGAACGTCGACCGCCTCGCCCGCGAGGGTGTGGCTTTCCGTCGCGCGTTCGTGAACGCCCCCTCGTGCACCCCGTGCCGCAGCTCGCTGCTCTCGGGCCGCTATTTCTTCAACACCGGCCGCGGCGCGATCCTGCGCGGCGCGGTTTGGGACAGCGCGATCCCGACCTTCCCGTTGCTGCTGCGCGACGCCGGCTACCACATCGGCAAGAGCTACAAGGTCTGGAGCCCGGGCACGCCGGCCGACGCGCCCTTCGGCGGCCAGGCGCACGCCTACGAGAAGGCCGGACGCGCGCCCAACAACTTCTCCGAGGAAGTCACCGCGCGCGTCGGCCGCGGCATGACGCTCGCCGCCGCGCGCGAAGAGGTGCTGGCGCAAGTGCGGGGGAACTTCGACGCGTTTCTCGCCGACCGGAAGGACGGCCGGCCGTGGCATTACTTCTTCGGCGTCACGACGACGCACCGCAAATGGGTCAAAGGCTCGGGCAAGGCGCTCTGGGGCATCGAGCCCGACAAACTGAAGGGCCGCATGCCGGCGTTCCTGCCCGACGTGCCCGAAGTGCGCGAGGACGTCGCCGATTACCTCGGCGAATGCCAGGCGGTCGACGCCTACCTCGGCGTGCTGCGCGCACGACTGGAGGCCGCCGGGGAATTGGACCGCACGCTGATCATCGTAAGCGGTGACCACGGCATGCCCGGCGTGCCCTCGGGTAAGTGCAACCTCTACGACCACGGAACCGCGGTCTCGCTTGTGGCGCGCGTGCCGGGCGCGAAGGGCGGACGCGTGGTCGACGACTTCGTGTGCCTGCCGGATCTCGCGCCGACGTTCCTGGAGATCGGCGGGGTGAAACCGCCCGCGGGCCTCTACGGCCGCTCGCTCCTCGGCATCCTGCGCTCCGACCGCGCGGGTCAGGTCGACCCGAGCCGTAGCTGGGTGATCACCGGCCGCGAGCGCCACGTGGAGAGCGCCCGGGAGGGCTACGTTGGCTACCCGATGCGCGCGCTGCGCACGGCCGACTTCGTCTACATCCGCAATTTCCGCCCCGATCGCATGCCGATGGGCGACGTGAAGACCGCCTTCGACCCCAAGGTGCTCGCGGGCAACGCGCTCACGGAAGAGACCCGCGTCGGTTTCGCCGACATGGATAGCAGCCCGACCAAGGAATGGCTCGTCCGCCACCGCGACGACCCGCAGTGGAAGCGGCACTTCGAGATCGCGTTCGGCCGCCGGCCGGCCGAGGAGCTCTACGACCTCCGCAATGATCCGGACCAGGTGAACAACATCGCCGCCGACCCCGTCTACGCGAACGTCCGCACGGAGATGGCCGAAACGCTCATGAAGCGGCTCACGGCGGCGGGCGATCCCCGCGTGACCGGCGACGGGCTTACCTTTGAAAAACCACCCTTCACCGGGCCCGTCACCGACGAAGGTGGCGAGGAGGGCGCGGCAAAGAAAGCCGGCCGCAAGGCCAAGAAATAGCGCCGGGCGTTCGCCCGCGGTTGGAAACAAAAAGGCCCGACGCACGGGGCGTCGGGCCTTTGTTCAAGAGCGCTTCGAGTGAATCAGGCCTTGATGACCGGGATCGCGTAGGCGCCGCGGCCGGCGCGCTTCAGGAGCGGGCTCTTGTTCGCGGCGGCGACGATCGCGGCGTCGGAGCCCGTGAACATTTCGCTTTTACCGTAGATCTGCAGCATCGGGCCGACGACCGTCTTGGTCTTGTCGGCGTCGACGTTGTTGGCC
>JBJTCH010000112.1:0-13640 GCA_046091745.1 Opitutaceae bacterium
TCGCCGCACGAGCCGTACAGCGGCCTGCCCGCCGACCTCGCCCTCTACGACCGCCTGCCGGATACCTTCGGCAACCGGAAGGTGAAGCTCACGTCCAACGAGACCGGCCGGCCGGTGGAGCGCCTTCAGCGCGAGGTGCTGCGCGAGCGTTTCGCCGAGATCACGGCGATGGATCGTTCGATCGGGCAATTGCGCTCGCACCTCGCCGCGGCCGGCGCGCGCGAGAACACCCTGCTGTGGTACTGCGGCGACACCGGCACGCCGCCGGAGGCGGTCGCCACGGTGCCGTTCCGCGCGCAGAAGGGTTCGATTTACGAGGGCGGTATCCGCGTGCCGGGAGGCATCGAGGGGCCGGCGCGCATCCGCGCCCCGCGGGTCACGGCGGTGAACGCTGTCACGAGCGACATCCTGCCCACGCTGTGCGAGCTGGCGGGGCGTCCGCTTCCCGCGCGCCCGCTCGACGGCCTCAGTCTGGTCGGGCTGCTCGACGGGCGCGTGGAGTCGCGTCCGGCGCCGATTTGTTTCTGGGACGGAAGGGCGCGGGCCGATGCGCGGACGCCCTACATCGACCCCGAGCTCCAGAAAGGCACGACGCCCCTGGCCAAGCTCGGCGGCGACGGCGCCACGCGGAATTTCCTGAACTACCGGCAGACGGACGTGCGGCCGGAGGATTTCGCCGGTTCGCTGGCGATCGTCGACAACCGCTTCAAGCTCGTGGTCGACGGCGCGGCGCGCCGCGGGGCCGGCGGAGCCAGCGTGAAGGAACTTTTTGACCTGCGGGCTGATCCCGCGGAGCGCCACGACCTTGCGGCGAAGCATCCCGACGAGGTCGCCCGCCTCTATCGTCAGCTGCGGGCGTGGCAGGAGTCGGTCGTGGCGAGCCTGACGGGTGCCGACTATCGCTAGGCTTTCCTCGCAGCGCAGTTCCGCCGCGCTGGGAGGGATGAGGGAAAGCGAAAGGGAGTGGGGGGAAGCGGATCCATCGCGACATGAATCCCTGAGAAGGAGGTTGGCCCACGGAACGCGCGGAAAACGCGGAAGAGCGAAGCGCTAGCTGCGTCCGGGTTTGGTGTAGCCGGGGCCGTTGGCCCCGGGGACGTAAGGGAGAACCTTGGGCTACCCTGCGTGAGTCGCCGGATGCATCCGCTGCATGGGAAGACCCTTTGCCCTCGGGTCCTGGCTCCGGATTTCCAGATTCGCTCTGTCCTCCGTTGCCTCCGTTTTCCCCTGTTCCCCGGCTTGGAGCCGTTCCGCATCACGAACGACCAGTGGTCTCCACAGTTCGATCACCCGGCGACGTGATCACGGCTGCGTCTTCTTCGCGTTCTTCTTCGGCCTGACCGGCGCCTCGCCGGGTTTGTCGGCGTAGTCCGGAATCACGTAGCCGACCGCCTTCGCCTCGCGTTCGAACTCGGCGTTCATCCGCGCCAGGAGCGCCGCGTGCGCGGGGTCGCGCGCCAGGTTGCGGGTCTCGTGGGGATCGGCGGCCAGGTCGAACAATTCCGTCCACTCGTCGCGGCCCGGGTAGCGGATGAGTTTCGCCGCGGCGGTGCGGACCCCGACGGTGGTGGGCGTGGTCGGGAAGGCGTTTTCCTGGAAGGACTGCGCGAGGAAGGCGGTGCGCCACGCGACGGATTTTCCCTCGGCCAGCGGACGCCAGCTGCGGCCCTGCATCGCGGGCGCCGCCGGCAGCCCGGCGAGGTCGAGCCACGTCGGGGCGAGGTCGAGGTTAAGCACCATCTCGTCGACGACGCGGCCCTTCGGGAAGGCGCGTGGGTAGCGGGCGAGCATCGGGATGCGCAGCGACTCCTCGTAGATCGAACGTTTGTCGCCGAGGCCGTGTTCGCCGAGGTAGTAACCGTTGTCGCTGCTGAAGACGACGACGGTGTCGTCGGCGAGGCCGAGCTCGTCGAGGGCGCCGAGCAGCCGCCCGACGTTGTCGTCAGCGGCCGAGATGCAGCGGAAGTAGCCGAGGTTGGTGCCGCCCTTGGCGGCCGTGGACGGCTCGTCGGCGGGGCCGCGGTAGATGGCGCGGCTCGCGAGATTGGGCACGGGCCGGGCCTGTTCGCCGGCGAAACGATCGCGGGCGCGTTCGGGCGGATCGAAGGGCCCGTGCGTCGCCTTGTAGCCGAGCATCACCGCGAACGGCCGGTCGCGGTGCTCGCGCATGAACCGGATCGCGTAGTCGGTCGTGACATCGTCGACCCAGCCCTTCGACGGCGTGGGGACGCCGTTCACCTCGATCGGGCAATCCACGTAGCGCCCCTGCCCGATGAAGCTCGCCGAGTAGTCGAAGCCCGGGCGTTGGCCGCTCTGGTTGCCCATGTGCCACTTGCCGATGTAGGCGGTCGTGTAGCCCGCGGCGCGCAGCAGCGTGGAGTGCGTGACGCTGTCGGCCGGGAAAGGCGTGCGGTTGTTGGCGACGCCGTTGAGGTGGTTGTAGCGGCCGGTGAGGAACACGGCGCGGCTCGGGGCGCAGAGCGAAAGCGTGACGAACGCGTTGCGGAACCGCACGCCCTCGGCGGCGAGCCGGTCCATGTGCGGCGTGCGCAACCACGGGAAGCGGGCGCGTTCACCCTGCTCGCGCTGGACCACGCTCAGGGCGTCCCAGCGTTGGTCGTCGGTGAAGACAAGGAGCAGATTGGGCCGGCGCGGGGTCGCCGCGAAAGCGGACGCGGCGAGCACCAAGGCGGCCGCGAGGGCGGGCAGAAACGTGGGTTTCATCGGGGGAAAGCAGTGCGTCCGCCGGAGCCCCGGACGCCGGAGGGCGGGGTGCGTCAACTCACGCCGGCCTTGGCCATCACGGCCCTCAGGGCGGCGAGATCCTTGCGCATGAGATCGGGGAACTTGGCGCGCTTCTCGGCCTCGCTGAGGGGCGAGCGCTCGAACGGCGGATACTCGAAATGCACGGAGGCCGGGCCGTTGAGACCGAGCTCGCGCACGAGCTTGAAGTAAGCCTCGTAGGGCACGACGCCCTCGCCGATCGGCACGTTGTCGATGGCGGCCTTGCCGGGCGTCTGTTCCCAGCGGAAATCCTTCAGGTCGGTGCACTTGATCCACGGTGCGAGCAGGCGGAGCGAGAGCGGCCAGGACTGGCCGGCCTCGGCGACGGCATGGCGGATGTCGAACTGGACGCCGAGCCAGCGCGGGTCGATGTCGCGCAGCAGCTCGTAGAGGTCCCACATCGGGCCGCCGACGCGCGGGCCGGCGTGATTCTGGATGGCGCCGTGGATGCCGACGCTCTGGTTGAGCGCGGCGAGGTCGCGGAGCTGGGGCTTGAGGGCGTCGAGCGTGCCCTTCACACCGAGTTGCAGGTCGTAATTGAAGAAGCCGAGGCGGTAATACTTCACGCCGAGTTTGGCGGCGGTGCGCACGATCTTCTCGGCGTGCGGCGTCTTCAGGCCGTTGATCTCGGTGGTGATCATCTCGACCTTCAGGCCGGCGGCGCGAGCGGCGTCGATGGCCTTGGGCAGATCCTCCTCGACGCGCTCGGGCAGCACGTGGCCCTGCGGCACGCGCACCGTGTAGTCGATGGCGCCGTAACCGGCGGCTTTCACCAGCGCGGCGGTGTCCGCCCACGACATCCAGTGGAGCGGCTTCGAGAAAACGTGGAGCAACGTCGGACCGCCCTTCCAGGGAGGAAGGGCGGCGCCTTCGGCGGCCTTCTTCTTCGACTGCGCGGCGGCGGCCTCGCGGGCGAGGGGCAGGGCGGCGCCGGCGAGGGCGAGCCGGGACAGGAAGTGGCGGCGGGACGGAGTGGGGGAGAAGGCGGCGCGGGGGTTCATGAGGAGGGCGCGAAGCTGCACGCCCGCGGGGCGAAAAGCAACGGCGCCGCCGGTTGCCACCGGGCGGCGCCGTGACTTTGAGGAGAGGATCGCGGCTGACCGTGCGATCAGAACGAACCCTTGAGGCCCGCCGTCCAGAGCGAGCCGCCGTAGTCGTCGCGCTGGCGGAAGCGGGCGTACTTCGGCGTGCTGGGGCCGTAGATCTTGGTGTTCTCGGTGGCGCCGCCGATGTTGCGCATCGACATGAAGAGGCCGAACTTCCGGTTCAGGTAATACTCGCCGCTCACGTCCACGTAGAGCCGCTTCGGCCGGTAGTTGTAGGTGCCGGGCTCGATGCTGGCGCCGGTGACGGCGGCGCGGCGCTGGATGCCGCGGTAGTTCTCGTTGATGCGGAGATTGAACTTCGGCCGCGTGAGGCTGAGGCCCCAGTTCGCGGTGAACGGGTTCATGTCCTGGAAGTTGTCGGTGCCGCGGGCGCGCTGGGAGCTGATGTTGGCGAAGAACTGCACGCCGCGGGCCCAGTTGGGCAGGAACGTGAGGGCCTGCTTGTAGTCGATCTCGAAGCCCTTCATGCGGATCACGTCCGGCGCGTTGAACTGGGTGACCACCAGGTACTGGCCGTAGGACTCCTCATCGAGCCCGTAGGCCTCGAGGAACTCGGGCGAGACGCGGCTGGTGACGTTCTGGAAGAAGTTCTGGTAGTCGCGGATGAAGCCGGCGACCGAGAACTGCCCCACGTTGCCGAAGTAGTACTCGAGCCGCACCATGTACGTCTCGGCCTGCCAGGCCTTGATGGAGACGTTGTTCACGGTGATGCGGTCGTTGGGGTTGAAGACCTCGATGTTGGGCAGCGTGAGGCCGCCGGCGTACTGGTTGAAATCGGGGCGGCCGACCGTCTGGTAATACGCGGCGCGCCCGATGAGGGCGTCGGTGACGTTGTAGCTCGCGTTGATGCTCGGGAAGAGGCGCAGGTACTCCTTCTCGGCGCGGTAGCCGCGGTCGAGCAGCGTGAGCTGGGTGTAGGGCAGGCCGGCGTTGGTCGGCACGATGAGCGCGGGCTGTTTCTGGCCGGCGGCGTTCAGGATGAAGTCGCCGTTGGCGTTGCGCTGGAAGATGACGTTGCCCGCCGCGTCGCGCTGGAAGGCGCGCGTGGGGTCGGTGAGCGGACCCTGCGCCTTGATGTTGGTCTGCTCGGCGCGCAGGCCGCCGACGAGCTTCAGGCGCTGGTTGAAGAACGCGACGTCGCCGCGGAGGAAGAGGCTCGAGTTCACCTCCTGCGCGACTTTGGACGCGTTGGTGGCCGATGTGTACTCGGTGTTGGCGTTGCGCGTCCAGTAGCCGGGGTTCTGCAGGTAATGCGCCCAGAGCCTGTTGTTATCGACGTGCTGCTGCTTCGGCATCCCGAAGTCGGGGATGCGCTCGGAGTACTGCGTGTCGAGGAACGGCAACGGGCTGTCGTCGTTGACAAGCCCGGCCTGGGTGAAGGGCGTGGTGCTGGCGCGGCCGTCGGCGCCGACGTACGTATAGGTCTCGGTGCCCACGCCGCGGAGGTCGCGGATCTTCGACTTGATGTCGCCGCCCAGCTTGAGCGTCACGGGCACCTCCCGGACGAGGAAGTCGCGGCGCACGTTGTAGTACGCCTGGCGGGTTGTGTCGTAAGTGATCTGGCGGACGCTGTTGGCGGACACGAGGGAGTAGTTCTCGAGGCGCGTGGGGTCGACGGGCCGGCCGTCGGGATCGCGCACGGTGATGCGGCCGGGGCGCAGGTAAAGGATGTCGTCGAACAGGATCTGCACATTGTTCCGCTGGATCGTCATCCCGTTGAAGAAACCCTTGTCGATGTCCTGGTAGTGGATGCGGGAATGGCCGTAGCTCACGCCGGCGTCGGATTTCCAAAGCGGGCCCTCGTGGAGCCAGCGCAGGGACGGCGAGACGGTGCGGCCGGGACGGATGCGGCCGTTGTTGGCGATGGTGAACTGGCCGGCGTTGATGGCCGTGCCCGTGGTCGGGAACACGCTCGCCGAGCCCCAGGTGTGGTCGGGGGCCCAGTTGAGCGGCTCGACGCGGTTGATGGTGAACGTCTGGGTGCGGGTCGCGAAGTGCTCGCGGAGCATGCCGTACGAGAAGCCGAAGGAGAGCCGGTCGTACCGGAACGGCCGCCAGTCGATCGTCGTGGCGAACGAGTGGCGGGAGGTGTTCTTGCCGCTGTCGCGCCAGGAGAAGACGCCGAGGTAGGGGTTGGTGGGCGGGGTCGCCGGGAGACCGGTGGTGGAGGTCGCGGTGGTGTTGGTGGCGACCGCCGCGCCGCGCCACTGCATGGCGGTGTTGGACTGCGGCGTGTACTGGAGCGAGTAGCCGCCCGAGACGGTGAAGCCGAAGTTCTTGGTCACGGGCACCACGGCCGACACGTCGAAGCCCGGGTGGATCTTGTAGCTCATCTGGCCCCAGCCGGGGCCCGGCGTGCGGCGGAGAAACGCGCGCTCGGCGTCCTTCATCAGCCACGAGACGCTGTAGTTGTAGCTGGGCCGGTTGCGCTCGAACGCGCTGCGCGGCACGAAGTTCACCGAGCCCGCGAGCGCCGCGCCGGCGGTGTCGGGCGTGGGGGACCGGTTGATCTCGATGCGCGAGACATTGTTGATCGAAACCTGGTCGAGCTCCACCGCGCGGCGCGTGCCGGCGCCGGCGGCGCTCGCCATGTCGAAGCCGCCCATCGAGATCGGCACGTTGTCGGCCGGCGCGCCGTTGATGGAGAAGCGGCGGGCGTCGCCGCCCGTGTAATCGCTGGTGATGCCCGGCAGGAACTTCATGAACTCGCCGATGCTGCCGTCGGCGATGGTGCCGAATTCGTCGGCCGCGACGACGTTCACGATGTTGCGCGCGAAGCGCTGTTCGTTGATCGCGAGCGCCGCGCCTTCCATCTCCTTCGAGGAGGCGACGACGAACTGTTCGAGCTTCACGACGTCCGTCCCGGCCCCGGCGCGTCCGCGGCCCTCGGCACCGAACGTGAAATCGCGTTGCGCCGTCTGGCCCGCCGCGACCGCCACGCTCGCGGTCTGCACGGGCAGGCCGGTGAAGAACACCTTCACCTGCGCGGTGCCGGCCGGCACGTTCGCGAGGCGGAACTGGCCGGTGGCGTCGGTGAGCGTTTCCAGCCGCGTGCCTTCGACCGTGACGCGGGCTTTCTCGAGGTATTCGCCGCGCACGCTGTCGAGGACGCGGCCCTCGATGGAGCCGGTGGCGGCGGACTGCGCCGCGGCGCGGCCGGAAAGCAGAAGCCCGGAGGCGAGCAGCAGCAGGGTTAGGAGGCGGGGCAGGGTCAGGCGGGGTTGCATGATGTTGGACGGAAACCTCAGCCCGGTCCGGGGTCATTCGGCTCGCCGCGCCGGTTTCCGCGTCAAGAAAAACCCTCCCCGCCGCGGTGCCTCAAGCGCGAATCCGCCGCGATGAGCCGCCGGCCGGCTCAGCCTTTGCCGCCGCGGAGTACGACGAGGTGGTCGACTCCCTTGGACTCGAATTCGCGCCAGTAGGTGTCTTCCAGTTCCTGCAGCCGTTCTTCCTCCTCGTCGGTGAAATCCTCGCTGAGCTTCGTCGATCCGAGCTCCGTGAGGAGGTCGCGTTCGGCCAGGCGGGAGACGAGCTCGCCCCAGAAGGCATCCTCGACAAAGCGGTCGATCTTCTCGGCCACCGGGCCGGTGGTGAGTTTTTCCGTGGGGAAGTATTGTCCGTTGACGTCCACCTCCACGAGGTCGGCGCAGCCTTGCGACTCGGCGAGGCCGAACACCTTCTGCGCCACGTCGGCGTAGCGTTCCGGCATGGTGGCGGGGTCGTCGGGCCGCGCTCCGGCCATCCACAGGCCCATATGCGCGAGTTCGAGCAGCCGGGCGTACTCCTTGGTGGTGAACGAGACCTTCATGCGCGGAAAGGTCGTGGTTCCGACGAGCCGCGCAAGGGCGGAGTGCGTGCGATGTAGCCGCGGACCCTGCCGAGTGCAAACACGGGCCAAGGCGGTGGACACGGAGGTCACGGAGGAGCGAACCGAGGACACGGAGAAGTGGCGGGTTTGATTTCGGACGGGAATAGGTCGAGCCGGGGGAGAATGTGGAAATCAGGAACGCGGGAAGAGGCGTGCCGGGTACCTGTCGTCGCTTCGATTCGGGAAGACGTGCGATGTAACCGCGGCTGCTGGCCCGCCGCAGACTTTGCGAAGGAGGGCTGCCGCGGACCTGTCTCGCTTAACGCTCCGTCTCAAAACTCCCGGCGGGCGGCGGCGAGGCCGCGCTCGTAGGCGGCGATCAGGCGGTCCCACTTGGCCTCGGTCTCGGGGTCGGTGACCTGGCGGGAGGGATCGGCGTCGAACCATTTCACCGCCCGCGCGATGCCGTCGCGGAAGCGCGTGGTGGCGACGAAGTCCGGGACAAAGCGCTTGATCTTGGTGGTGTCGAAGACGGCCGAGTTCGCTTTGTCGCCGAGCAGCGTGCCGGTGTACTCCGGCAGGCACGCGGTGATGAAGTCCGAGGCGATGTGCACGAACTTGGGCTGCGCCACGCCGGCGGCGTCGGCGACGGCCTGGTAGATCTGGTTCCACGTCAGCGCCTCGTCGGAGGTGATATGGAACGCGTGGCCGATCGCACCTTGGTGTCCGAGCAGGCCGGCCAGACCCTTCGCGAAGTCGCTGCTGTGCGTGATCGTCCAGAGCGACAAGCCGTCGCCGGGGATGATCAGTGGCCGGCCGGCGCGGAGGCGGGCGACGTTGGTGAAGCTTTTCCCTCGGGCGTTGATCGCGAGCGGGATGCTCGGGTCGTCGTAGGTGAGCGACGGGCGGACGATCGTCACGGGGAAGGCCTCTTCGCGCAGCGCTACCTGCAGGCGGTCCTCGGCGGCGATCTTCAGGCGCGAATAATCCCAGAACGGGTTCGCGAGCGGGGTCGATTCGGTGAGCAGGGGGTGCGCGGCGGGTTTCTGGTAGGCGCTGGTCGTGCTGATGAAGACGTATTGCGCGGTGCGGCCGCGGAACAACTCGAGCCGCTGTTCGACGGCGGCGCGGTCGAAGGCGATGAAGTCCACGACGGCGTCCCATGTTTTCCCCGCGAGAGCGGCGGCGGTCTCGGTGGTCCGCGTGATGTCGGCCTTGATCTGCCGCGCGCCCGGCACGCCGTCGCGGCTGGAGCGGTTGAGGAGCGTGACGTCGAGCCCGCGGGCGACCGCGAGCCGCGTGCAGGCCGTGCTGATGACGCCGGTGCCGCCGAGGAAGAGGATTCTCATGACGAAAGAAAGGGAGTCTCGCTTTGGGTTGGCGGGTTGGTCCCGGCGGGCTCGCCGGCGTCGACCGCAAAGATCTCCACCGGTTCGGAACGGCCCTTGACCGTCACGGTCCCGAGCGGGCGCGAGGCCGCTGCCGCCGCCCCCGCCGCGGCCCGGGTGGCGGCGCTGAGGATGATGTTGGTGCGGTAGTCGGCGACGCGGGTGAGCGCCTGCAGGCGGGCGGCGACGTTCACGCCGTCGCCAATGACGGAATAGTTGAGACGACGGTGCGAGCCGATGTTGCCGGCGACAACGCGCGCGGTGTTGATGCCGACGCCGATGGCGAGGGGAGGGCGGCCTTCGGCGGCGAGCTCGGCGTTGAGCGCGGCGAGGGTGGTTTCCATCGCGCGGGCCGCGGCGATGGCGCGGGCGGGTGCGTCACCCTGCGCGACGGGTGCGCCGAACAACGCCATGATCGCGTCGCCGATGAACTTGTCGATCACCCCACCATGCGCCTCGATCGCCCCGCTCATCCGGTCGAGGTAGCGATTGAGCAGCGCGAGCAATTCGGGAGGCGCCAGACGCTCGCTGAGCGTGGTGAAACCACGGAGGTCCGCGAACAGGACGGTCACTTCACGCTCCTCGCCGCCCAGGGTCGCGCCATCACGCAGGAGCCGCGCGGCGACCTCCGGGGAAACGTTCTTGTCGAGCAGATCGCGGACGCGGTCGCGCTCGGCCAACCCGGCCGACATCGCGTTCATGGCGCCCGCGAGACGGCCGATTTCATCGCCGCGGTCGACCGCCACCCGGGTCTCGTAGTCGCCGGACGAGATGCGTTCCGTGTGGGCGGCGAGACGCTCGATCGGGCGGGCGAGACTGCGCGCGAAGGCGAGGGCGATGGCGGCGGCGATGACGAGCGCTCCGACGGTGACGAGGGCGAGATAACGCCCGGCCAGCCGGGAGGGGGCGAGTTTCTCGTCGAGCGAGTAGACGAGGGCGAGGGTGGCGATCGGGTCCTTGCCCGTGAGCAGGGGGCGGAAAACCGCGAGCGAGGCGCCGCCGTCGATCGTGACCTGGCGCAGGGCGGAGTGACTGCGGGTGGTTCGCAGGGCCATGGCGAGCGGCGCGTGCGCGGAATCGGGCAGGGTTCCGGCGAGCGCGGATCCGTCTTCACCGAGGAACAAGAGATCGCTGCCGGTCAGGCGCTTCAGTTCGGAGGCGAATTCACGGTCGATGCGGAACCCGATCAGCAGCCACGCGATGACCTCGGAGCCGGCCTGCACCGGCACGAGCACGACGGAGTGGAGCACGCCGTTGAAATGGCCGTAACCCGCCGCGTTGGGACGCGCGGAGTCATCCGCCTCGGCGAGCGCGATCAGGCGCGGCGCAAGCGTGGGTTCCGGCGCGCCGCGACCGGCGGAGGCGATTACTTTGCCGGCGGGGTCAAGGATGACGACGATCGAGCTGTCGGTGGTGCCGCGCAGGCTTTGCAGCGCGGAGGCGAGGGTGGCGGCATCATCTCCGCTCACCAGCTGGCGGACCTGGTGGTCGCGGGCGGCGCTGCGCGCTCCGGTACGGAGATGGGCGTTCCGGTCGGCCACGACCCGGCGGAAGGTTTGCGCCGCCTGTTGCAGGCTGACGTCGATCTGGTGGCGGGCCTCACGTTCGTTGAACCGCCCCACAAGAAACCACGTCGCGAGCTGGGCCAGCGCGAGCACCGGCACGAAAACCAGCAGCAGCTGGCCGCGAAATGTCCGCAGCGGCAGCCTCACTTGTAGCCGCCGCCCGCGGCTTCCGGCGCGCGTCGCACGCGCCGGTCCACCCCGAGGGTGAGCGCGATGACCTGCGTGGTAGCACCCGCGCCTTCGACCGTCACCTCGCGCGTCAGAACCGCCTTCACCCGCGGGTGCCAGACTTCGAGCCGGTGGCGGCCCGGCGGGACGCCGGTGATGAGCGCCGCACCGTCGTCGCCGCTGCGCGCGAAGTGCGGGGTGGCGACCACGACGACGTAGGCGGCCATCCAGTCGTGGATGTTGCAGCCGAGACTCACCACCCCCGGCTGTTCGAAGAGCACCGGCTCACGCGGCTCACCGCGGTAAAGCGGCAGGTCGAATTTCTTCGCCCGCGACACCGAAAACACATGGTGCTGCACGGCGTCGCGATTGGGGAACGTCA
Organism: Opitutaceae bacterium; assembly: GCA_046091745.1. Lineage (GTDB taxonomy): Bacteria > Verrucomicrobiota > Verrucomicrobiia > Opitutales > Opitutaceae > ER46. Next base: position 11,202 of record JBJTCH010000112.1, read on the forward strand.
CGCGCGTGCCGACGATCACCGCCGTCACGTGGGGGCGGAATTCCTCGCCTTCCTGCACCACGGCGACCGGTTCGGCGGGCGGCTTGACCGCCGGCGCGGTGTCGAGCGGCGTGAGCGAGGCCACGGCGTCGGCGACGGGCGAGCCCTTGGGGTCGCGCACCTCGACGCGGATCTCGCCCGCGGTCGCGGCCGATTTGAGGGTGAGCAAGATCAGGAGGAAAATAGAATGCGTCCGGTGCATGGTCACAGGCGCCGACCAAGGCTGAGCGACAGGTTGCGGTTGAGGTAGCGGACGGCCCCGCGCTCCGTGTCGCGGTATTCGGCGGCGGCCGAAAGCGTGTGGCGCGGGTCAAGGCTGTGGCTCGACTCCAACCGCCACGACACCGTGCGCGCGTCGAGAACGTACGACATCATCGGGCGTTCGCGGTCGAACGTCGTCATCAAACCGGTCGCGCGGCCTTCGCGCAGGATGTCGGGCCGCGGTGGTGTGGCGTAGGCGAGCACATCGCCGCGGCGGCCTGAGACCGAGGCGGTCAATCGCCAGCCGGGGGCCGCTTCCCAATCCACGGCGAGGGTGGTCTCGCGGCCGGTGCGGTCGAACGCCGCGGCCCGCGCGTCGTGGCGCGCGTGTTCGTGCCGCGCCCGGACGACCCACTCGGAGGCCAAACGCTGCCGGGCGGTGAGCGCGAGTAGGCCCAGGCGACCCCCGCGGCCGGATTCGCGGGCCCCCATCCACTCGCCGGCTCCCTCGAGCGCGAACGTCGGGGCGAAGGCGCCGAGCCCGAATTTCCTCTGCCAGGCCAGGCGGCCACCCACGCCGGCGCGGTCGAGACCGTCAAAACGCGGCCACGCTTCGGCGCGCGCGGACAACGTGGCGAAAAACGTGTCGTCCCGCCCGAGCGGTTGCCGGCGCGAGGCGCTGACTTCCGCGCCGAGTTGCAGGGCCCCGATGATGTCAGCGGGGCGGTTGGCGTTGGTGATGTTGCTGGTCCAGGCCGCGGCGGTGCCGGCGCTGGGCAGCCAGGATGGTCCGGCGGTGGCCGTGGCGGCAAGGGAGACGGCGAGGAGGGCGGGGCGGATCACAGGAGCGGTTGCAGGATTTTCCAGAGGGTTTCGGCCATGACGGCGTGCCCCGCGGGGTTGGGGTGGATACGGTCTCCTTGGTTGAGTTCGGCGACCCCGCCGACCCCGTCGAGGAGAAACGGGATCAACGTCGCGCCCGTTTTTTTCGCGACCTCCGGAAAGACGCGCGCGAAGGCCGCCGCGTGGTCGGGTCCGAGTTCCGGCGGCATCTGCATCCCGGCGAGCACGATTTTGGCGGCGGGCTGGCGGCGGCGCACGCGCTCGATGATCGCCTCGAGATTGGAGCGCATGAGCGCGGGGCTGATGCCGCGCAGACCGTCGTTGGCGCCGAGCGCGAGCACGAACAGGTCGGGCGGCGTGCGGAGCGTCCAGTCGATCCGGCGCAGGCCGCCGGCGGTCGTCTCGCCGCTGAGACCGGCGTTGACCACGCGCCACGGCAGGCCGGCGGCGCGGAGGCGCGCCTGGATGAGCGCCGGGTAGGCGTCCGTGGCGGGGTTATCGAGTCCGTAGCCCGCGGTGAGGCTGTCGCCGAAGAAAACGAGGACCTTTTCCGCCGGGGCCGCGGCGGCCTGAGGCAGGGCCGTCAGCGCGAGGAGCGCGGCGAACAGCGCGGGGAAGAACCGGCGTGCGCGTCCAGCGGACGATTTCTGCATCGTTTTCGGCATTTTGGTGTATGTTCGCCCGAAATCCATGAGTGCGCAGGCGATGTTGAAAGTCGAGCGGCTGACCAAGGCTTACGATGCGGCGGGACACCGGCTGACGGTGCTCCGCGACGTGAGCTTCGAACTGGAGGCGGGCGCCACGCTGGCGATCGTCGGGCCGAGCGGGAGCGGCAAGACGACGCTCCTCGGTTTGTGCGCGGGCCTCGACCAGCCCTCGGAGGGATCCGTCGATCTGGCCGGCGAGCCGATCGGTCGCCTGAGCGAGGATGCGCGCGCGCTGGTGCGCAATGCGCACGTCGGCTTCGTGTTCCAGAACTTCCAGCTGGTTCCCACGCTCACGGCGCTGGAGAACGTGCTGGTGCCGGTGGAGCTGCGCGGGCAGGGCGGCGCGGCGGCGGAGGAGGAAGCCTGCGTGCTGCTGGCGCGCGTGGGGCTTGGCGAACGGCGTGACCACTATCCCGTGCAACTCTCGGGCGGCGAACAGCAGCGCGTGGCGTTGGCGCGGGCGTTCATGAATCGCCCGAAGATCCTCTTCTGCGACGAGCCGACGGGAAACCTCGACGGCGACACGGCGCACGCGATGGCCGACCTCATTTTCCGGCTCAACGAGGAGAAGGGCACGACGCTGGTGCTGGTGACGCACGACCTCGACCTCGCCCGCCGCTGCCGCCGCATCCTGCGCCTGAAAGCCGGC
>JBJTCH010000113.1:0-21864 GCA_046091745.1 Opitutaceae bacterium
GAACGCGCCTCCGGCGCCGCCGGTTCCTCCGCTTCCGGCACCGAGAACGGCTCCTATCGCTCGCGCACCACGAGCGACCGTGAGCGGACTTACGCGCAAAACAGCACGGACGATTCCCGCGGGGGCCGCTACCGCGATGACGGTGCCCGTTCGCGGTCCGACGACCATTCCCGCACTTCATCCGGAAACGGCTCCAGCTACTCGCACTCGGGTAACTCCGGATCGTACACCGCCGCGTCCTCGGGTTCGTCCTACTCCTCGGGCTCGTCCTCGTCCGCGAGCTACTCCTACAGCGCGTCCTATTCCTCCTCCTCGTCCTCTTCATCCGGCGGCTCATCCACTCCCGTCGGAGGATCGGGGCCCTCGGCGGCGCCGACGACCACCAACGCGGCGGAAAAGTAACAGGAGCGCGACCGGGGCGGGGGCTCCGCGCCGTGAAACAAAAAACCCCGCGCGCGGATGCGGGCGGGGTGTTGCGGGGAGCGATTTGCCCCTCAACTCTTCTCCATCTTGGCGCCGGACTTCTTCCAGCCGTCGATGCCGCGGGAGTAGTGCTTCACGTTGGTGTAGCCGAGTTCCACGGCGGCCATCGCGGCGGAAAGGTACGCGCTGCAATACTCGTTGCCGCAATAGGCGACGATCAGGGCGCCTTTGTCCTTGGGCAGCACCGCGGCGAGCTTGGCCTTCGCGGCGGCGTAATCGATCGCGCCGGGGATGCGGCCTTCCTGGAAGGACTCCGTGCCGTTGGCGTCCAGCAGCGTGACCGCCTTGGCCTCGACGGCCTTCTGCAGGTCGGCGTGGGAGATATCCGGAACCTTCGACGACTTGGCGAAAACCGCGCCGGCGAGCCCGAGGGAGAGGATCAGAGCAGTGAGGAGTTTCATGACCGCGAACCGTAAAAGCCGCGGCCCGTTTCGCAAGCTGCGCGCCACCACCCCGTCGCGACGGAGCGGAATTCGCCACGCGACCCATCCCGCCACGACCGGTCTTGCCCAGCGCACGATCGGCTGAAACCGTCCGCCGCCGCGCCGCTGCGAGGGTTGATCTCCGGCGCGATCCAACTCCCACCCCACCTCCACCACCCCGTTATGAACCCCCGTCTCCCGTTCCGCCTCGCTCTGCATTGCCTGCCGTTTTTCGCCCTGGTCGCGTCACTCTGGTCGCAGCCCGCCGCGGGCACCATCGAGGGCCGCGTGCTCAACACCCGCAACGGCGAGTACCTCGAGAAGGCCCGCGTCACCATCGAGGGCACGCGGATCGAGACGTTCACCGACGCCACCGGCGTCTACCGCCTGAACAACGTGCCCGCCGGCGCCGCGCAAGTGCGGGCGTTTTACACCGGTCTGGTCACGCAGACGCGCCCGGTCGTCGTGACGGCCGGCGGGACGGTGCAGCAGGATTTCGATCTCCTCGATTCGGGCGTGAAGCCGGTCCCGGCGGCGAAGGACGGTTCCGTGGTGAAGCTCGACCAGTTCGTCGTCGCCAACTCGCGCGAGATGGACGGCGCGGCCATCGCCATCAACGAGCAGCGCTTCGCCGCCAACATGGTCAACGTCGTGGCGGCCGACGAGTTCGGTCACGTCGCCGAGGGCAACGTCGGCGAGTTCCTGAAATTTCTCCCCGGGATGTCGATCGACTTCGTCGGCGGCGACGCGCGCACGATCTCCATGGGCGGCGTGCCGTCCGGCAACGTGCCCGTGAGCATCGGCGGCTTCGACCTCGCGAGCGCCGCCTCCTCGGGCACCGGCCGCACCGTCGAGCTCGAGCAGGTCTCGATCAACAACATCGCGCGCATCGAGGTGTACCACTCGCCCACCCCCGAGTCGCCCGGCTCCGCCCTCGCCGGCGGCGTCAACATGGTGCCCCGCGGGGCGTTCGAGCGCGCGCGGCCGCAGTTCAGCGGCAACACCTACTTTCTGTTCCGCGACGCCGAGAAAAGCCTGCGCAAAACCCCCGGCCCCATCCGCGACGCCACCCACAAGATCCACCCGGGCTGGGATTTCTCCTGGGTCGTGCCCGTGAACAAGCGCTTCGGCTTCACCCTCTCCGGCGGCTACACGTCGCAGTACACGCCGCAGGATTACGTCGCGAACACGTGGCGCGGCGCCGGCAACGCCACCACCGTCGCCGCCAACGCCACGAACGGGTATCCGGCGACCACGCCCGACCAGCCTTACCTTTCCAATTTCTCCATCCGCGACGGCACCAAGGTCACCACCCGCTCCTCCGCCGGCGCCACCCTCGACTTCAAACTCACGTCCCGCAGCCGCCTCGCGTTCTCGTTCCAGTACGCCTTCTTCGACGCCTACTTCAACAACCGCTCCCTCGGCTTTAACACCAACCGCGTCTACCCGGGCGACTTCAGCCCCACGCTCACCAACGGCGCCGCCGGCTTCGGCACCATCACCATCGGCAACGGCGCCCGCCAGAAGGCCGGCACCACCTACATGCCGTCGCTGCGCTGGTTCCACGAGGGCCGCGTCTGGAAGATCGACGCCGGCCTCGGCCACTCGCAGGCGAGCAACCACTACCGCGACATCGACAAGGGCTTCTTCAACGGCGTCTCCACCCAACGCTCCAACGTCACCGTCGCCTTCGCCGACATCTTCTACCTGCGTCCGCGGGTGATCCGCGTCACCGACGGCACCACCGGCGCGCCCGTCGACCCGTATTCGCTGAACACCTACGCGCTCACCTCGGCGACCAGCGACTGGTGGGAGTCGCTCGACGTGCAGCGCAGCGCCTTCGGCAACCTCCGCCGCGACCTGGTCGTGCGCGACATCCCGCTCTCGCTCAAGACCGGCTTCCACGTGCGCAACTCGATCCGCGACATCCGCGGGGGCGTCACCACCTACAACCACGTCGGCCGCGACCGCGTGGCCAGCACCAACGCCAGCCTGCCCACCAGCGACGATGGCGTCGGCTTCGCCCTCGACCCGGTCTTCTCGCAGCGCATGGGGCCGTGGGGATTCCCGCAGATCCAATACCCGAGCAACTTCACCGTCTGGGAATACTACAAGGCCAACCCCGCCCACTTCACCATCGACGACAACACCACCTACCGGAACGGCGTCGGCCGGTCCAAGTTCGCCGAGGAGATCATCTCCGCCGCCTACTTCCGCTTCGACGCCGCGTTCTTCCGCCGCCTGAAGATCGTGGGCGGCATCCGCGGCGAGCAGACGAACATCCGCGCGCAGGGCGCCCTCACCGACCCCACGGGCAATTACCAGCGCGACGCGCAGGGGAACGTCATCCCGCGGCGCGACGCCGCGGGGAACATCCTCTACACGGGCACCGGAGCCAACCGCACGCCGCTCCCCGCCCTGATCGAGCAGACGACGATCCCGAATCCCGCCGGGGCGGGCACCATCTCCAACGCCCTCGCCGTCTCGCGACTCACCTACCTTGATCGCCGCCAGCGCGTGAACAAGGAGTACCTCCGCTGGTTCCCGAACCTCAACGCGAGCTACGACCTTCGCGAGAACCTCATCCTCCGCGGTTCGATCTACACCTCGATCGGCCGCCCCGGCTTCGACCAGTACGCGGGCGGGCTGACGCTTCCCGACACCGAGCTCGCACCCAACACCGGCAATAACCGCATCGCGGTGAACAACGCCGGCATCAAGCCGTGGACCGCCAACTCCATGATGCTGCGCCTGGAGTACTACACCCAGGGCGTCGGCCAGTTATCCGTGAAGGCGTTCCGCCGTGATTTCAGCAACTTCTTCGCGAGCGTCACCTACCCCACCGCCGGGGAGGAGTTCCTCGCGCTCTACGACCTCGATCCCGAGACGTACGGCGAGTACCCGGTCGCCACCAATTACAACCTCCGCTCCCGCGTGCGCATGGAGGGGCTGGAGTTCGACTACAAGCAGTCGCTCGGCCAGCTCGCGCCGTGGCTGCGCGGCGTGCAGGCCTTCGCCAACGTCTCCGCGCTGCGCACGACCGGCGAGTCCACGGCGAACTTCGCCGGCTTCACGCCGCGCACGTACAACTGGGGCCTCAGCTACTCCCGGCCGAAATACACCCTGCGCGCCAACTGGAACTACCGCGGCCGCGCCCGCCTCGGCCAGCTCACCGGCGCTAGCGTGGAACCCGGCTCCTTCGACTGGCGCAGCAAGCGCCTCTACGTCGATCTCAGCGCCGAATACATGTTCCACCGGCGCATCGGCGTCTTCGGCTCCATGCGCAATGTGCTCGACGCCACCGAGGACGTGGAGCGCTACGGCCCGAACACGCCGGCGCACGCCCAGTTCCGCCAGCGCGAGGACTTCGGCTCGCTCTGGACCGTCGGTCTCAAGGGCACGTTCTGACCCGCGGCGGCGGGACGGTGGCGCGAAACCGCCGGGATAGCCCCGCCTTCGCCCGGCTCACGGCGGGCAGGCGGATGAGGCTACACCAAGCCCGGCTTATCCGTGTTCATCGGTTTATCCGTGGTTGAACCCCCGCGGTGCGATTCGGAAACGCCTTCGGCTGCACGTCCCTCACCAGTTTCAGCGGCAAACGGCCGGGGCAACCCCAAGGGCAAAGCCGGCAAGCCTCGGAATACTCCGCGTTTTCCGCGTCTTCCGTGGGCGACCACAATTTCCGGAATTCATGGAAGGAGCACGACTCGCTCCGCACGGTTTGCCGCACTCCCGTCCGCTTTTCCCCGTCCCTCGCCGCGCGCCGCCTTTGCTATTGCCCTCGCCAGCGGCGTCGCGTTTTCCCTTCGCGGCAACGGGGTTGCATGCGGAGCCCGGTTGCATCCGGCAACCATGTCCCTGATCCCCTTCACCAGTCAGCTGATCGCCGATGTCGGCATTTCCTTCGGAGACGAAGGCAAGGGCCGACTCATCCCGGAGGTCGCCGACGAGCTGCGCGGAACCGCGCATCCCGTCTCGGTCGTGCTGAAGGTGAACGGCGGGGCGAACTCGGGCCACACCGCCGGCGGCATCAAGCTGAACCTCCTGCCCGCCGGCGTGGTCGTGCGCGACGCCGCCCACCTCTGCATCGGCAGCGGCGTGGTGGCTGATCCGCGCAAGATCTGGTGGGAGACCCGCCCGCTGGAGCGGAAAGGGCACGCCATCCTTTCCCGCCTGCTGATCGACGAGCGCGCGCTCTTGTCGGATGTAACGCACCGGCTGCTGGACCTCGCTTGGGAGGATTACCGCGTGAACGTGCTGGCGGAGGAGCCGCGCGGCTCGACCGGCCGCGGCATCACGCCGGCGTACCTCGACGAGGTCGGCCAGCAGCAGATCACCTTCGCGGATTTCCTCGGCGGCCCGAATTACTTCGCCCGCAAGCTCGCGCAGCGCGCCGACCGCGCCTGCCGGACGATCCAGCACGTGTGCCGCGTGAGCGAGGCCGCGTGGCACGGCTTTTTCGAGAAGCTGACCGCCGCCGAGCAGCGCGCCAACGCCGAGGCGGTCGAGCTGGGGGTCTTCACGCCGACGGAGTTTGATTTCGGCCGGTTCAAGGGAGCCGCGCCATTCACCCTCGATCTCGCCGCGCTCACCGACGCGTATTGGACGGCCGGCACCGCGCTCGCCCGCAACATCGGCGAGGTGCGCGAGCTGATCCTGAGCGAACTCGCCGCCGGCCGCACCGTGATCGGCGAATTCGGTCAGGCCTACTGGTTGGACAAGCGCCATGGCTTCTCGCCGAACGTCACCGCGTCGCACACCTACACGCCCGAACTCTTCGAGAGCGCGGGCATCCCCGTGCAGCGCATCCACACCTTCGGCGTCGCCAAGGCCTACGACACCAAGGTCGGCACGCACACGTTCATCACGCGGATGGACGATGCCCACCCGCTCGCCGACCGCCTGAAGCGCATCGAGTTCGGCACCAGCACGGGCCGCCAGCGCATGGTCGGCTGGTTCGACGCGGTGGAGAAGGGCGACGCGCTGCGCTACGGCGGGTTCCAGGACGTGATGATCAACAAGTCCGACGCCCTCACGCACGCCGGCGAGTGGCGCGGCGACCTGCTCATCTGCACCGCGTACGAGGACGCTTCCGGCCGGCGGTTCGCGCACGTGCCGCGCAACGAGGCGGTGCGACGCAACCTGCGCCCCGTCTATAGCCGCCACGCCGGCTGGAGCGAGGACATCTCCGGTGTGCGCCGCTTCGCCGACCTGCCAGCGAACGCGCGCCGCTACACCGCGGCGATGATGCGCTCCATTCTCGATGTCGCCTACGACGGCGGCCTGCGCCCGGCCGACGATCGCCTTCCGAACCTCCGCTACCTCGGCGTCGGCCCCGAACCCTCCCAGATCATCAAGGACGTCCCCCGCACGGCCGAATTGATCCGCCTGGCCTGAGGCGCCGAGATTCGCTCCACGGGGTCGGCGAATCGAAGCGGGCGCGTGACAGAGTCCGGCTCCGCCATCCCGCACGCCGGAATTTTCCGCGGGAACACCCGCGGCAACACCAGCCGCCGCACCTCATTCGAGGCGGAAGCAAGGGCCGCACCCCGACCTTTTCCCGCCTTCCTGATTTCCCCATTCGCCCCGGACCGATCCGCGCCGCCCGACTGTCCCTCATTTCCGAAGAAAGTTTCCGTGTCGTCGAATCGGATCCCCGCGCCCTCCGTGACCCAGGCTTGGAAGCCACCGAGATTCATCCTTGGTTCGCGTGATTCGTTCCGGTTGAACAACTCCGCTTCCCCATGAAAACCCCGATCCCGCTCACCCGCCGCCAATTCGCGCGGCGTTCCCTCGCTTCGGCCGCCGTTGTCGCGGCGCCCGCGTTCCTGCGCGGACAAAACCTCAACGGAAAGATGAACCTCGCCGTCATCGGCACCGGCGGACGCGGCGGCGGCAACCTCAAGGGCGTCTCCTCGGAGAACATCGTGGCGCTGTGCGACGTGAACGAGAAGAACCTCGCGGCGGCCGCGGCGGCGCACCCGCAGGCCCGGCGCGAGGTCGACTTCCGGAAGCTCTTCGACCGGCCGGAGGCGTTTGACGCCGTGGTCGTCAGCACCTGCGAGCACACGCACGCGCTTGCCACGCTGCTCGCGCTCAAGGCCCGCAAGCACGTCTACTGCGAGAAGCCGCTCACGCATAACGTCCACGAGGCGCGACTGGTGCGCGAGGCCGCGGCCAAGGCCGGAGTCGTCACGCAGATGGGCATCCAGATCCACGCGACCGAGAATTACCGCCGCGTGGTGGAGCTCATCCAAGGTGGCGCGATCGGGCCCGTGACCGAGGCCCACGTCTGGGTGTCGCGCGCCTGGGGCCTGCAAAGCAAGGAGGCCGCCGAGAAGGCCAACGACCGGGTGTTTGTCACCTCCCGCCCGGCGGAGATGCCGGTACCGGAGGGCCTGCATTGGGACCTGTGGATCGGCGGCGCGCCGTTCCGGCCCTACAACGAAATCTATTTTCCGGGGCCGAAATGGTACCGCTGGTGGGATTTCGGTAACGGCACCATGAGCGACCTCGGTTCGCATTGGAACGACCTGCCGTTCTGGGCGCTGCAACTGAAAGCGCCGCTCGCCATCGAGGCCTTCGGTCCGCCGGCCCACCCCGAGATCGCGCCCGCCACCATGCGCGCGGTCTACGAGTTCGGCGCGCGCGGCGATCTGCCACCGGTGCGCGTGACGTGGCATCAGGGCGATGAGCGCCCGGAGATCTGGAAGCAGGGAGGCATCCCGCAGTGGCGCGACGGCGCCTTGTTCATTGGGAAGAAGGGCATGCTGCTCTCCGACTACGGCAAGCACGTGCTTCTCCCCGAGAAGGACTTCGCGGGTTTCACCCGTCCGGCGCCGAAGTTCCCCAAGGCGGCCAGCCATCACCTCGAGTGGATCGACGCCTGCAAGGGGAAGGGACGTCCGCTCGCCGATTTCCAATATTCCGGCTGGCTCACCGAATCGAACCACCTCGGCAACGTCGCCTTCCGCGCCGGCCGCCGGCTCGAGTGGGACGCCGCCAACGCGCGCGTGACCAACACCCGCGCCGCCGACCCGTTCCTGCGCCGCGAATACCGCAAGGGCTGGGAACTGCCCGCCTGATCGCGCCCGGTGGCGGGCGCCGCGCTCGACGCGCGCCCGCCGTTCACCCAACGTCACCCGCCATGTCCGCCCCCAAGAGACTCGACGAGAAGATCGCCCGCATGCGCGCGGGCACGGCCACCCGCAAGGACTTCATCATCGCCGACGCGAAGGACGCCGACATGGCGTTCGGCGTGACCGCCCCGGGGCCGGGCGCCTGCCTGCCGGGTCGCGCCCACGAGGCGCAGGGCTGCTGGAAGTCGCTCGCCGATTACCGCGACCAGATCCGCGCCGTCATCCAGCAGGACATCGTCGACATCATGCTGCTCTCCGCCTCGAACGTGGAGCAACTCGCGATCCGCGAGAAACTTTTCGCCGGCTCGCCGATCACGCCCGCGGCCCGCGCCAACGACACCAGCGACATCTGGGTCGTGCGCGGCGGCAAATACCCCGCCCTGCCCTCGCGCGCTTTCCGCACCGCGACGATCGAGCACATGAAGTACGGGCGCATGCAGGCCGACTGCGCCGCGCCGCACACCGGCGCCGACCTCGGGCTCTACTCGATCACCTTCACCAACAACATCGACTGGGACTACAAGGCGCTGGAGGACTTCGCCGCGTTCCGCCTCGAGGCCGAGGCCAAGCGCTTCCGCTACTTCCTCGAGGTCTTCAACCCCAACGTCGACCCCGGGATGAAGCCGGACGCCATCCCCGGCTTCCTCAACGACCACATCGTGCGCACCCTCGCGGGCGTCACGTCCGCCGGCCGCCCGGTTTTCCTGAAAATCCCCTACAACGGTCCCGCCGCGCTGGAGGAACTGGTGGCGTACGACCCCAACCTGATCGTCGGCATCCTCGGCGGCGGCAGCGGGACGACCCTCGACGCGTTCCAACTCATCCACGACGCCCAGAAGCACGGCGCGCGCGTCGCGCTCTTCGGCCGGAAGATCAACCACTCGGAGCACCCGCTGGCGTTCATCGAGTTCCTGCGCCGGATCGTCGATGGCGAGGTCGAGCCCGTCGAGGCCGTGAAGGCTTACCACGCCGTGCTCGAGAAACTGGGCGTTAAGCCTCAGCGCCGCCTCCCGCAGGACCTGCAGCTCACCGCCACTTCGCGCAGCTATCGTCGCTAATCGGCCATGCGCTCGGGAATCATCGCCGCGGGCAACTGGCTGATCGACCACGTCAAACTCATCGACCAGTGGCCGCCGCAGGACGGCCTCGCGCACATCCTGGGCCGCACCGCCGGCAACGGCGGCGGGCCGTACAACGTCCTCAAGGACCTCGCCAAGCTCCGCGCCCCCTTCCCGTTGGAGGCGATCGGTCTCACCGGTGACGACGCCGACGGCCGCGCGATCCGCGCCGACGCCGCCGCGCACGGCATCGACACCGCGCAACTCCACGTCACGCCCGCCGCCGCGACGAGCTACACCGACGTGATGACGGTGCGCTCCGACGGCCGCCGCACGTTCTTCCACGATCCCGGCGCCAACGCCCTGCTCGCGCCGGAGCATTTCGACTTCACGCGCACGCGCGCCCGCCGGTTCCACCTGGCCTACCTGCTGCTCCTCGACACGCTCGACGCCCTCGGGGCGGACGGGAAGCCGCGGTCACTCGAAGTGCTGCGCCGCGCCCGCGCCGCCGGACTCCGAACGTCGGTCGATTGCGTCAGCGCCCGGCCCCACCTGTACGAGAAGGTCGTCGCGCCGGCGCTGCCGGAGACCGATGTGCTTTTCGCCAACGATTTCGAGGCCGAGCAGCTCACGGGAATGACGCTCGGCCGCGGAGAGACCCTTGATCGCGCCGCGGTCGAGGCGGCGGCCCGGCGCCTCATTGCCCGCGGCGTGCGGGAGTGGGCGCTGATCCATTTCCCCGAAGGCGTCTGCGCGTGCTCCGCCCGGGGCGAAATGATCTGGCAGGCCTCCGTCCAAATGCCGGCCTCGGAGATCGTCGGTGCGGTCGGCGCCGGCGACGCGCTCGCGGCCGGTGTGCTGTACGGCCTGCACGAGGAGTGGCCGATGCCCCGCTGCCTGGAACTCGGCGTGTGCACCGCCGCCGCGTCACTCCGCGACGGCACCTGCTCCAACGCGGTCGCCCCCGCCGACGACTGCCTCGCCCTCGGCCGCCGCCACGGCTTCCGGCGGATGTAGGCAAAAACTTAGCGGGCACTGACGCTCGCGACGGATCGGCGGTCCCAACCGCTCAGAGTTTGGCCGCTCAACTTGCGGCTTTTTTGATTTCGCCAACAACTTTAACCTCGCCTCGAAGGTTCGCCCCTGTATCCGCGATTGTCCCACCGTGAAAACCCACGCGAAGACGAGAAAAGTGATACGCGTGCAAAAAGGAGAGAGAAGCCACGCCCTCGTCGCTGCGACTTCGCGTCAATCGCTCCACCCCGCAGCGAAGGCCCGAATCGCCTGTCACGGGAATCTCACCAGAGCCACTTTGCCGCCGACCGCGTGGAGGCCATCCCTCTGACCGCGCCCACTGAGGTGCGCGTCTCCCGCTCTTCCCGGTCTCCCACCCTCCCCAGTCTCACCTTATCCCGCGTCTTCCTCTTCCTTGGAACTTGGCACTCTTCCGCGACGGGCTTTGCTCTCCGGAACCCCGCCCCATGTCGTGCTTCGCCGAGATTCGTCGCGCTGCCCTTTTGTCCGTCGCGTTTGGTCTGACGGCGCTCGCCATCGCGGCGCCGGTTGACTTCGCGCGGGAGATCCAACCGCTGCTGGCCTCGCGGTGCTACGACTGCCACGGGCCCGCGAAGGACAAGGGCGGACTCCGGTTGAACGAGGCGAAGCACGCCCGCCAGGGGGGCGAGTCGGGCGAACCCGCCATCATTCCCGGACGCTCCGCCGACAGCCTGCTGCTCCAGCGCGTGCTCACCACCGACGAGGAGGACGTGATGCCGCAAAAGGGTCCGCGGCTCACGGCGGCGGAGGTCGCGCTGCTGCGACGTTGGATCGACGAAGGCGCCGTCTGGCCGGAGAACTTGCGGCACTGGGCCTACGAGAAACCGCAAAAGGCGGCCCCGCCCGCGGTGCGCGACGACGCGTGGCCGCTGAATCCGATCGACCGCTTCGTGCTCGCGAAGATCGAGTCCGACGGCCTGCGCCCGTCGCCGCCCGCCGACCGCGCGCGCTGGTTACGGCGTGTTTCCCTCGACCTGATCGGGCTGCCGCCCTCGCCCGCCGAAGTGGCGGCCTTCGAGGGGGACACGGCCCCCGGCGCCCACGAGCGCGTGGTCGACCGCCTGCTCGCCTCGCCGCATTACGGCGAACGCTGGGCGCGTCCGTGGCTCGACCTCGCGCGCTACGCCGACTCCCACGGGTTCCAACGCGACGACCTGCGTGACCTCTGGCCGTACCGCGATTGGGTCATCCGCGCGCTCAACACCGATCTCCCGTTCGACCGTTTCACCGTCTGGCAGATCGCCGGTGACCTGTTGCCGGAAGCACGCGAGCGGCGCGACCTCGACCCGTTGATCGCGACCGGCTTTCACCGCGCCGCGCCCACCAACGTCGAGGCGGGCACCGACCAGGAGGAAGGACGCGTCAATCAGGTCTTCGACCGCGTGAACACCACCGCCGCGGTCTGGCTCGGCTCCACCCTCGAGTGTGCGCAATGCCACGACCACAAGTACGACCCGTTCTCGATGCGGGACTACTACCGGCTGTTCGCCTTCTTCAACCACACCGCGATCGAGACCGACTTTTCCACGCCCAAGTCGATGGCCGCGCTCAAGTTCACCGGCCCGTACCTGACGCTGCCCGATCCAGCGCTGGAGTCGCGCCGCCCCGCGCTCGAATCGCGCGCCAAGGAACTCGACGCCCGCATCGCCGCACGGACCAAGGAATGGCTCGCCGGCCTCGCGGATCGGGAGGCGACCGCGGTCGCCGGCCTCGCCTCGGTCCCGCAGGAACACCCGCTCGAGATCGCCGCGTTCGAGTCGCTCGGGGAGTCCAATCATCGCGTTCTGCCCGACAAATCCGTGCTCCTCACCGACGACGCGCCCGACCGCGACACCTATGTCATCACGGTGCGGACGAAACTGACCGGCATCACCGGCTTCAAACTCGAGGCGCTCACCGATCCCTCTTTGCCCGGCACCGGTCCGGGACGCGGCGAGGCTTCGCGGCCGAATTTCGTGTTGAACACGTTCCGCGTCACCGCGGCCGAGGGGAATTCCCCGGCGAAGGCCGTGAAATTCACACGGGCCACCGCCTCGTTCTCGCAGGCCCGCTTCCCCGTGGAAAATCTGCTCAAGGAGGGCTCCGAACCCCAGGGCGGCTGGGCGATCAACCCGCAGTTCAAACGCCCGCACTGGGCGGTGTTCACCGCGGAACGTCCGCTCGGCCACGCGGAGGGCACCACCTTTACTTTCCGTCTCGAGCAGAACTTTGGCGGCGGCCGCACCATCGGCCGGTTGCGGTTGTCGGCCATCACCGGTGATACCGCGCGGGAATCCCTGCCCGCCGAGATCGCCGCCGTGCTGCGGGTCGACCCCGCGAAACGCACCGCCGCGCAAACGAAGCGCCTGCGCGACCACTTTCTCGCGGGCGACCGCGCCCTTTCCGACCTCAGGACCCAACGCGAAAAGGTGACGCAGGAACTGGCCGCCACCGCGGGCCCGCGCACCCTCGTGATGCAGGAGCTGCCGCAGCCGCGGCCGACCGCGATCCTCCGCCGCGGCAACTTCCTCGACCGCGGCGAGGCCGTTGAACCGGGCACGCCCGCGAGCCTGCATCGTGCGGCGACCGACGCGCCGCGCGACCGGCTCGACCTCGCGCGCTGGCTGGTGGACCGTGACAACCCGCTGGTCGCGCGGGTGACGGTGAACCGTTGGTGGGCGGAGTTCTTCGGCCGCGGCATCGTGGGCACGCCCGAGGACTTCGGCGTGAAGGGCGAACCGCCCACGCATCCGGAGCTGCTCGACTGGCTCGCGGTGGAGTTCATGGAGCGCGGCTGGAGCACGAAACACATCCATCGCCTCATCGCGCTTTCGGCGACCTACCGGCAATCGTCACGCGTGACTCCGGAGCTGCTCGCCCGCGACGACCAGAACCGACTGCTCGCGCGCGGACCGCGCTTCCGCCTCGACGCCGAGGCGATCCGCGACAACGCGCTGTCCGCCGCGGGCCTGCTGAGCCCTAAGCTCGGCGGACCGCCCGTGAAGCCCTACCAGCCGCCCGGCTTGTGGGAGAGCAAGGTCGGCGGCGACAAGGTCAGCTACGACGTCAGCCAAGGTGAGGACGGCGTCCGGCGCGGCATCTACACGATCTGGAAGCGCACCTCGCCTTATCCCAGTTTCATGAACTTCGACGCGACGGCGCGCACGGCCTGCACGGTGCGGCGTTCGCGCACCAACACCCCGCTTCAGGCGCTGACGCTCCTCAACGACCCCGTCTACGTCGAGGCGGCGAAGGCCCTCGCCCGCCGCGTGGCCGCCGATCTTCCCGCGGCCGGGGCCGACGAACGTTTACGTCACGCCTTCCGCCTCTGCCTCGCCCGCGCGCCGTCGTCCGTCGAACTGGCGGCGCTGCGGGGACTCCTGGACGCCCAGCGGACCGCACGCGGCGAGGAGGCCGCGTGGCAGGCCGTCGCCAGCGCGCTCCTCAACCTCGACGAGATGATCACGAAAGGCTGAACGATGCATCCCCTCGAAGCCCACTGGCGGAACCTCACCCGCCGCGCCTTCCTCCACCGCTCGGGCGTCGGACTCGGCGCGATGGCGCTGGGCGGCCTGCTGAGCCACAGTCTCGCCGGCGCCGACGGCCGCGCCCGCCCCACCCACTTCGCCCCGCGGGCCAAGCGCGTGATCTACCTGCACATGGTCGGCGCGCCCTCGCAGCTCGACCTTTTCGATCACAAGCCGGCGCTCGAACGCCACGACGGAAAGCCGGCGCCCGACGAGTTCATCAAGGGGAAGCGTTTCGCGTTCCTCCGCGGCCATCCCAGCATCGCCGCCTCGCGTTTCGCCTTCCGCCGCCACGGCGCGAGCGGCGCCGAGATCTCCGAACTCCTGCCACACCTCGCCGGCGTGGCCGACGAGCTCACGTTCGTGAAGTCGCTGCACACGGACGAGTTCAACCACGCCCCCGCGCAACTCTTCCTCCACACCGGTTTCGGACGCCTCGGCCGCCCGAGCATGGGCTCGTGGGTCACGTACGGCCTCGGCTCCGAGAACGCTGATCTCCCGTCGTACGTCGTGCTGCTTTCCGGCCCGCTCGCCGGCGCCGGCACCAGCCTCTGGGGGCCCGGATTCCTGCCCAGCGTGCACCAGGGCGTGCAATTCCGCTCCAGCGGCGAACCCGTGCTGTTCCTCCGCAACCCCGAGGGCCACGACACCGCCGACCGTCGCCGCGTGCTCGACACCGTCAAGACCCTCAACGAGGCGCAGCTGGCCGACGTCGGCGACCCCGAGATCGCCACGCGCATCAGCCAATACGAGATGGCGTTCCGCATGCAGACGTCCGTGCCCGAGCTGATGGATATTTCGCGGGAGTCGAAGGCCACGCTCGAGCTCTACGGCGCCCAGCCCGGCAAGGCCTCGTTCGCCAACAACTGCCTCCTCGCCCGCCGGCTCGTCGAGCGCGGTGCGCGCATGGTCCAGCTCTACGACGCCGACTGGGACCACCACGCCGATCTCGGCGCACGCCTGCCACGCAAGTGTCAGGACGTCGATCAAGGCATGGCCGCCCTCATCAAGGACCTGCGGCAACGCGGGCTGCTCGACGACACGCTCGTGATCTGGGGCGGCGAGTTCGGCCGCACGCCGATGGGGCAGACCGATTCCGGCGCGGGCAACGCGACGAAGCCAGGGCGCGACCACCACAAGGACGCGTTCACGATGTGGCTCGCCGGCGGCGGGGTGAAACGCGGCGTCACCTACGGCCGCACCGACGAGCTCGGCTACTCCATCGCCGAGAAACCGGTGCACGTCCACGACCTCAACGCGACCGTGCTCCACCTCCTCGGGCTCGACCACGAGCGCCTCACCTTCCGCTACCAAGGCCGCGACTTCCGTCTCACCGACGTCCACGGCCACGTCGTGCGCGACCTGCTGGCGTAGCGGATACGGGCGATCCGCTTCTCCACCCAACAAGCGCCTTGCCGCCCGCCAAGGCCGCATCACCTTCCCCGCATGTCCGCCACCACGCAAGGTGATCACCGGCGTGCCGCTCACCTCCGACAGGTTGCCATCTACCGCGCGATGACGCCACAGGACCGTCTGCGGCAGGGCTTGCGGATGAACCAAACGATGCGAGCCCTGTTGTCCGCCGGGTTCCGCGAGCGGCATCCGGAGTGGAGTGAAGCGGAAGTGCGCCGGGCGGTGGCCGATCGTGTTCTCCATGCCCGCACCGGATGAGCTGAGCGTCTTCATCGAGCGCCTCGAGTCGATCGGAGCGCTCTACATGGTGACCGGCGCCACCGCCGCGATACTGTACGGTCAGCCACGGGTAACGAATGACATCGACGTCGTGCTCACCTGCAACGACGCAACCCGTTCGGCCTTGATCCGGGCCTTTCCGGAAACGGATTTTTATCTGCCGCCGGACGCGGTGATCAGGACGGAACAAGCGCGGACTCACCGCGGGCACTTCAACATCATCCACCTCGCTTCGGGCTACAAGGCCGACATCTATCTCGCGGGGAGCGATCCCCTGCATGCCTGGGCGCTTCCGCTGAGAAGCCGGTTACGCTGGGCCGATAACCTCGAGATGGCGGTGGCCCCGCCGGAGTACGTCGTGCTGCGTAAGCTGGCGTATTTCCGCGAAGGCCGTTCGGCCAAGCACCCCGCCGACATTCAGGCGATCGTGGAGGTAACCGGTGTCGACGAGTCCGCGATGCAGCCGTGGCTCGCGGCACTGGGCCTCGAGGAACTTTGGCGGGAAATGAAATCCGCGTGGTGAGTCCGCGCTCGGGGGCTTGCTAGGCTTCGGGGCGCGGACTTTGTTCCACGCGTGTTTCGTCCGCTCCTCCGTCTGATCTTGCTGCTCTGCCTGCCGCTCCTGCGCGCGGCCGAGCCTGGCGCGGAGATCTCGGGTGACGTGCTCGACACCTCGCTCGGCGCCGGCGGGGATCGCGTTTACCGGGGCAACGCGGTTTTCCGCAGCGGCAACCTGCTCGTGACCGCCGACGAGCTGCGGTACGTCGGCTCCACCGAGACCGTGGTGGCGACGGGCCGGGTAACGTTCACCCGCGGCGAGACCCGCCTGCTGGCCGAGCGTCTGGAGTACCGGCGGTCCGACGGCTGGTTTTCCGCCTCGAACATCCGCCTCGGGCTCCCCCCCTATTTCGCGGAGGCCGCCTCGGCGGAGGGCTCGCGCGAGGAGATCACGCTGCGGAAAGCCCGCGTGAGCTACGGGGAACCCGGCCCGTGGCAGCCGACCGTCACCGCGGACGTCATCACCCTCGCGCCCGGCAAATCGCTCCGCACCGAGCGGGCGGCCGCCGGCATCGGGCAGGCGCAGCCCATCACGCTGCCCCGACTCGACCACAACATCGCCCAGCCGCTGCCCATCACCGCCGAGCTCGACGCCGGTTTCCGCCGTTCACTCGGCGCGTTCGCCGACGCCCTGCTCTTGTTGCCGTTGTCGAAGGAACTGCGGGTTGGAGGCGATGTCGGCCTCTACACGCGCCGCGGCCTGATGGCGGGACCGGCCGCGCGGTACGAATCGGCCGATGACGGCGAGACGTGGCGCGGCAACCTGCGCTCGGGTTTCATCCGCGACCACGGCGACCGCCGGAGCGATGTGCTGGGGCGGCCGATCCCGATCGACCGCGGCTACGCCGAGTGGAGCCACCGGCAGCGGCTCACGCCGGACCTGACCCTCAACGCGCAATGGAATTGGTGGAAAGACTCCGACGTGCTGCGCGACTTTAGACCCGACGCGTACTTCCCGGTGCAGGAGCCGGACAGCTTCATCGAGGCGGTCCACCGTGGAACCGACGCGATCACGTCACTTTTTCTGCGCGTGCAGCCGAATGATTTCCACGCGGTTCAGCGCCGCTTGCCGGAACTGCGATTCGACCTGCTGCCCCGCGCGGCCGGCGAAGGGTTTTACCACACGTTCAGCGCGAGCTTGGCCGTGCTGCGCGAACATCCCGTGGCCGGCGGCCCGGTGCTCGGCAGCGACCGGCTCGACGCGGTATATGAAATCATGCGGCCGGTGACGCCGAACGACTGGTTCGCCTTCACGCCGGTCGCGGGCGGCCGCTACACCCACTACCTGAATCCGCCCGGCGGGGCGCGGACCGCCGGCTCCCACACCCGCTGGATGGGAGAGGCGGGCTTTGACGCTGCCCTGCGGCTGAGCGCGGTCTTCGACGTGAAGTCGCCCCGCTGGCGCGTCGACGGGCTGCGTCACTTGCTCACGCCTCGACTCGGCTACCGCTACCTTCCGGCCTCGGGGGCGGAGTCGCCGGTGATACCACGTATCGACCGGGAATCGTTCTCCACCTACCTGCCGCCGCTCGGACTTGGCGCCGCGCGCCACGTCGACGACCTGCGCGCGGCCAACACCTTCCGTCTCTCCATCGACAACACGCTCCAGACGCGCGACCCCGCGCTGGGCTCCCGCGACCTCCTGATCGCCAATCTCGCGGCCGACTTCCGCCTGCGCCGCCGGGCCGGTGAACGGGACGTTTCGGAGATCCACGCCGAGGCCATCGCCCAACCGGCCGAATGGCTGCAGGCCGACATCTACCAAAGCTTCGCGCCGCAAACCCGCCGACTGCGCGAGTTCAACACCGGCCTGACGCTGCGGGACGGCCGCGAGTGGTCCGCGCGCCTCGGCAGCAATTTCCTCCGCGGCCAGCTGCAGGACTACACGCTGCACGCGCGTCGCCGCATCGACGAGCGGCTGTCCGCGCTGCTGCGTCTCCAGTACGACTCCCGCCGGCAGCGTTTCAACGAGCAGACCTACGGCGTGGCGCAGACGCTCGCGAACACCTGGATCGTCACCTACTCGGTGAGCGTCTTCTCGGGGCGCAGGCGCGAGAGCGACTTCGGCTTTGACGTGCGCGTGGATGCGGTCCGCTTCTGACGCCCGCGTGAGCGTCGCCGCCAACCAACTCCGGACCTTCCTGCGGATCGCCGCGGAGCTCCGCCCGCATTGGCGCCGCGACCCGGCCCTGCCGGCGCGACTGAAGGCGACCCTCGCCGCGCACAAGGACTTCGGTTCGCGGGACCGGCGCCTGTACCGCGAGTTATCCTTCACCGCGTGGCGTTACCTCCCGTGGATCGAGTCGCTGCTGGAAACCGATTCCGCGGAGGCCGCGCGGCGGCTGGCTTGGCTTTGCGCCGATCTTCCCGCGACGAAGCTGTTCCGCGCGGCTTTCGCCACCGGCGAGCCGCCCGGCGGCGATCTCGCGGAATGCCTGCCCGGCTGGTTCCGCGGACAGTGTCCGGAAATATTCTCCGGCGAGGAGCTTGCCGCGCAGTTCCGGCGCGCGCCGCTCTGGTTGCGATTGCAGACCACGGACGCGGGACGGGTGACCGCGGAGTGGGAGAAACTCGGCTGGGTGTGGCGGCCCTCGTTGTTTCTCCCGCCGGCCTTCGCCCTCGCCGGGGAAGTCGACATCACGCGCACGCGCGCGTGGGAGACCGGTCTGGTGGAAGTGCAGGATCTTGGCTCACAGCTGGTGCTGGAGTCGGGCCCGGCTGCGTCCGGGGAACGCTGGCTCGACGCCTGCGCGGGAGCGGGGGGCAAGACCCTGCAATTGGCGCGGATGCTGGGCGCGAACGGGCGCGTCGATGCGCACGACATCCGCCCCGCGGCACTCGCCGAACTGCGCACCCGGGCCGCGCGCGCGCGCCTGCCCAACGTGCGTACGGTCGATCGCCCCGACGCCGCCGGTTACGATGGCGTGCTGGTGGATGCACCGTGCAGCGGCAGCGGCACCTGGCGACGCGCGCCCCACCTGAAGTGGACGACCACGCCGGAGCAGATCGAGGCCGAGGCGGCGCGCCAAACGGGGTTGCTCGCGCGGTTCTCGGCGCACGTGCGCCCGGGCGGGAGGCTGGTGTACGCGACCTGTTCATTGAGCCGGCGGGAAAACTCCGGGGTGATTGCGGCGTTCCTGACGGAGCATCCGGATTTTCAAATCGAGCCACCCGCACGCGATTTCGGATACGCGACCGACGGTGGCGGACTCGTGATCCGGCCCGCGCTTCACGACACGGACGGTTTCTACGTCGCGCACTTGCGTCGTCGTTGAATTCCCTTGCGGCGTCCTCCGCCGTTTCAAGCATCGCCCGACCGTGGTTCCCGACGCCGACTACCGCATCAAACTCCAGGTCTTCGAGGGCCCGCTGGACCTGCTGCTGTTCCTGATCCGGAAGAACGAGCTCGATATCTACGACATCCCGATCGAGTCGGTCACGCGCCAGTACATCGACGCCCTGCACCAGATGCAGCAGCTCGATCTGGATGTCGCCGGCGAGTTCTTCGTCATGGCCGCCACGCTGATGGAGATCAAAAGCCGCCTGCTGCTGCCGAAGGGCCTGCACGCGGTCGACCCCAACGCGGAGGACGAGGAGGTGGATCCGCGCTGGGAGCTGGTCCACCAACTCATCCAGTACAAGAAGTTCAAGGACGCCGCGGGCGGCATCGCGCAGCTCATCGAGAACCGGCAAAACCTGCTGCCGCGCCTCGTGGCCTCCTCCTCGGAGCCGGACGCCGACCGCCCGCTCCGCGGAGTCGACCGCATCGAGCTGTGGAACACCTTCAACACCGTGCTCCGCCGGCTCGCGGAGAAACTCGTCGTCGGCGAGATCCACGACGAGGTCGTGACCGTTTCCGACCAGATGGAATGGTTGCTCGGTCGCGTCGCGCCGGGGTCGACCTGCGTGTTCACCTCGCTGTTCCCCGAGGGGGTCACCTTGCGCCGGCTGGTCGCCACCTTCCTCGCGATGCTGGAGCTCACCCGCATCAAGCGCCTCCGCATCCGTCAGAACGAGGCGTTCACCGACATTTACCTCGATGGCCTCGCGGAGACCGCGGTGACGACTGTCGCCGTAACCGCGGGCACCACGGAGGAAAACCCGCTTGAAACGACTGACAACCCTCCCACGGTGACCTCGTGAGCGACTCCTCCCAGAAACCCACGCGCCGGAAGCGGCGGCCCGCCGTCAGCGGCCTCCTCGGCGTCGGTCTCGACAACGAGGACGGCCACAAGCGCATCACCACCGGGGAAAAGTTTGTGCTCGTGGGCGGATCGCAGGAGACGCACGAGGTGATGACGGAGACGATGATGAAGACTTTCGAGGAGTTGAAACGGCGCGACAAAGTCCTCGAGAGCGTCGACCACCGGGAGCTGGCCGAGATCATCGACCGCTCGCGTCCGCGTTGATCCGCCGATGCGCCCGGAACCTGCGAACGAGCGCCCCGGAACCGAGCCCCTGCCCTCCTGGCTCGTCGGGCTCTGCGGGGTGGCGGCTTTCGGATCCCTGCTCTTCACCCTCCTGCTTTTTCTCAACCGCTGAAAACCATGTCTGAAAAGATCACGAACCTCACCACCGATTCACTCAAGAGCACCGTCGCCTCCTCGGCGCTGCCCGTCCTCGTCGATTTCTGGGCCCCGTGGTGCGGCCCCTGCAAGGCCATCGCCCCCATCCTCGAGGAGCTGGCGACCGAGTTGGACGGCAAGCTGGTGATCGCAAAGGTGAACATCGACGACAATGAGGCCGCCGCGACCGATCACGGCGTGCGCGCGATTCCCACCATGCTGCTCTTCAAGGGCGGCAAGGTCGTCGAGACCTTGGTGGGTATGATGCCCAAGGCGGGGCTGAAGGCGAAGCTCACTCCGCACCTCGGCTGAGGCCCCGTCCATCGCCGGGTCTTTCGGGCGCGGGTCATGACCCGCGCCTTTGTTTTTTAACCGCCGGACGCCCGGCGGTCAGCGTCCCGCCGCGAGACCCGACGTGAACAGCACCGCGTAAGCCGCAAGCAGCCGGCCGGTGTCGCCTAGCAACGCGATCAACTCCGCGGGGGACTGCGATTCCCTCAGTCGCACCGTCTGCCGCCAGGCCCAAGGCGCGAGCAGGCATGGCAGCAACACCGCCGGTCCGCTCCCGCGCGTGAGAAACAGGAACGGCAGCAGGAAGGCCGCGAGGAGAGACACTCCAAACTGGATGCGCGCGAACGGGCGTCCGAGCCGCACCACCAGCGTGCGCTTCGCCGCGCGCGCGTCGGTGTCGGCATCGCGATAATTGTTCACGACGAGAATGTTGGCCGCGAGCAGGCCGACGGGCACGCCGGCCAGCAGCGCATCGGTCCCCAGGCGCGCCGCCTGCGTGAAGTAGGTCCCTCCCACGGCCACCAGGCCGAAGAAGATGAAAACGAAGACGTCGCCCCAGCCGTGGTACGCGAGCGGATACGGACCGCCCGTGTAGGCGATGCCGCTCAGGATGCTGAGGATGCCGACCACCAGCAGCCAAGGCCCACCCCAGGCGATGAGCCCGAGCCCGAGCGCGAAGGCCGCGGCAAACGTGACGACCATGGCGAAGCGCATGGTCCCGGGTGAAACGAGCCCGGCCGCGACCGCCCGCCGCGGTCCCACCCGGCCCGGCGCGTCGGCGCCCCGGACAAAATCGTAGTAATCGTTGGCGAAATTGGTGCCGATCTGGACCAGCAGCGCGAATCCGAGGCAGAGCCCGGCGGCGCCGGGCTGGAACGCCCCGTCACGCCACGCGAGCGCCGAGCCAACGAGTACGGGAGCCACCGCCGCCGGCAACGTGCGCGGCCGCGCGGCCTCCAGCCAGACCTGCAACCCGCCTTGGCTCACTTCCCTCCGCCCTTGCTGCTATAGATCATCAGCGGGCGGTTCGCGAGGAGGCTCAGCATGACCGGGAGAAAAACGAGACCCGCCGCCAAGATCACCGTCAGGCTGAA
>JBJTCH010000114.1:0-9507 GCA_046091745.1 Opitutaceae bacterium
GGCATCGCCCGCATCGCGCGGATCGCGAACGGCATCGCGCCGGTCCAGCGCACGCGCTGCAGCCCGTAGGATTTGGTGCCGAGGGAGGACCAGCCACGGCTCGTCATGCCGACGTAGAGCGCGTGGTCCGGACCGAAGAGCACGCGGGTGACGCCCGAAGCGAGGCCCGCGACGAAGGGGAACGCCGCGCCCTGGTATTCGCCGTCCACCTGCTCCAGGAAAACCCGGCTCACCTTGGCGTCGGTGAACTCGCCCACGAAAAACTGCCCGTCGAACGGCCCGAAGGCGCCACCGGCCGCGCACACCGCTAGATCCGTGCCGCTCCGGCCCATCTTGTTGTACGGCAGCCAGACCGCGGGCGGCCGCATCTCCGGCACCGCCCGGACCGCCTCCGGATACGGCACGCGGTTCGGCACGGGCCGCGAAAGCCGCAACGGCGAGTCGGGGCGCTCCTGTGACTTGATTCCCTCCGGATTGAGAAAAAACACGCCGCGCCGCAGGTGATAGATCGGCGTCGCGGGGATCCACGTGCCCTGCTGGTCCACGCAGAACATGTCGCCCGCCGCGTTGGCGCCGAGCCCGCACGGCGAGCGCAGGCCCGCCACCATCGGCTCGAAGACGCCGCCGGGGCCGATCACGCCCGCCCAGCCGCGCCACGCGGCGTCATTGTCGGAGCGCTCACCCAGGTCGAGATTCAGCGCGACCCAGAGCCGATCCGCGCCGTCGCGCTTCGGACCGTAGGCGTAACCGTGATACGCGCCGGACACGTTCCACCCGCGGCCCGCCGTGCGATACTCGTCGGCCACGCCGTCGCCATCGGTGTCGCGCAGCCGGGTGACCTCGGTGCGCTGGGCGACCAGCAGAGCGTCGCCGTCGCGCACGAGCCCGAGCGGTTCGTGGAGCCCGGAAGCGTACAGCTTGGCCCGCACGCCGCCGGACGCCGCGGCGGAAAGCCCGTCGATGATCCAGACCTCACCCTTGCGGATCGCCACGGCGAGGCGGCCGTCGGCCAGGAAATCCATGCCGCCCACCTCTAGGACAAGTCCGTCCCCCGGTTTCCACGTCGTGCTCCGCGACGCCGAGGGCGAGGCGCCCGTCAGGATGTCCTCGACGACGTACGCCGGACCGGCGGCCCACGCGCACGCGGCCGCCGCCAAGAGAAGCACGCCGCCGCGCCGAAGACGGCCGGCAGCGCCCGCGGAAATCCGGAAAGGAAGGTTCACCACTGGTAGAGAAAGGAGAGATTCCCGGGCGAACCACCGCGTTCCTCGGTGACCGTCACCCCGGCCGGGTGAGTGACCCCGGGCGCACGCAACGCCTCCGCGTTCCAACGCACCGTGCGGCGCAGACCCTGCGGCGTCGCCTCGAAGCGTTCCTCCACGGCCACCCCGTCGACCGAAAGGAGAAACGTGGGGGTTCCGCCGGCGTCGAGGCGGTAGCCATCGAAGCGCCGCGCGGTTGGATCGGACCCGCCGGCCCAACGCACGACCGCTTCACCGAGCGGCTTTCCAAACGGGGCGAAACGGCTGAACCAGGTCCCGTAGGCGTCGAAGAACCGGCCCTTCCACGCGAGCACCGGTCGCGCCGCGCGGCCGTCGTACGCCAGATGCACCCCCGCGGGAAACCCGACGAGGATCGCGTGGGTGCCCGCCTCCTCGAGAAACGTGCGGAGCACGACGGGCCGCGCCCCCGGCACCAACTCGAATTCACCCGCCGCCCGCGGCGTGATCCCCTCGGGAAGGCCCTTTCCCGCCCGGGCGAATTCGAGGATCGAGGCGATCTGCCGGTCCGTGTCGCCGCCGAGGATCTCGCGGTTGGACGCCATACCACCGGGCCAGAAGGAAGGCATCAGCGTCCCGGGACGGTGGGCGGAGGGATCGATCAGATACTCACGCAGCCAACCGGGCCGGAGCCGTCGCGCGAGATTGGAAATATCCGGCCCCTGGATACCGAGCGAGGCGTTCGCTCCCCAACGATGGCAGGTCACGCAGTTCACTCCCCCGATCGAGCCGAGCAGCTTGCGACCCGCCTCGACCTCGCCCGGCGGCAGCAGCCTCTCCGCGCGCGCGTCCACCTCCGCGAGCAGGGAGGCGAGACCGTTCGTCGCCGTGCCATGGACGGGCATCGCGGTCTTCAGGTAGGGCCGCACCCGGCCGCCGCCCTTCAAAACCTGCTCCAACCAATCCGGCTGCAGCTTGCGGCCGATTCCCGTCAGGGGCGGCGGAAGCGACCCCGCGTCGCCCAGATTGTGGTCGCCCTCGAAAAACACGCGGCGGTGGTCCTCCGGGCCGCCGCGCCCGTCGCGTTCGTGGCAGCCGAGGCAGTTCAGGGCCTCCAGCGTGAGCGCGACGCGCGAAGATGGGGCAAGGGGCGTGTCACGCGCCGCCAGGTACGCCCGCAGCGCCGCGCGCTGGGGTGGATTCAAGGCGTAACGCGGCAGGCCGGCGGCGGGAGTTTCGCCAAGGCAACCTCCATCCGCGTTCCGCAGCGGAACCGCCGCGGTCGTGACATCCTTGGGCAACGTGTGGCACGAGGCGCAACGGGCCTCGCGCACGAGGACCTTGCCGACCTCGGCGCGCGCGGGATCCGTTCGGAAGGCCTCCAATTTCGGCAGCGCCTCGCCGTCGCTGCCCTCGGCCCCGAGCAGGTAGCCGGCGATGTCCACGGCGTCCTGCTCGTCGAGCTCGATCCGCGGCATGCGGCCGTCGGGCCGGGCCTTCAGCGGATCGCGCAGGAACTCCGACAGCGTGCCGAGCGTGTACTTGGCGATGAGGTCGGGAAAGGCGCCCCCGCGGGCGACCGCCGGCTGGTCGCCGGGCCGGACGTCGTTCTCGCGCGGCTCGTGGCAGGCGACGCAGCCGCGGGAATGGTAAAGCTCCCGCCCGAACGCCACGTTGATGTGCCGCAGCGGCTTCACGCGGCCGGCGGCGGCCTTGGGCGCGAGCGACCCCAGGTAATGCACGATCGCGTCCGCCCGCTCCTGCTGATCTTCCGCCAGCAAGGCGGGCATCGCGGTGCCCGCGCGGTGCCGAGCCGGATCGGTGATGAAAGCGCGCAACCACTCCGCGCGCGCCCGCGAGGTCGCCGTGGCGAGGTCAGGCCCGCGACGAGGCGGCAAACCCGTCTCACCGCCGTGACAACCGGTGCAGCCGAGTTCGTTGAAAAGGACTCGGCCACCCCCGACATCGGGTGACGCCGCGTGGAAGCGGTCGAATCCCGCGACGCGCGGCTCCGCGTGCGACGTCGCGCCAACCGCCAGCGCCAACGCGGCCCACCCGAGGCTAAGAGGTTTCAACCCGCGACCTCCCGCAGGCATTGGTCAATGTGGGCGCGGGCGCGCGTCACCGCGGCGGTGACCTCGGGCAGCGTCGGCAGGATCGGGATGCCGCGCGGCGTGGGGTGCATGAAAATCTCCACCCACCCGGTGAAACGGATGTCGCGCAGCGCGCGCACGAGCTCCCGCCAATCGAGGCCGCCGCCGAAACCCGGCAGCTGCCGCAGCTCGATCTCCTTGGCCACCTGCCGCGAGATGCCCTCGTTGTGCTCCTGCAGGTAGACGAAAGGCAGCTGGCCGGCGCCGAGGTCGCGGACGAGCCGCGGGATCTCATCACTCCACGGATGCAGGTGGTGCGGCGCGAAGGCGACGCCGAGGTGCCGGGAGCGGTTCAGCTCGGCGAACCAGCGGAGTGAATCCGGGTGGCACAGCATCTGGCTGCCGTGGTTCTCGATGGCGATCGTCACTCCGGCCGCCTCGGCCGCGGCGACGTGCGGCTTCATCTGCTCGAGAAACGCCTGCACCGCCACCTTGGCCTCGGCGCCCTGCGGGGCCCGGGGGCCGCGGCTGCCGGTGACGACGATGCCCCCGCCGTGGCGACGCAGCCACGCGATCTCGGGCTGCAGGCCGAAGGGCCCAAGCGGGTAACGCGTGCTGGCGATGAGCCGCACGCGGTGACGGGCGAGCAGCGCGGCGAAGGCCTCGTCACCCATCGCGTCGATTTGTTCGCGCTGCGTGCCGTGCACCTGGCACCAGATGTCGATGCCCTCGGCGCCCACCTTCGCGACCTCGGGCAGGACGTCGGCGAGCGGCAGTCCGCCGTAGAGCGCCGACGCGAGGACATGCCGGAGACGAAACGGTTCGGGCGCGCCCGCGCGGGCGAGGACGGGCGCCGCGGCACCCGCGGCGAGCGTGCGGAGAAAGGAGCGACGGGGCAGCATGGGGTGGGGTGCGCTGAAGTTGAGAGATCCGGCGACCGATTCCAAGTACCCACGCGCGTGCGTCGTCCGGGATGGCGCGCGGCCCGGGCGCCGCTTGGATTCGGCGGAGCCGAGCTCTGCGCGATCAGGCCCACCGGCCCGGAACTCGCCTCAGAAACGCCCGCTGAGGCCGAAGTTCACAAACGCACCGTTGTCGTAGTCGCCCTGCAGCCGTCCGGGGATGTGGTAGTACCACGTCTGGCGCGCGTTCGTGAGGTTCTGGAAGTCGCCATACACCTCGAGCCGCGGCGAAAAGACGTAGCTCAGGTTCAGGTTGAACGCGGTGCGGGCGAACTTGTACCGCAGACGCGACGGGTCGGCGGAGTATCCGACGAGGTGCTCGCCGGTATGGTTGGCGAGCGCGCGCACGCGCAGGCCGCGCCACGGAAAACTGAGGCCCGCGTTCGCGGTGGTGGGCACGAAGTTAGGCACGAGGCGGGTGGTGCGCGGACCGGCGACCCCGTAATCGCCCTCGGTCGTGAGCCGCGTCAGGTTCGCGAAGAAGCTGAGCCGACGAAGCGCGCCGGGCAGGAAGGAGAGCTGCTGCTGCACACTCAGCTCGACGCCCTGGATGCGCGCGGAGCCGGCGTTGAGATCGGTCACGAGGGAATACCCGCCGTAGGCGCCGCCGTAGCCGTTGTTCGGCCCGTTGGGCACGGTCTGCCCGCCGAGCGAAACGATGAAATCGCGCATCGTCTTCCGGAACACGGCCACCGAGACCGCGCCGACCGGCTCATAGTAGTATTCCAAGGCGAGATCGGTGTTCTCGGCGAACTGCGGGCGGAGCGAGGGATTGCCGACCGTGAGCGTCTGCGTGGCGTCGTTCACGTCCTCCCGCGGCACGAGGTTCGTGAACGGCGGCCGGCCGATGCTGTTGGACCAGTTGGCGCGCGCGAGCAGGTTGCGGGTGAACGCGTACGTGACGTAGGCGCCGGGAAACGTGTTGCCGTAACCGCCGCGGATCGTGCGCGCGTTGGCATAGTCGGCCTGCGCCCGCTGCACCGGGTCGGGCACGGCGGCCACCGACGCCAGGGTGCGCGCGCGCACGAAACCGCGGCCCTCGACATCGGTGCGCTCGAAGCGCACGCCCGCCACTCCGCGGAAGGCGCCAAGCCGGCCGCCGCCCAGCAGATACGCGGAGGCGACGTCCTCCGTGACGCGACGGGTGCCGAGGTATTTCCGCGTCTCGTCATAGTAACGGTCGGCGATCCACTGCTCGGGGTACTTCTTCACGTGCTCGGCCACGTAGCCGACGTGCGTGTACGGGATCGGCCCGTTGCGCTGGCTCTCGGTGGTCCGCACGTCCTTGAACAAAAACACGCTCAGGTCGGCGTCATTGCGGCCCGTGGCGGGATTCACGCCGAGGATCCCGTCGGGCCCGGCATACTGCCAGCGCCGGTCGGCGCCGACTTCCTCCGCCTCCTGCCGGCGGAACCGCGCCCCGGCCTTCAGGTGGGCGCCCGAACGGGGCTCGAGGACGTACCGGGCGTTCAGGGAGGCGGAATCGAGCACTCCGTTTCGCTGGTTCGCGCGCTTGTTGAGCTCGCTGTTGGTGTAATTGCGGAGGTCAAAGATGCTCGGCCCTCCCGCTTGCGTGAACATCGGCCGCGCCGGATCGGCCGTCTTGTCGAGGATCCAGCCCACTCCGGTCAGCCAGGTGCGGAAATAGCCGCCGGAGCCGACGTCGGGGCTGTTCTGACCGTCGTCCTGCCGCACCATGCTCTGCGAGTGCGCCGCGTCGTAATCGAGCGTGAGGCGGGAGAAGGTGTGCTCGACGCCCGCCTGCAGCTGGCGCTGCGAATCCTCGAAGCGGTTGCCGTCGGTCTGCAGCTCGAAGTTCGAGGCCGCCACGGGACGGACGCGGGTCACGAGATCGGTGTAATTGCCATAGATGGCGTTCGCGCCAGTCGGCTCGCCGGCCGCGTTCAACGGCGCCACCGAGCGCGCGGTGTAGGCCCGGGTACGAAGGTACTCGAACGAGCGTTCATGGGCGTCGTTGTAGATGCCGTTCACGAAGAGCCGGAGCGAGGGCGACGCCCGGTAGTCGACGCGCAACGTGAGGCTTTTGTTCATGCGGCTGTTGTAGATGTCGGCCGACCGGTAGTCCCAGACGTACGCCGGACTCGATGTCGTGTAGGCGTAATCCTGCGTCATCTGGATCCCCGTCGTGGCGTTCTCGCTGTGGAACGCGCCGACGGTCACCCCGAGGTTCCGCGTGCCGCCGAACGCGTCGAAGACCTCCTGGTGGCTGAAGGACGTCATCGGATGCAGGCTGTGGTCCCGCGTCGCGGGGTTGTGGTCGAAGAAGAAGGGCGCCCATTTCGCGCCGACGCGGTAGATCGTGCGGCGCTTCTCCTTCAACGAGAGCGGCGAGCGCGTCTTCATGTTGATGTTCCCGCCGAGCGAGTCGGCGTCCATGTCGGGCGTGGCCGCCTTGGTGACCTCGATGGTGTCGAAGAAGGCGCCCGGGATGCTGTTGGTGCGGAAGTTGCGGTTCATGCCGCCGGAGCTGGCCATCTTGTTGCCGTCGACGGTCACCGAATTGAGCGTGTGGTTCGTGCCGCGCACGATCACCTCGCTCACCACGCCCTCGCCGTTGAGCGAACCCGCGATGCCCGGCAGGCGCACCAGCAGCTCGCCGGCCTCGCTGTTGGACAGGTTGCCGTGCGCGTCGAGCGCCACGACGCTCTTCACGCTGTCGGCGTTGCGCTGGGCCGTGAGCGCGGCGGCGTTGCCCTCCCGCTCACCGACGACGCTGAACTTCTCGAGCCGGTAGATGTCGGAGCGCAACTCGAAGGCAACCCGGACCGGGCCGTCCGCGCGCACCTCCACCCCGCGCTCCTCGGCGTTGAGTCCGATGTAGGAAACGGCGAGGCGGTGCACGCCGGCCGGCAGGCCGTCCAGCGCGAAGCGGCCGAGCGGGTCGGTGAGCACGCGACGGCCGAGGGCGGCGACCTCGACCGAGGCGCCCTCGAGCAGCGCGCCCGTCGCGCCGTTGCTCACCTGGCCGGTGATCCGGCCGGCGCCGGGGATTTCCGCGGATTGTCCGGCGAGCGGATGCAGCGCGAGCAGGCAGAGGAACGCGCGAAACGCGCGCAGCGGGAGGAGCGACATGTTGGGGCGGGGTAAAGGGATCACCGGCGCCACGCCGGCGGAGCTTCAGCCGAGGGCGCCCTCGCGGCGCAGGGCCGCGAGCGCGTCATCGTCGTAGCCGAGCTCGCGGAGGATTTCCGCGGTGTGCTCGCCGAGGGCCGGCGCGGGGCGCGGCGGGCGGGCGGGCGTGCCGTGCAGCCGCACCGGGACGCCGGGCAGACGCAAGACGCCGGCCGGGCCGTGATCGACCTCGACCACCATGCCGTTGCGGCGCACCTGATCGTCGGCCGCCGCCTCCTCGAGGGTGTTGATGCGGGCGCAGAACACCCCGCGCGGCTCGAGCTCCGCCAGCCACTCGGCGGTCGGGCGGGTCAGGAACCTTTCCGCCAGGATCCGGTTCAGCGCGACGCGGTTGGCGCGCTGCAGGTCGAGCGTGGCGAATTCCGATCGACGCGAAAGATCGTCGAGCCCGAGGGCCAGGGAGATATCCCGCACCGCGTTGTCGGAAAACACCGGCGACACCTCGAGGTAGCCGTCGGCGGTGGCGAAGGACTTGTCGATGATCGCCTCCTGCGCGGAGACACCCGACTCCTCGGTCACACGCGCGGCGTTCATCGCCGCCGGCCCTTCCCACGAGTGCGCGTGGAAGGCCACGCTGAGCAGATCGGTCGTCACCCGCTGGCCGCGGCCGGTGCGCTCGCGGGCCAGCAGCGCCATCAGGATGCCCTGCATCAGCATCAGCCCGGCGGCGTAGTCGGCGGAGATACCGGCGGGAAACGGCGGCCGCGCCGGATCCGGCTGCGTGAACCAACCCGCCTCGGCGCGCGCCATCAGGTCATGGCCGCCGCGGCCGCGCTCGACCGCGGGCCCGTGGTCGCCCCAGCCACCCGACCACGCGTGGACGAGACGCGGGTGGCGCGCGGCCAACTGCTCATGCCCAAGGCCGAGTTTCTCCATCACGCCGGGCCGGAAATTGTGCACCAACACATCCGCCGTCGCGATCAACGCGTGCACCGCGGCGCGGCCGCCGGCGGTCTTCAGGTTCACCGCGAACGCCCGCTTGTTCCGGTTCAGGCCCGCGTACGGCAGGCTCACCCCGTGGACGAACGGCCCCCAGCGGCGGCTCCAGTCACCGGCGTCGGGCCGCTCGACTTTGATGACGTCGGCCCCGTGGTCCGCCAGGAGCTGCGTGCCCACCGGGCCCTGGTAAACGTGGGTGAAATCGACGACGCGGATGCCGGAGAGCGCGAGGGGAAGTTCCATGGGGTGCGGCGAACGGGGTGGAAACTTAGGCCGCGAGTAACGGTTTGATTGTCAAACCAAACCCCGTTGGCTCGCCGCGCCGCCCCACCCGCATGACCACCCAGGTGCTTTCCTCGTTCGACGGACCGCTGTGCACAATCACGCTGCAGCCACCGGAAGGAAAGCCGCCCACGCTTGATCATGACGTGATCGCGTCGCTCGAAGCCACGCTCGACGCCATCGAGGCCCGCGCCGGCGCGCTGCGGGCGGTGGTGATCCGGAGCGGCTCGCCGAAGGTCTTCTGCGCGGGCGCCAACCTGCGCGTGATGGAGACCATCGACGAGCGCACGATCGTGCCCTGGGTCGAGCGCGGCCACCGGTTGATGAACCGCCTCGAGGCGCTCCCGCTGCCGGTGATCGCGCGTGTCGAGGGTCACGCCATGGGCGGCGGCCTCGAGCTCGCGCTGGCCTGCGACCTCATCTTCGCGTCGAGCACCGCCCGCTTCGCGCAATCGGAGGCGCGCCTCGGACTCATCACCGGCTGGGGCGGGAGTTTCCGGCTCGTGCGGCGCGTCGGGCTGGCCCGCGCCAAGGACCTCGCGCTCAGCGGGCGCGTGATCGACGCCGCAGAGGCCGCCCGCATCGGGCTGGCCGACTGGCAGGGCACGACGGAGGAGCTGGACCGTCACCTCGCCGCGTGGGTCGCGGAAGTCGCCGCCAACGGGGCCGTCGCCGTGCGCGAGGTGAAACGCCTGCTCGCCGCCTGCGCCAATCAACCCGCCGATCCCGCCGCGCTGGAATCGACCGCGTCGGTCGTGTGCCTGCGCGACGGCGACGCCGCCGCGCGCATCCGCGAATTCCTCGCCGGCCGCGCGAAGCGGCGCGGGTGATCTTTTCGCGGCCGGAGCGCCGTGGTGA
>JBJTCH010000115.1:0-4580 GCA_046091745.1 Opitutaceae bacterium
GCTTCGAGTGCAGGCCGGTGAATACGAGCCCGAAGTCCTTCGTGATCGGCAGCGTGAGGTCGAAGTCGAAACCGGGGTTGATCCGGTAGATGTACTGGTCGAACGGAAAGGGCTGCCGGCCGATCTGCATGCCGTCGCTGCTCGCCGCGATGAAACCGCGGTAGTTGAACTGCGTCCGGGAGCGCTCGAACGCGCTCTTGCTCACCATGTTGACGGTGCCCGAGATGCCGTCCGCCGGATTGGCGGGCGTCGGCACCTTCGTCACCTCGATGCGCGACACATTGTTCACCGAGACCTGGGTGAAGAGGAAATTGCGGTTGGCCGCGCTGCCGGAGGCGTTGGCCATGGCGGAGCCGTCCATCGTGACCGAAGTCATGTTGGGATCGAAACCGCGCACCGCGACGGCGTTGGGGGAGGCGTCGGAATACTCGATGGTCACACCGGGCATGAACTTCATGAACTCGGCGACGTTGCCCTCGGTGACATCGCCGAACGCGTCGCTCGCGACGACGTTCTTGAGGTTGGGCGCGAAGCGTTGCTCGTTGGTCGCGAGTGATTCGCCCTCGGTGAGCTTCGAGGAAGACAGCACGAACGGGTCGAGCTTCACCGCGCCCGGGCCCGCGGCGGACGTGGCGCCGTAGCGGTCGCGACTGCTGAGGTTGATGTCGCGCTGGATAAGCGAACCAGCGGCGACGTTCACCGTGACCTGCACGGGGTCCAGGCCGGAATAGAGCACCTCCAGCACCGCCGGGCCCGCGGGAACCAGGACGAGGCGGAATGATCCGGTGTCATCGGTGAACACGGTGAGTTCCGTGCCGCGCACCGACACGCGGGCGTTGTTGAGAAACTGGCCGGTGGCCTCGTTCTGCACGCGACCGGAGATCTCACCGGTGGCGGTTTGCGCGCGGAGCGAAGTGGTGGAAAACGCGAGGGCGAACGCAGCGACGCCCGCGCGGGACCAGCGAAGAGCTTGCAGGTACATGGTGTGGGGTGGCCGTAGCGCGAGGCGGCGGGGTTGGCGCGATGGTGGGGCAGCCGGGGCGCAAACCGGCTTCGGATCGAACTTGGGCGATCCGGCGCCGGGGGCAAGGGCCCGCGCGAGAATTTCCCCCGCCACCCGCCAAACCCGGCTCCCATGGGGTCAGGGCGTTCAATGTTCGCATCCCCCGAAAACAAGGAACGCCCTGACCCCATCGGTGGATCCCCAGCCGCGCAATCGACAACGGGCGGGCTCCGCCCCAGCCTGCGCCCAACTCCAGCAGCGGCCGCGGAGACAACCCAACGCGCCGCCCTCGCCTCCCCCGCAACCGAGCATCACCCCATGAGATCCCGCCGCCTGCTCCTGCTCCCGCCGCTTGCACTCTTCGTCGCCGTTCGAGCGGCCGCCCAGCCCGCCCCCGCCGCCGGCGCGCCCGGCGAGGCCGTCCGGATGGAGGCGTTCACCGTGACGGGGTCCAACATCAAGCGCCTCGACCAGGAAAAATCCCTGCCGATCACGATCCTCACGGCGGACGAGCTCGACGCGCGTGACGCCGCCACGGCGATGAACCTGCTCGAGAGCATCGCGTACATCACCGACATCCCGGAGAACGAGACGCCGACCAACGCGATCGCCGGCCGCGGCGACAACGCGAACATCGCGCTCCGCGGACTCGGCGCCGGCAACACGCTCGTCCTGCTCAACGGCCGCCGCATGCCGTTCCATCCGTTCACCGCCGGCGCCGTTTCCCCGGTGAACGTCAACGTGCTGCCCTCAGCCGTGCAGCAGATTGAGGTGCTGCGCGACGGCGCGTCCTCCATCTACGGCTCCGACGCGGTGGCCGGCGTGGTGAATTACATCGCCCGGCGCCGCCCGGCCGGCGGCGACCTCTCCTTCCGCTACGGCACGACCGAGCACGGCGGCGGGACCGACTACCAGCTGAAGGTCGGCTACGCCGCGCCGTTCGCGCGGGGCCGCGGCAATTACATGATCGGGGCGAGCGTCTACACGCGCGACCCGATCTACCTGCGGCAGCGGGAGATCTCGAAATCCGCCGACAAGACCCGTTACGCGCGCGATCCGTTCAACGCCGCCGGCGGCTCGCAGGACGACCGCACGCCGATCGGCATCTGGCCGCGCTTCACCACCGCGACCTCCACCACCAACCGCTGGCTCTACCCGATCAACGGCGTGCCCACCCTCACCACCACCGCGATCCCGCGCGCGCAGTACGCCGACTACAATCCCTACATCATCGGCCAGCCCCGGAGCACGCGCTACTCCCTCAACACCCGCGTGGAATACGAACTGCGCCCGCGGCTCCGCCTCTTCGGCGAGTTCACCGGCTACTTCTCCACCTCGATGACGCAGCGGCAGCCCATCACCCTGTCCGAAAGCGACCGGGTCGTGACGCTCTCGGTGAACAACCCCTACAACCCCTTCGGCGCGCGCTTCTACAGCCCGACCGGCGCGCCCAACGCCGACGGCACGCCGCGCCTCACCGGCAACCCCCAGACGATTTCCATCGGCGACATGATCCTGGCCGACGGCGGCCCCGAGCGCATCGAGACCTCGAACCGCATGCACCGCTTCCTCGTCGGTCTGCAGGGCAAGTTCGGCCAGTCCTCCTGGGAGTGGGAAATCGGCCTGATGACGGGCGGCGTGCGGGCGACCGACAGCGCGGTCAACTCCATCCGCGACTCGCTGCTGATCGCCGCCGCCCAACGCACCGACGCCACCGCGTGGAACCCGTTCCCCTCCACCTTCAAGGTCGTGAACAACGCGGTCGTCGCCGACCAGCCCTACGCCAATCCCGCCAGTGTGCGCGGCGGCTACACGCAGGCCGCCACGCGCTACGGCAACACGCGCGTCGACAGCCTGGACGCCCGCGCCACCGGCGACGTCGCGGACCTGTGGTCCGGCCCCGTGGGCGCGTCGTTCGGCGCCGAGTGGCGCCGCGACTTCAAGCTCGACCGCAAGCTGCCCTTCATCGGCAAGAACCCCGCGGACTCGGGCCTCGATCCCAACGACAACGACATCATCGTGATGTCGCCGCGCGACGTCTTCCGCGCCTCCCGCACCATCGCGAGCGCGTACGCGGAGACGGCCGTCCCGCTGGTCGCGCGCCGGAACGACATCCCGCTCGTGCGTTCCCTCGATCTCAGCGCCTCGGCGCGCTTCGAGCGCTACAGCGATTTCGGCGACACCGTGAAGCCCAAGCTCGGCCTCACCTGGCGGCCGCACTCGCGGGTACTGTTCCGCGCCTCGCGCAACGAGGGCTTCCTCGCGCCGGACCTCACCCGCGTCTACGCGCCCACGCAGTTTTCCCGCACCAGCCCGCCGGGCGAACTCGACACCGTGCGCAGCAATTTCTTCACCGGGGCGGGCCGCCCCGCCGACACCCGCGTGCTCACGATCAATTACAACATCGCCAACCGCGAGCTGCAGCCGGAGGTCTCGAAGGGCATCAGCGCGGGCCTCGGCCTCGAGGTGCCGGGGGTCAAGGGACTCACGGTCACGGTCGACTACTGGGAGATCGAGCAGCGCAGCCTCATCATCTCGCGCGGCCGCGACACCTCGCTCGATGATTCGCGCCTCCGCGCCTACACGCAGGCGCAAATCGCCGCCGGCGTGCCGATCGCGCAGATCGACGTCGGCTACCGCCTCACGCCCGGCGACGAGTCCGGGAATTACAAGGGCGACCCCAACACGCTGCGCGCGAAGGTGTCCGCGCAGGATCTCGCGCTCTTCGCCGCCGCCAACGCGAACCTCGCGCCGTCGCGCCAGCTAGCCCCGCTCGGCGCGCTCATCGGCGGCATCAACTCGTACCGCAACAGCACCGGCCGCAACTTCACCAACGGCTTCGACTACACCCTGCGTTACCAGCTGCCGCCGACACGTCTCGGCCGGCTCGGGATCTCGATCGAGTGGGCGCAGTTCCTGAACAAGTTCTCCAAGCTCACGCCGACCGACGAGAAGAACGACACCGTGCACAACATGGACATCCCGCGCACCAAGGCGGGCGGCAACCTCACGTGGCGCCTCGGTAATTGGAGCGCCTCGGCCAACTTCACGTACCACTCCCCGATCTGGACCGGCTCCAACGCGTCGCAGGCGAGCTACGACCGCCTCAAGGACCAGGTCACCTACCTCCGCGCCATCTACAACAACGGCGCCCTCGCCTACCACGAGATCGGCGACAAGCAGACGCAGCTCAACCTCGGCCTTGGCTACCGCTGGGGCGCGCAGGCGGGCTGGTGGCTCCGGCGCACTTCCGTGCGCGTCGGCGTGAACAACGCGCAGGACCGCGAGCCCACGCACAGCCAGGCGCAGACCGGCTACACCGGCAGCATGGGCTCCAGCCTCTGGGTCGGCCGCGCCTACTCCCTCACCTGCGGCCGGGAATTCTGAGCGGAGTGGCGGCGCGGCGAGGCAAGGGGTCGAGCCACGGACGGACGGTCTGCCGGCGCGCCGGGGCCTTTTCGCTCTCGCGCTGCCTCCGCAGGTCCGGCACGGCTGCTACGCCCTTCCCGCCGCAGACACCCCGGTGAACCTCGCACCGCCCATGAACCGGAAACCGACCACCCGCCCGGCCCCACCC
>JBJTCH010000116.1:0-8412 GCA_046091745.1 Opitutaceae bacterium
CTGAGTTCCTGCTTTCCATATTCCCCCGTTCCTACGTTCCCCTGTTTTTCCTTCGCCCCGACCTCGGCGGTCGCGCCTTCCGCTGAACCCTTTGGTTTCCACGCTTCAACTTTAAGTCCGTGGAAATGAAATAGGGTCCAGTTCTTGAGGCCTTCCGTGTTTTCCGTGTGTTCCGTGGGCCCGCTTTGCTGGGCCTCCGAACCGGTTTTCTCCGAAGCCCAGAGTTCCTGATTTCCGGATTCTCCCGCTTCTCCGTTCCCTCCGTTTGCTCCTGTTCGCCCGCCTGGACTGCCGCGTATCGCGATCCGCTTCTCGCATGCCCTTCCCGCGCTCACGTCGCTTTGGCGCACGCCGGTGTTCGTAGGGAAGCGCGGGTTCGGACCCGTTTTGGAAATGGCGGAGGTACGTTCCAAGGCGCGCGATCGATGTCCGCCTTCTGGCTTTTTCCTTGGCGGTGAATTCCCTGCCTCTTGTATCGGCGCGCCCCATGACCGTCCTCTCCCGTCTGTTCGCTGCCGGCGTCCTGCTGTTCCCCGTCGCCCTTTCGTCCGTCGCGGCGCCGGCGTCCGGCCAGCTCGGCTACAACGAGCTCATCCAGCCCATCCTCGCGGAAAACTGTTTCGCGTGTCACGGGCCCGATTCGGCGTCGCGCAAGGCCAAGCTGCGGCTCGACCGTTTTGAATTCGCCACGAAGGCCCGCGGCGACGGCGACCTGCCGGCGGCGATCGTGCCGGGTGATCCCGCGCGCAGTCCGCTCATGGAGCGGCTTCGCACCAAGGATCCCGAGGAAGTCATGCCGCCGCCCGAGACCCACAAGCGCCTGCGGCCCGACGAGGTCGCGTTGCTGGAGCGTTGGATCCGCGAGGGTGCGAATTACGAGGAACACTGGTCGTTGATCGCGCCCCGCGCGGTTGCGTTGCCCGAGGTTCCGCTGGCGCGCGGTTGGTCACGCAACCCGATTGATTCCTTCGTCGCGCAACGGCTCGCCGCGGCCGGGCTCGCCCCTTCGCGCGAGGAGACGCCCTCCCGCCTGCTGCGCCGCGCGGCGCTCGACATCACCGGCCTGCCGCCGTCGCCGGCCGACATCGCGGCTTTCGAGGCCGATCGCGCTTCGGGCGCCTACGAGCGTGCGGTGGATCGCATGCTGGCCAGCGACCCCGCGGCGGAGCACTCGGCACGCCTCTGGCTCGATGCCGTCCGTTACGCCGACACCCATGGCATCCACATCGACAATTACCGCTCCATCTGGCCCTACCGCGACTGGGTGGTGGACGCCTTCCGGCGCAACGTGCCGTTCGATCGTTTCACGCTGGAGCAGATGGCGGGCGACCTGCTGCCGGCCGCCACGCTCGAGCAACGCATCGCCTCGGGTTACAACCGCTGTCTGTCGACCACCAGCGAGGGCGGGGCGATCGCGGAGGAGTACGAGGCGATCTACGCCAAGGATCGCGTCGAGACGATGTCGACCGTCTGGCTGGGCCTGACGACCGGGTGCGCCTCCTGTCACGACCACAAGTTTGATCCGGTCTCGCAAAAGGACTTCTACGCCCTCGCCGCGTTTTTCCGGAATAACACCATGCCGGCGATGGACGGCAACCGGCACGACACGCCGCCCACGCTGTTTGTGCCTGCGCCCGCCGATCGTCCGGCGTGGAACGAAGTCCAGGCGCGCCTCTCGGAGGTGCGGGGCCGGCTGGAGGCCCGCGCCAAGGCGGCGGATGGCGATTTTGAGGCATGGCTCGCCGCGGGGCCCCGCATGGTTTCACCGCCGATCAACCACACCGTCGTGCGCTACGAAGCGCTGCTGGGAACCGCGGAGGCTGGTGCGCCGCCGGCTTCCGAGGGCCCGTACGGTCCCGCGGAGCGCTTGGACGGCCGCGACCGCGTGGTCGGCGCGGCGGTTCCCTGGCTGCGGGGCACCAGCAGCAGCGCGGGCCTGTTCGTTTACGCGGACGGCAAGGCCGACGGCCCGCTCATCTCCTGCCGCGCGGACGGGGAGAACGGAGTCGGCTGGGAAGTGTTCCTCGAGGAGGGCAAGATCGGCATCTACATCGCCGACGGCACCGGCCGCGTGAAGGTACGCAACGTCGGGCTCGCGCTCCCGACGGGGCAGTGGAGCCACGTGCTGGTCGCGTTCGACACCGCGTCGGTGCGCAGCCGTACGGTGGAGGTTTTTGTGGGCGGTAAGATGGCGGTGAACTCCACGGTGTCCGCTTTCCTGCCGACGGATATCCGCCCGGACGTTCCGGTGCGCCTCGGTTCGCGCGCGCCGGCGGCGGGAGCATCTCCGGTCTCACTCCAGGGGGCAACGGTCTGGGGACAGGATTTCCGCGTCTACACGCGCGGGTTCCAGGCGGACGATCTGAAGATCTTCAGCGCCGAGTTGGAGGCGATGGCGGCGCTGAAGGCGCCGGCGGACAAACGCACGCCGGCACAGAAGCGGCAGCTGCGGGCGCATTTCCTCGCCGCGGCCGATCTGCCGTCGCTCGCGCTTGCCCGCGAGCTGGATCCGTTTCTCGCCCGGGAGGACGCGTTGCGCGCGCGCGGAGGCCTGACCCTCGTGATGGAGGAGAAGAAGGACAGCGAGCCGTTCGCGCACGTCCTCAACCGCGGCGAATACAATCAGCCCGGCGAGAAAGTGGCGGCCAACACGCCGGCCGTCCTTCCGCCGCTCCCGGCCGATGTCCCGCGGAACCGGCTGGGCCTCGCGAAGTGGCTGGTCGCTCCGGAGAACCCGCTCACGGCGCGCGTGACGGTGAATCGTCTCTGGCAGCAGTTTTTCGGCGCTGGAGTTGTGGAGTCGGACGGCGACTTCGGCGTGACCGGCTCGCGTCCCTCGCATCCGGAACTGCTCGATTGGCTGGCCTTGCGCCTGCGTGACTCCGGTTGGGACCAGCGCGCGCTGATGCGCCTGATGGTCACGAGCGCCACGTACCGCCAGTCGGCGGCCGCCACGCCGGCGTTGCTCGAAAAGGATCCGGCGAACCCCCTGCTCGCGCGCGGGCCGCGGCATCGCCTCGACGCGGAGCAATTGCGCGATCAGGCGCTCGCCGCCTCCGGTCTCCTCGTCGCCAAGCTCGGCGGCCGCCCGGCCCGGCCCTACCAGCCCGAGGGCATCTGGGAGGACGTCGCGATGAAGGAATCGACGACGCGCTTCTACCAGCCCGACCACGGTGAAAATCTCTACCGGCGTTCGCTCTACACGCTCTGGAAACGCACGGCGCCGCCGCCGGCGATGGACATCCTGAACGCCCCGAGCCGCGAGGTTTCCTGCGTGCGCCGCGACCGCACCAACACCCCGTTGCAGGCGCTCGTCACGCTCAACGATCCCGTTTTCGTCGAGGCCTCGCGGCAGCTCGCGGCGCGGGCGCTCTCCGAGGCGCGTTCGACCGACGCCCGGCTGGACCACATCACGGTGCGGTTGCTCGGCCGGAAATTGAAGCCCGACGAGCGCCCGGTCGTGCGCCGCACGTTGGAAAAGGCGCAGGAGGCGTACCGCCTGGATCCCGCCTCGGCCGCGCGGCTGCTCGCGGTGGGCGATTCCCCGTCTCCGGCCGGCGTGCCCGCGCCCGAACTCGCGGCTTGGTCCTTGGTGGCCAGCCAGATCCTCCACCTCGACGAGTCCCTGACCAAATAGTCGCCATGACCCTGCTTCCCCCCGACTGGCACGACACGTTCTCGTCCTACAACGCCGCGCTCACGCGCCGGCAGTTCTTCCGTCGCTCCGGCACGGGTCTCGGCGTCGCCGCGCTCGCCTCGCTCCTGGGCCCGCGCGCCCTTGGGGCTGGTGAGGTGCCGGCCGCGCTGGCCGAGCCGTGGCGCATCGCGCCCAAGGCCAAGCGGGCGATCTACATCTCCCTCATCGGCGCCCCCTCGCAGCTGGAGCTCCTCGACTACAAGCCGCACCTCGAGTCGCGGTTCAAGGAGGACCTCAAGGATTGGCTGAAGGACCAGGGCGAGCGCCTGACCGGCATGACCGCCCGCCAGGCGGCGTTTCCGTTGGCGCCGAGCCGCTTCAAGTTTTCCCAGCACGGCAAGAGCGGCCTGTGGATCAGCGAACTGCTGCCCAACATCGCGAAGATGGCCGATGACCTCTGCGTGATCCGCTCGATGCAGACCGACGCGATCAACCACGAGCCGGCGAACCAGCTGGTCTACACCGGTTCGATGCAGAATGGGAAGGCGTCGCTCGGCTCCTGGCTCGCCTACGGCCTCGGCTCGATGAACCGCGACCTCCCCGCGTTCGTGGTGTTGCACGCGAAGCATTCGAGTCCGTTCTCCAACGTGCAGGCGATCTCGGCCCGCCTCTGGGGCTCGGGTTTTTTGCCGGGAAAACATGCCGGCGTCTCGTTCCGGCCGTCGGGCGACCCGGTGCTTTATCTCAACGACGCCCCCGGCATCCCGCGCGAGTTGCGCCGCGAGATGCTCAACGGTCTCGAGCAGCTCAACCGTCGCAGCTACGAGGCGCTGGGCGATCCGGATATCCAGACCCGCACGCAGCAGTACGAGATGGCGTTCCGCATGCAGGCCAGCATCCCGGAACTCGCCGATCTCTCCCAGGAGCCCGAGTCCACTTACGCGCTGTACGGCGAGGAGGCTCGGGTGCGCGGCACCTTCGCGAGCTCGGCCCTCATGGCGCGCCGGCTGGTCGAGCGCGGGGTGCGCTTCGTGCAGATCTTCCACCGCGGCTGGGACCAGCACGGCTCGCTGCCGCGCGATATCGCCTCCCAGTGCAAGGACGTCGACCAGCCCTGTTACGCCCTGCTGCAGGACCTCAAGCAGCGCGGCATGCTGGACGATACGCTCGTCATCTGGGGAGGTGAGTTCGGTCGCACGGTTTACTGCCAGGGCGCGCTCACCGAGACCAATTACGGCCGCGATCATCACCCGCGCTGCTTCTCGATCTGGCTCGCGGGAGGTGGCATCAAGGGCGGCACGGTCCACGGAGAGACCGACGAGATGTCGTACAACGTCGTCCGCGACCCGGTGCACATCCGCGATCTCCACGCGACGATCCTGCAGCTCATGGGGCTCCACCACGAGAAGCTCGCCTACAAGTTCCAGGGGCTCGACCAGCGTCTCACGGGTGTCCTGCCGGCGAAGGTCGTGCAGGCCATTCTGGCCTGAGGATCTCCGGCATGGCCGCGCGGCGTCTCCTTCCGCTCCTGCTGCTGCCGGGCGTAGTGGCGGCGGCCGATGGTGCGGAGCTCGTGCCGGAGAAAATCGAGTTCACCCGCGACGTCCGGCCGATCCACTCCGACAAGTGCTTCCTGTGCCACGGCCCCGACGCCGGCACGCGGAAGGGGAAGCTGCGGCTCGACCTCCGGGAGGATGCGTTGGCCCGCGAGGCGTTCGTGCCCGGCAAACCCGCCGAAAGCGAGTTGCTGCGGCGGATCGTCTCGAAGGAGAGCGACGAGGTGATGCCGCCGCCGGAGACGCACAAGGCGATCGATGCCCGCGAGCGTGCGATCCTGGAGCGCTGGATCGCGCAGGGTGCCGGCTACCAGCGGCACTGGGCCTACGAACCGCCGGTCAAGGCGGCGGTCCCGGCGGGGGCCAACGGCGTTGATGTGCTCGTGTCTCGTCGCCTCGAGCAGGTGGGGCTCAAGCCGTCGCCGGAGGCCGATCGCCGCACGCTGGTCCGCCGGCTGCATGCGGATCTCACGGGACTCCCGCCCGCGCCCGCGGATGTCGCGGCGTTCGAGCGTGATCCTTCGCCCGATGCCTACGCGCGGTTGGTCGAACGGATCCTGCAGAGCCCGCATCACGGGGAACGCATGGCGACCGGCTGGCTGGATGTGGTGCGCTACGCCGACACGATCGGCTACCACAGCGACAACCCACGCAATGTCTGGCCGTACCGCGACTGGGTGATTCGCAGCTTCAACGCCAATAAACGTTTTGATCGCTTCACGCTCGAGCAGATCGCGGGCGACCTGCTGCCGGACGCCAACCGGGAGACGCGTGTGGGGTCGGCTTTCAACCGGCTGCTGTTGTCGACCGAGGAGGG
This sequence comes from Opitutaceae bacterium, assembly GCA_046091745.1. Lineage (GTDB taxonomy): Bacteria > Verrucomicrobiota > Verrucomicrobiia > Opitutales > Opitutaceae > ER46. Next base: position 6,011 of record JBJTCH010000116.1, read on the forward strand.
CGGGGCGCAGCCGAGGGACTATGAGTCGCGGATGCTCACGGATCGCGTGCGCGCGGTGGGCGCCGCTTGGCTCGGGCAAACAACGGGCTGCGCCCAGTGTCACGACCACAAATTCGATCCGTTCACGCAGCGTGATTTCTACTCGCTCGGTGCGTTCTTCGCCGACGTGAAGGAGGCCGCGGTCGGCCGGCGCGAGGACGGCATGCTGGTGCTCGACCCGGAGCAGGAGCGGCGGCTTGCGGCGCGCGATGCGGCGGTGGCGGAGGCGCGGCGCAACGTCCAGGCCACGACTGCCGAGACTTCGGCCGCGCAGGCGGAATGGGAAGCGGGGTTTTCCGACGGCAACCGGGTGCTCACCGAGTTGGAGCCCGGCGCCAAGAGCCCGGCGGCGAATGTGCGCGCGGCCCGGGCGGTGGCGGCCGCGCTGAAGAAGCCGTCGGCGGAACGTGGACCGAGGGAACGTCAGGCGGTGCGGGATTACTTCCTCGCGAACGTGGAGACGAAATACCGGCCGGTGCGGGACGCCCTCGCCGCGGCCGAAAAGACGCGCCAGGTGTGCTACGATTCCCTGCCCAAGTGTCTTGTGACGGAGTCCGCCCCGGATCGCCGTGTGGTGCGCATTCTGGCCCGGGGAAATTGGATGGATGAGACGGGCGAGGAGGTGCGCGCGGCTCTGCCGCACTATCTTCCCGGGCCTGATTTTGGGGGACGGGAGCCGACGCGGCTCGATCTCGCGCGGTGGCTGGTTTCACGGGAGAATCCACTCACGGCGCGGACGGTGGTGAATCGTTTGTGGAAGCAATTCTTCGGCACGGGCCTCAGCCGCGTTGCCGACGACCTTGGGGCGCAGGGCGAGCCTCCGCCAAATCCGGCGCTGCTGGACTGGCTCGCGTGCGAGTTCATGGACAGCGGCTGGGACGTCCGGCACATCGTGCGCACGATCGTCCTGAGCGCCACGTACCGGCAGACCTCGGAGGCGACGCCGGAGCAGCTGGCGCGCGACCCGTACAATCGCGAACACGCGCGCCAAAGCCGGTTCCGGGTTGAGGCGGAGTTGGTGCGCGACACGGCGCTGGCGGTTTCCGGCCTGCTGGTACCCGCGATCGGCGGACCGAGCGTGAAGCCGTACCAGCCGGATCATTACTGGGAGAACCTCAACTTCCCTCCGCGGAAGTACGAGACGGACGCCGGCGAGGCCCAGCACCGCCGCGGACTCTACGTGTGGTGGCAGCGCACGTTCCTGCACCCGAGCCTGCTGGCGTTTGACGCGCCGAGCCGCGAGGAATGCACGGCGGACCGCAATCGCTCAAACCTCCCGCAGCAGGCGCTCGTTTTGCTCAATGACCCGACGTACGTGGAGGCGGCGCGGGTGTTCGCGGCGCGCATTATCACGGAAGGCGGGGCGGAATCCGCGGGACGCATCCGCTACGCGTGGCGCCGGGCGCTGCAGCGGGAACCCCGCGCGGAGGAGATTCGCGTGGCGGAGGAACTTCTGGCGACCCAGGGCGTGGTTTACGTGGCTGATCCGAAGGCGGCCGCCGCCTTGATCGCGACGGGACAGTCGCCGGTGCCGGCGGGGCTGGATCCGGTGGAGCTCGCGCGATGGACGCACGTGGCGCGCGTGTTGCTCAACTTGCACGAGTCGATAACCCGATCCTGAGGAAGAGATGAACCCGGATCCTTTTTCCCCGTTAAGCCGCCGCGCCTTTCTGGGTCGGTCCGCTCAGGGCGTCGGCACCGTGGCGCTGGCCTCGCTCCTGGAGGGTGGCGATCTCCGTGCCGCACCGGCGCGCGGGGTGATCCAACCGTTGCCTTTGCCGCAGCGCGCGAAGCGGGTGATCTGGCTGACGATGGCCGGCGGGCCGTCGCAACTGGAGACCTTCGATCCTAAACCGAGGCTCGCGTCCATGCATGGCCAGCCGATGCCGGAAAGTCTCACCAAGGGACAGCAGCTGGCGCAGCTGCAGGGACAGGAACTCGTGTGCCACGCGCCGCAGTTCAAGTTCCGCAAATTCGGCCGTGAGCAGGTCGAGATCAGCGAGCTATTCCCGCACCTCGGCTCGATCGTGGACGACATCTGCCTGATCCGCTCGATGACGACGGACGCGATCAACCACGACCCGGCGCACATGTTCATGAACACCGGTTCGCAGATCGCGGGCCGGCCCAGCATGGGTGCATGGATCAATTACGGACTCGGCAGCGAGGCAGAGGATCTCCCGGGGTTTGTGGTGATGATCTCCACCGGACCGGGACGCTCCCCGCAGCCAGTGGCCGCACGGCAGTGGAGCAGCGGATTCCTGCCCAGCCGTTTCCAGGGCGTGCAACTGCACGGGCGCGGCGACGCGGTGCATTATCTCGGCAACCCGGCGGGGGTCGGCCGGGGGCAGCAGGAAGCCGAC
>JBJTCH010000117.1:0-16465 GCA_046091745.1 Opitutaceae bacterium
GTACCCGGTCTCCGGGTGGAAATACGTAAAATGCGAGGTGATGGCGCGGTCGGGATCCGCCGCGGCCGTGCCCAGCCAGAGCGGGAGGACGTTGCGTCCGTCGCGCGTCACGTCCCGCGGCAACCCGGCCCCGGTCGCGGCGGCAAGCGTCGACAGCAGGTCGGTTCCGATGAACGGCGCGTCACTCACCCGCCCCGCCGGCACCCGCCCGGGCCAGCGCACGATCCACGGCACGCGCACCCCGCCTTCATAGAGGTTCCACTTGCTGCCGCGCAGCGGGCCGTTGGCCGAGTAGACCGGGTGACCGCCGTTGTCGGAGGTGAAGACGACGAGCGTGTTCGCCGCGAGGCCGAGTTCGTCCAGCGCTTTGAGCAAACGCCCCACGTGGTGATCGAGCGTCTCCACCATCGCCGCATACTCGACGCGACGGGGATCGGCGCCCGCCGGTAGACGCGCGCGGTATTTCTCCACGAGCCAAGCGGCCCGGCTGTGAATCGGATCGTGCACGAAGTAATGCGACAGCTGCAGGTGAAACGGCCGCCCGCCGCGCGTGCGCAGGAAGGCGATGGCTTTATCCGTCAGCGCGTCCGTCCCGAAGTCGCCCGGCGGCAAGGTACGCGACTTCAACCCCGGCTCCGCCGCGTAGGCATACGGATGCAGCCCGAACTCCTGCTCACCCTCCGCGTAGCCCTGCTGGCGCGGCCCGTGCGTGGGCGACCACCCGAGGTAGCCGCCGTGGTGTTCGCCGAGGTGCCATTTTCCGAAATACCCCGTCGTGTAGCCGGCGGCGCCGAGCATTTCGCCGACGGTGACCTCGGAAAGCGGCAGGCTGAGCGCGTACGGCGGGCCGACGAGCGCGTGTCCGGCGGGGCGTTTCGCCGTCGGCGGTTTGATCCCAAACTCGAAGCCCAGCCGCGCGGGCGAGCGACCCGTGAGCAACGCGGCGCGCGAGGCGGAGCAGATCGGCGCCGCCGCGTAGCCGTGGGTGAAACGAGTCCCCTCGCCCGCCAGACCGTCGAGGTGCGGGGTGTCGTGCCACGGGCTGCCGTAGCAACGCAGGTCCCGCCAGCCGAGGTCGTCGGCCAGGATGAACACGACGTTGGGCGGCGCCGGTGCCGCCGCCCGGAGGCCGACCGCGGCAAAAAACACCACGGCCAACCCTGCAGCGACGCGGAGACCCGCGCGGAACAAACGACGGCGGAGCCCCCTCACCTTTAAGACACGGCGTTATCCGTTCTTCACCGGGTCCGCCGCCGGCCGGATGAGCAGCACCAACGCGCCGGAGAGAAGGGCGATGCCGCCGAAGGCGCCGAAGATGAGGTTGAGCGCGACCCCGTGGTCGCGGAGCCAGCCGAACGCCCAGTCGCCGAAGCCGCCGCAACTGATGCTCACGAGGTTCATGATCCCGTAGCCGGTGGCGCGCCACTCGGGTCGCGCGATCTGGCAGAGGATCGGCATGTTGTTGCAGTCGAAGAAGCCCCAGCCGAGGCCGAAGATGGTGAGGCCGATGATCGCGACGGTGAGCGTGCCCGCGTTGCCGACGCTGAAGAGCGCGGGGAGGAAGAGGATCATGCCGATGGCGCTCGTGTAGATGCGGCCGCGCGGGGTCTTCTGCATCCACCGGTCGGCGAGCGAGCCGCCGATGAGCACGCCGACGATCGAGGCGATCTGCACAAAGAGGATCGCGCTCACGCCGGCCTTACCCTGCCCGAGGCTGAACTTTTCACGGAGGATTTCGGGCAGCCAGTCGCGCACCACCCAGCCCGCGATCGCCGGCAACGTGAAGTAGAGGACGAGCAAAATGAAGTTCCGGTTGCCCAGCAGGCCGCGGAACACCGCGGAGGCCGGCTCGCGCGGAGCATCGGCGGCGGGCACCTCCCGCGGCGGCTCCCGCAGCGCGGCCAGCAACGGCAGCGCGTAGATCACGCCGATCATGCCGCAGGTGGAGAACGCCCAGCGCCAGCCGGGGTCGGGCGAATCGGCGATGTACCCCGCGAAACCGCCGAGGATCTGCCCGATGTAGATGCCGGTCTGGTGCGCGCCCACCGCCCGCGAGCGGGTCGAGCCGAAGTGGTACTCGGAGATCAGCGCGAGCGCGCACGGGATGTAGAAAGCCTCGCTGATGCCCATCAGGGCGCGCGCCGCGACGAGCTCGTTGAAGGTCGTGACGTGCCCCGTCCACCAGGTGACCGCCGACCACACGAAGAGACTTCCGGCGATCACGTAGCGCTTGCTGAAGCGGTCGGCGATGTAGCCGCCGAACGGACTGAGCGCGGCGTACGTCCACTTGAAGCAACCGAGCACGAAGCCCCAGTCGGCTTTATTGGCGATGGTGGGGATGTCGCCCACCATCGAGGCCTTCATTGTGGCCAGCATCTGGCGGTCGAGGTAGTTCAGCAGCGCGACCGGGAAGAGGAGCGCGACGACGTACCACGCGTAGCGCGCGGCGTTGGCGGGGGTAGGCATGGGGAAAGCGGGGGTTACCGGCGCGAGCGCGGGTTTTTCACCTGGTAGAAGAAACCGTCCTCGGCGCCGATGAGCAGGTCGGGCGGCGACCCGGCGCCGCGGTTAATGGCGGTAGGCTTCGTCGCGTGACCCGCGAGGACGTGCGTGCTCACCGGACCCTCGTCGCGGAAACGCCAGCGCCCTTGGGCGTCGCGCCCGAGGCCGCGGAGGAAGTTCACGTTGGGTGCGCTATTGAACAGCAGGTCGAGCTGACCGTCGCCGTCCCAGTCGGTGATGCAGAACGTGCGGCGGCCGCTGCGACCGTTCACGCCGTCGTTGATGCGCAGAAGGCCGGACTCCTTGTTCTGCGGCAGGCCGTTGCTGTTAAACACGCTCGCGCCCTCGCTCCAGAAAACCCGCTGGCCCGCGGAGAGCGTGAGGGTGCCGTCGGCGGCGCGTTTCCGCTCGAAGAGCGCGAGGTAGCCCTCGTGGTCGGACATCACGAGGTCCATCAGGCCGTCGCCGTTCCAGTCGATCATCTGCGGTGTGGTGCGCCATTGCGTGACGAACTCGCGGTCACGCGGGTTCCACCAGTTCCAGGCGGGCTTCGGGGACACGGCGCCGGGCGCGACCTCGACCGGTTGCGCGGCGGCGAGCCGCGGGGCGGTGCGGGGGCCGAGGTTGCGGTACCACACGACCTTTCCCCAGATGCCGTTGGTCATGATGTCTGGGAGCCCGTCGCCGTCCCAATCCGCCACGCTGAGGATGGAATAACCCCACTTCGCCTCGGCGGGCCCCTGGATCGAGCCGTTCGGGCCGGCCTGCTCGCGGATCAAGGCGCCGCCGGCGGTGAGGTAGACCGGTTCGGCCCAGCGCGTCGGCGTGCCGCCGAGGTTGCGGATGAACGCCACGTAGCCGGCGCTATTGCCAGTGATCAGGTCTTCCAAACCGTCGCCGTCCCAATCGACCGCGTACGGAGTCGCGAGCGCGCCGAACTTCACGTCGGCGGCGAATTGCCGGAAGTAGCGCGGCGGCAGGAACTGCGGCATGCCGTCGACGACCTTCCCGGTGTTCTCGATGAAGGCCACGCGGCCGTCCTCGTCCCCGCAGATGATGTCGAGGTCCCCATCGCCGTCGAAATCGACCGCGGTCGGCGTGATCATGCACAGATCCATGCGCACCGGCACGCCCGCGCTCGCGAGCGGCCGGCCCGCGGCGTAGACCGGCTTGGTCCGCGTACCCGTGTTCTCGTAGTAGGTAAAACCGTCGCGGAATTCCCCGCAGACCAGGTCGAGGTCGCCGTCACCATCGAAGTCGCCCCACATCGGTGAGGGCATGCCGAACGGATCCACGGGGCGGCCGCCCGCCATCACTTTCTCCGGCGCCGCGTAGACCGGCTTCGCCGTCGTGCCGGTGTTGCGCATCAGGTAAACGTACCCGTGCAGCGGACCGCGGGTCCATTCGCCGCGGGCGTTGAAGGCGGCGTCCCAACCGTAGTCTCCCCAGAAATCGATGCCGATTGTCAGGTCGACCGCGCCATCGCCGTCGAAATCGACCAGCTTCCACTGGTTCTGGCGGATGTTGCCCGCCTCGGGGTGGATGGCCTCCGGCGCCGCCAGCTTCACCGGGCGGTTGAATTGCGACTGCCGGAAATCGGGAAACATATTCCCCCGGAAGCGGTAGGTCTCGCCCTGCTTGGCCGAGGCCGTCGCGGTCACGACCGGTTCGCCGGTGACGTAGGAGATTCCGACCGAAGCGGCCGACTTGCCGATGAGCACCGCGGACTTGAACACCGGCAGTTTCAGCTGCGGATCGACGACGCCGCTGTTCTCGAAGAACCACGTGCCATTGTACGGCTTGTCGGTGCACACGACGACGAGGTCCATGAGACCGTCGCCGTTGTAGTCCATCGGCAGCGGCCACGCCCAGAGACCCACGCCGAGGTCGGCGAGCGCGCCGGGGCTGTTGTAGGCGAGGCGCGGCAGGGTTTCGTCGGCGGCGCGAGCCGTACCAAGGACGAGCACCGCGGCGGAGGCCGCGCGGCGGAGGAAGCGGAAAGGATGGTTCATGACGGAGGAATGCGGGCGCGAGGGCTTAGAACCGGCCGCTGATGCCCATCGTCCAGGTGACGCCGTTGATGATGGTGCGCTCCATCTGCGACGGGACGAAGCGGTAGAACGCCTGCGGCTCGTTGGTGACGTTGGCGATGTCCCAGAAAAGCTGGGTGTTGGGCCGCAGCTGCCAGGTGAAACCGAGGTCGGTGACGGTGCGCGCGTAGCGGTACTGGTTGCGGGCCGGGGTGGCGGCGCTGAACGAGTTGATGTAGCTGCCGTGGTAGTTCGTCCGCACGCGCGCGCCGAGCGCGCGGTAGCGCCAGGAGACGTTGAGGTTGGCGGTCTCGGGGATGAAGCCGGCCACCTGCCCGGTGGTCAGATACGTGGTGCCGGCGAAGACGCCGTGGGTCTGGAGGCGGGTGTAATTCGCGGAGAGCCCGAGGGTGCGCAGCAGGCCGGGCAGGAACGTGAACTGCTGCTGGTAGGAGATTTCCCAGCCGTTCACGGTCGCCGAGCCGGCGTTGGCGCTCTGCAGGATCTGGAAGCCGGCGTAGTCGCCGTTGTAGCCGTTGTCGTTGCCGGTGCCGACGCGTCCGCCGTCGATGCCGCCGACGATGTAGTCGCGGATCTCCTTGCGGAACCAACCGACGGACAGAAGCCCGACCGGCTCGAAGTAATACTCCAGCGCCGCGTCCCACTCGCGGGCGTACTGCGGCTTCAGGCCGGGGTTGTTGATCGTGAGCGTCTGCGCCGTCTCGTTGGGAGTCTCGTTCGGCAGGAGATTCGAAGGCTGGGCGCGGCCGAAACTGGTCGACCACGAAAGGCGGGCCTTCAGCGCGCGGGTGAGGTCGTACGTGAGGTGCGCGCTGGGGAACGCGTCGGTGTAGTCGCGCCGGATGCGCCGGCCGTTGCTGGCGTAGTCGCGGCGCGCGGAGCCCGCGGGATCGGCGGTCTGCTGCGCGGCGGTGCTGAGCACGCGGGCCCGCACGTAGCCAAACGCATCGACCTCGGTGCGCTCCTGCCGAACGCCGGCGAGAAACCCGAGCGCGCCGGCGCGGCCCTGCGTCATCGCGTAGCCGGCCGTCACGCGCTCGGTGAGCTCGCGGGTGTTGATGAACTGCTGGGACTCACGGAAATAATTGTCCTCGTTCCAGAGCGCGGCGTCGACCGGGGCATTGTCGCGGATGAGTGCGGCGGTCTCGAACATCGGCGGCGCGTAGCCGGTGCGTTCGCTCATCCACGTCACGATCGACGGATCGGCGGTGAACGGCCGGGCGCCGCCGGCGTAGTTCCAGCGGCGGTCGCGGTTGGAGACGCCCGACGTCTGCTCACGGCGGCTGAAGCCGGCCTTGAGCGCGGCCTTCAGCTCGAGGGGGAGCGTGTACGCGGCGTCGGACCGCAGGCCGGTGACCTCGGAGAGCCGGCTGCTGTTGCGGGCGTTGAGTTGTCCGTTGGGCCGGTAATTGGCGATGTTCCGGTAGTCGGGCCCCTCGGTCTGGGTGAAGGCCGGGTAAAGGTCGGAAGCCGTGCGGTCGAGGCGCCAGCCCACGCCCGGCAGATCGAGCGTGAGCGTGCCGCCGCCCCCGACGCCGAGGTGCGGGGTGGCGCGGCTCCACGAGGCGGTCCAGTCGACCCGCAGGGCGCTCAGCTCATGCACGCCGCCCACGCTCACGGCGCGCGTGCGGTTGAGGAACGAGAACATCGTCTCGTTGACGCGCACGATCGAGGCGGCGAGCCCGCGGGCCTGCGTGACGGTGCCGGTGAAGTTGGGGAGGATCGCGCCGGTGCCGGTGGGGTTGCCGGCGGCGTCGAGGGTGGCGACGGATTGCGCCGTGAGCGCGGTGACCTCGTAGAGCCGGTTGAAGGGCTCGAAGGCGTCGTTGTAGATCGCATTGAACGAAAGGCGCGTGCCCGGCGTGAGCCGGTAATCGACCTTGGCGTTCACGCTGGCCTGCTTGCGGTTGTTGAAGAAGTCCTGGTTCGCCCAGGTGTAGAGGTAAGCCGGCTGGCTCGTGGTGTTCTGGAAGTCGCGGATGGTGCGGAACCCGCCGGAGGCGTTCTCGCTGTAGAAGGCGTTGACCGCGACGCCGAGGTTGCGGGAGCCGCCGAAGGCGTCGAAGACCTCCTGATAGGAAAGGTTCAGCAACGGGTGCGCGGGGTGGTCGCGGCGCAGCTTCACCTGGTCGGTGAACGAGGGCGCCCAACGGGTGGCGAAACTGTAGGTCACGCGCCGCTTCTCGCGCATCGAGAGCGGGGAGCGGGTGACGAGGTTGACGGTGCCGCCGACGGAGTCCGCCGACTTGTCCGGCGTGTGGCCCTTGATCACCTCAAGCTGCTCGAACATCGCGCCGGTCATCGAGTGCGTCTGGAACTGCCGGCTCAGGTTGGCCGTGCTCGCGAGGAGGTCGCCGTCGACCGTGATGCGGTTGTTGGCGGCACCCTGGCCGCGGATGATCAGTCCGGTGACGTTGCCCTCATCGTCGAGGCCGGCGGCGACGCCCGGCAGGCGGATCGCGACCTCGCCCGCGCTCATGTTGGGGAGGTTGCCGAAGGCATCGAGGGCCACGACGTTCTTCACGTTGTCGGCGTTGCGCTGCGCCGTGATCGAGGCGGCGTTGCCCTCGCGGGCCCCGGCCACGACGAACGTGTCGAGCTTGTAGACCCCGGCGTTGAGATCGAAGTCGCGCACGGTGCGGCCGGCCGGGGCGACCGTGACGGACGCACGCGCGGCGTCGAGGCCGACGTAGCTCGCCACGACCTCGTGGGTGCCAGCGGGCAGGCCGGAGAGCACGTAGCGCCCGGTTTTGTCCGCCAGCGCGGAGAGACCGAGGGCCGGCACGTCGACGCGCGCGCCCTCGAGCAGATTGCCAGTGACGGCGTTGCTGACAGTGCCGGAAAGAACCCCCTCGGCGACGGCGGCCCGCAGGCCCGGCAGCGGGATCAGGAACGCAAGGAGACGGAGTGAGGTCATGGCAGGGAAAAGTTGGGGTGGGATCGGCGGAAAAACGCGGCGCCGACGGCGGGCGTACGGCGCAGCGGGGGCTGCGCTGATGGCACGGGCGATGCCAGCCTGAGTCAAGCGACGCGCCGGCCGGAGCCGGGCGGAGCAGCGCGCCCGCGACGGCCCGCTCAACGCGCGAGACGTTCCGCGGCGCCGGTCTCGTAACGGGCGATCCACGCACGGTGCCACGACCCGAAATCGCCCGCCTCGAGGTGGGCGCGCGCCTGGGCCATGAGATCGAGGTAGAAGTGCAGGTTGTGCAGCGTGAGCAGCGTGCAGCCGAGGATCTCGCCCGCCATCGTGAGGTGGCGCAGGTAAGCCCGCGAGAAACCCGCGGTGTAGTTGGATAGCCCCTCAACCAAGGGCAGCGGATCGCGCCGGTAACGCTCGTTGCGCAGGTTGAGCGGGCCGTCGGGAGTGAAGACCAGGCCGTTGCGCGCGACCCGCGTGGGCAGCACGCAATCAAACATGTCCACGCCAAGCGCCACCATCCGCAGCAACTGCGGCGGCGTGCCGAGACCCATGGTGTAGCGGGGTTTGTTCGCCGGCAGGAAGGGAGTTGTCGCGCCGACCTGCTTCAGCATCTCCGGCTCGGGCTCGCCCACGCTCACCCCGCCGACCGCGTACCCCGGAAAATCCATCGCCCCCAGCTCCTCCGCCGCCGCCCGCCGCAGGTCGTCGAAAGTCGAACCCTGCACGATCGCGAAGACATGATGGCCCGCCGCGAGAAAGCCGCTCTCCTCCGCGATGCGCCGGCATTCCCGCGCCCATCGCGCGCTGCGCGCCACCGCCTTCGCGCACTCGTCCCGCTCGCACGGCCAGGGCGGACATTCATCGAGCACCATCGCGATGTCGCTGCCGAGGTCGCGCTGGATGCCCATCACCTCCGCCGGCCCGAGGAACAAACGCGCGCCGTCCAGATGGGAAGCGAACGCGACCCCGTCCTCACGCACGTCGCGCAGCTTAGCGAGGGAGAAGACCTGGAAGCCGCCACTGTCGGTCAAAATCGGCCCGTCCCACCCCATGAACGTGTGCAGCCCGCCGAGTTCACGGATCAACGGCGCACCCGGCCGCAGGCCGAGATGGTAGGTGTTGCCGAGGATGATCTGCGCTCCGATTTCCCGCAGTTGGCGGGGGGTGACCGACTTGACCGTGCCCTGCGTGCCCACCGGCATAAAGATGGGCGTCTCCACCATCCCATGCCGGGTGCGCAGCCGCCCGCGGCGCGCCGCCGTGGCGGTGTCGGTGTGCAGAAGTTCGAAGGCCCCGTTCATTCGCGACCGCAAGGACCTCCCGCGCCCGGCGCGCTGTCAATCCGCGAGCCCCCGTTGAAAGAGTGTTCGACGCGCCCCGCCCGATCCCCCTTCCTCGGGCGGTTCATCGCCTTCGCCCGCGACCCATCGTGCTGCTCGTCATCGACAACTACGACTCGTTCACCTTCAACCTCGTCCAGTGCTTCGGCCAACTGGGGGTGGAGCAGCGCGTCTTCCGCAACGACGAGATCACCCCGGAGCAGGCCCTCGCGCTGAATCCCGACCGCGTCCTGCTTTCCCCCGGGCCCTGCTCACCGCGCGAGGCGGGCGTGACCCTGGACATTCTCCGCGTCTTCGCCGGGCGCCGCCCGGTGCTCGGCGTGTGCCTCGGCCACCAGTCGATCGGGCATTATTTCGGCGGCAAGGTCGTGCGCGCCGGGCGCCTGATGCACGGCAAGACCTCGCCGATCCTGCACCGCGACACGGATGTGTTCCGCGGGATGCCGCAGGGTTTCGCCGCCACGCGCTACCATTCGCTGCTCGTTGAACGCGCCACCCTGCCCACCGTGCTCGAGGTCACCGCGGAGACCGCGGAGGGTGAAATCATGGGCCTCCGCCACCGCGAGTTGCCCGTGTGGGGCGTGCAGTTTCACCCGGAGTCGATCGCCACCGAGGGCGGCATCAAGATCCTGCGCAACTTTCTGGAACTCGGGGGGATCTGAAGCGGTCTGATGAAACCGGACGCCGCTCCGGCCGTCTCATACCACGCTCCCACCCTTCCCCATGCGCTGCCCGAAATGCACCTCGGTCGAGGACAAGGTCATCGACTCGCGCATCAGCCGCGACGGTGGCACCATCCGCCGCCGGCGGGAGTGCCTCGAGTGCGGCTACCGCTACAGCACGACGGAGTCGGTGGTGCGGGACGGCGTGGTGGTCATCAAGCGCGACGGCCGCCGGGAGGACTTTGATCGCGACAAGCTCACCCGCGCGGTGCGGGCGGCCTGCCACAAGCGCCCCGTCGACGCCGAGCAGATCACGATGCTGGTGGAGGACGTGATGGACGCGCTGGAGGCGCAGTTCGACAAGGAGATCCCGTCGAGCGCCATCGGCGAGGGCGTGATGCAGCGCCTCCGCGGCGTCGACCAGGTCGCGTACGTGCGCTTCGCCAGCGTCTACAAGGAATTCCGCGACGTCGCCGAGTTCGTCGACGAGATCAGCGCCCTCGCGCGCAAGCCCCCGGCCTGAGGTGCCCGCCCCGGAACGCGCGCGCGCCGAGGTGAGGCGCCTGCACTTCATCAACACCCTCTTCGCCCACGCGACCGGGAGCGACCTCTATCTCGCGGAACAGATCCGCGCGGCCATCGCCCTCAGCCTCGCGGAACTCGAGGCGAGCATCGCCGCTTCGCCGGAACACGCGGCGCGCTACGACGAGGCCTTCAACGCCGCCGCCGCCGAATTGCTGGCGCGGCTGTTCGCGCGACACCCGCGGCACGGTTTTTACCACTGGGACGCCTCGCTGACGCTCGCCGGTGCCACTCCCCTGTTCAGCCGCGCGGAAATCATGGCCGGGCTTCGCCGGCTGGCCGGTTACCGCGAGGCCACCCTGCTGGTGACCAACCTGCGGAGCGCGCTCATCCCGCCGGGACGCCGCGCCACCGCGCGCCGGCGCGACGAGTACGCCGAGGCACTCGCGTTTATCCGCGACCTCGCCGCCGCGCGGACCACGCGCGGCACCAACCTGCACCTGCTTTTCCTCTGACCGCGCCCCGCCTCGGGCCTTGCCCACGCCGGCGGGCAACGGTTTGCTGATTTTATGAGAACCCTGCCGTTCCTCGCCCTCACCCTCGCGTCCTTGTCCGCCGGCTTCGCCGCCGAGCGGAAGGCCGGCGCCCCTGACGTGGGCAAACTCGACCCCGCGATGGGCGCGGCGGCGGCCGCGGCGGCCAACCTCGACTGGCACGACGTCACGCAATGGGGCGTCGAAGGCCGCGCGTGGCCGGAGATGGAACGCCTGCGCTGGTTCGACCGCTTTCCCGCGGCGGCCCAGAAAACCGTCACCTCCGCCGTCTGGAATCTGAGCCGCGACAGCACCGGCATGATGGTGCGCTTCAAGACCGACGCCACGGCGATCCACGTGCATTACAAGGTCGTGAAGGCCGCGCTCGGCATGCCGCACATGCCCGCGACCGGCGTGAGCGGAGTGGACCTTTACGCCCGCGATGACTCCGGCAAGTGGCGTTGGGTGCAGGTGACCCGCCCGGCCACGCAGGAAATCAAGGCCGAGGTGATCAAGGACCTCGCGCCCGGTTTCCGCGAGTACGCCGCCTACCTGCCCCTCTACAACGGCGTCGAGTTTCTCCACGTCGGCGTGCCGAAGGGCGCGCGCTTCGAGGGCCTCGCCCCGCGGAGCGAAAAGCCGATCGTCTTCTACGGCACCTCCATCACCCACGGCGCCTGCGCGTCGCGTCCGGGCATGGTGCACACCGCGATCCTAGGGCGCCGTTTCGACGCGCCGGTGATCAACCTTGGCTTCTCCGGCAACGGCCGCATGGACGCCGCCGTGGGCGAGTTCCTCGTGAAGATCGACGCCGCCGTCTACGTCATCGACTGCCTCCCCAACATGCAGCCCGCCGCCGTGCGCGAGAAATGCGCGCCGCTCGTGAAGCTGATCCGCGCCGCGCGCCCCGACACCCCGATCGTCCTCGTCGAGGACCGCCGCTTCACGAACGATTGGATCACGCCCGCGAAGAAGAAATTCCATGACGACAACCACGCGGCGCTGCGCGAGGTCTACGCCGAACTCGTCAACGACGGCGTGAAGGGCCTCCACTACGTCCCGGGCGACGCGCTTTACGGCACCGACACCGAAGGCGCGACCGACGCCTCCCACGCGAGCGACCTCGGCTTCATGCGCCAGGCCAACGTGATGGAGCCGGTGATCCGCGCTGCGCTCCGGCGCTGAGCACACGGCGACCGCGATGAACGTCGCCGGCCGCCCCACCCGCACGATCTGGCCGGAGCCGGACGGGGACGCCGTGGGGATCATCGACCAGACGCGGCTGCCGCACGCGTTGGTCACCACGCGGCTTGAAACGCTCAATGACGCCGCGCACGCGATCCGCGACATGCTCGTGCGCGGCGCGCCACTCATCGGGGCGACGGCCGCGTGGGGGATGTGGCTGGCGCTACGGGCCGACGCCGGGGACGCCGCGCTCAACCGCGCCCACGCCACCCTGCTCGCCACCCGTCCCACCGCGGTGAATCTCCGCTGGGCGCTGGACCGCGTGCGCACGCGCCTCGCGCCCCTGCCGCCGGCGGAGCGTCCAGCCGCCGCCCGCGCGCTCGCCGTTGAGATCTGCGACGAGGATGTCGCGCTGAACCGTGCGATCGGCGCGGCCGGACTGCCGCTGCTGACCGCCCTCGCGGCGCGAAAGCCGCGCGGGGAGCCGCTCAACATCCTCACGCATTGCAACGCCGGCTGGCTCGCCACGGTCGACGTCGGCACGGCGACGGCCCCGATCTACGCCGCCCACGACGCCGGCCTGAACGTGCACGTGTGGGTCGATGAGACACGACCCCGTAACCAAGGCGCGAGCCTCACCGCGTGGGAGCTCCTCAACCACGGCGTGCCGCACACGGTCATCGCGGACAACGCGGGCGGTCACCTCATGCAGCACGGCCGTGTCGATGTCGTGATCACCGGCACGGACCGCGTGACGGCCGCGGGCGACGTGTGCAACAAGATCGGCACCTACCTGAAGGCGCTCGCGGCCCTCGACAACGCCGTGCCTTTTTACGTGGCGACGCCCTCACCGAGCATCGATTGGCGGATCCGCGACGGACTCCGCGAAATTCCGATCGAGGAGCGCTCCGCCGCCGAGGTCGCGCGCCTCTCCGGCCGACTTCCCTCCGGGGAAGTCGTAACGGTGGACCTGCTGCCACCCGGCTCCCCGGCGGCGAATCCGGCCTTCGACGTGACACCGGCGCGGCTGGTGACGGGGCTGATCACGGAACGCGGCGTATGTGCCGCCTCGGCGTCCGCGTTGGGCGCCCTTTTCCCGGAGCAGTCGGGCCAGCCGCTCGGTTGACCGGCAAACGAAAGCGCGGGCAGCGGACGCTCGGGCCGGAAACGAAAAAGGCGCGGGTATGAGCCGCGCCTTGGGGAAGTTTCGCCGGATGGCGCGAGGTTACTGGCAGGCCTCGCACTCCTCGCCGCGGCGCATCGCCTCGATCGAGCAGGCTTTTTTCTCGGCCTCGGTGAACTGGCGCTTCGGGGCCGCCGCGACGGGGGCGGCGGTCTCGGCCGCCTTGGCCTTGTCGACCTCCAGCCCGGCGGCGACGGCACCGCGGACTTCCTTCTTCGCCGCCACGGTGGCCTTCTCGATGTTGGACGCGCCGAGGCTGCGGAGGTAGTAGGTCGTCTTGAGACCGGAGCGCCACGCGTGGCGGTACATGTGGCTCAGGGTCTTCAGGTCGGGCGTCTTGATCCAGAGGTTCACCGACTGGGCCTGGTCGATCCACTTCTGGCGGCGGGCGGCCGCGTCGAGGATCCACTTGAAGTCGATGTCGAACGCCGTGAGGTACTTCGCCTTCAGGTCGGCGGGGATGCGCTCGATGTCCTTCAACTCACCGTCGAAGTACTTGAGGTCGTCGATCATGTCCTGGTCCCAGAGCCCGCGGGACTTGAGGTCCTTCACGAGGAACGGATTCAGGACGATGAACTCGCCCGAGAGGTTCGATTTGACGAAGAGGTTCTTGTAGGTCGGCTCGATGCAGGGCGAGGTCGCCGTGATGTTGGAGATCGTGGCGGTGGGCGCGATGGCGAGGCAGTTGGAGTTGCGCATGCCCTGCGCGGCGATCTTCGCGCGGAGGGGCGTCCAGTCGAGGCGGCCGCCGCGCGGCACCTCGACCGGCACGCCGCGTTCCTGCTCGAGGAGGTCGAGCGTGTCCTGCGGAAGCAGGCCGCGGTCCCACTTCGAGCCCTTGTAGCTGGAGTAGGTGCCGCGCTCGGCGGCGAGGTCGGAGCTGGCCTCGTACGCGTAGAACGCGACCGCCTCCATGGCCTCGTCGTTGAACTCGACCGCCTCGTTGGAGGCGAAGGCGTGGCCGCGCAGGTAGATGGAATGCGCGAGCCCCATCACTCCGAGACCGATCGGGCGGTGGCGGAGGTTGGAGGTGCGAGCCGCGACCGTCGGGTAGAAGTTGATGTCGATGACGTTGTCGAGGGCGCGGACGGCGACGCGGATGGTCTCACGCAGCTTGGCGTGGTCGAGCGAGCCGTCGGGCTTGAGGTGCGTCTCGAGGATGACGGAGCCGAGATTGCAGACCGCGGTCTCCTCGTTGCTCGTGTTGAGCGTGATCTCGGTGCAGAGGTTGGAGGAGTGGATCACGCCCGCGTGGTCCTGCGGGGAGCGGATGTTGCAGGCGTCCTTGAAGGTGATCCACGGGTGTCCCGTCTCGAAAAGCATCGAGAGCATCTTCTTCCACAGCTCGAGGGCCTCGATGCGCTGGCCGGAGATCTTCCCTTCCTCGGCGAGGCGCTCGTACTCGAGGTAGCGGCGCTCGAAGGCGGACCCGTAAAGGTCGTGGAGATCCTTCACCTCGTTGGAGCGGAAGAGCGTCCAGTGCTTCCGGTCCTCCATGCGCTTCATGAACAGGTCGGGGATCCAGTTCGCCGTGTTCATGTCGTGCGTGCGGCGGCGGTCGTCGCCGGTGTTCTTCCGCAGCTCGAGGAACTCGAAGATGTCGTTGTGCCAGCTCTCGAGGTAGGCGCAGCCGGAGCCCTTGCGCTTGCCGCCCTGGTTGACCGCCACGAGCTGGTCGTTGTGGAGCTTGAGGAACGGGATGACGCCCTGCGACTCGCCGTTGGTGCCGTGGATGTGGGCGCCGGTGCCGCGCACCGCCGTCCAGGAACCGCCGAGGCCGCCCGCCCACTTGGCGAGGAACGCGTTGTCGGCGATGCCGCGGAGCATGATGCTCTCCAGCGAGTCGTCGACGTAGTAGAGGTAGCAGGAGGAGAGCTGCGAATGCAGCGTGCCGGAATTGAAGAGCGTGGGCGTGCTGCTGCAGAAGCGTCGGCTCTTGTAGAGTTCGTAGAGGCCGGTGACGCGCGCCTCGCGGTCGCCCTTTTCGTCGAGCATCAGACCCATCGACACGCGCATCCAGAAGAACTGCGGCGTCTCGATGCGACGCGCCGGCTTCCGGGTCTTGTCGATAATCAGGTAGCGGTCGTACAGCGTCTGGATGCCGAGGAAGTCGAACTCGAGGTCCGAGGACGGATCGAGGGCGGCCGAGAGACGCGAGAGATCGTAATCGAGGAGGCGGGGGTTGAGGCGGCGGATCGCGACGCCATGCTCGAGATACTTGCGGAAGGCGCGCTGGTGGGCGGCCTTCAGCGCGGCGATGCCGTCGCGGGTGATATCCCAGCCGAGGACCTCCTCGTAGATGTAGGTGAGCTGGATGCGGCCGGCGAAGCGGGCGAAGTCGGCGTCCTTCTCGATCAGCGTCTTCGAGTTGAGGATGATGGTGGCGTCGAGGTCCTTCTCGCTGATCTGGTCGTAGACCGAGCGGCGGAGCTCGGCCTCGATCTCCTCGTTGGTGAGGCAGAGGTCGAGGCCGATGCGGGCAAACTCGATGCGCTTGCGGAGGTCGGCGCCGTCCCAGAACACGTTCGAGCCGTCGGCCTTCTTGACCACGATCATCGACGACTGGCCCGGGGCGGGGGCGGCGGGGAACGGCGCGGCGGAAGCCAGATCCTCCTCGCCCCGATCACGGGCGGCGGCGCGCTGAGCCCGGAAAAGGATGTAGGCCTCGGCCACCTTGAAGTGGCCCGCCTTCATCAGCTCCTCCTGCACGAAGTCCTGGATCTCCTCGATGTGGACGAACGACTGCTTGGAGGCGTGGACGCGCTCGGAAACGGCGCGCGTGATCGCCACCGCCGGGGCGGAGTCGCGCTGGAGGGAAAGGAAGGTCTTCCGCACCGCGATCTCCACCTTGTGCTCGCTCCACGGCACGACGTGGTTGTTGCGGCGGATGACGCGCAGCGTGGACGTGGCGGCGGCGTCGCGGTCGACCGCGATCTTGCGAGCGCGGTTGAGCAGGAGGCTCTTGGCGACGAAGTAGGCGTTGTTGTCGACCAGGGTCTTCTCGATCAGCTCGTACAACGCGTCGAGGGTGAGCCGAAGGGGCGATTGCTTGCGGGCCTGGACGGCGAGCGTGGCGGCGAGTTCGCCGCAGATCTTGGCCACCCAAGCGCGGTTGGCGTCGGTGAAGATCTCCTTCTCGCCGCGGGCCAGGTGGACGTTGGTCAGCGCCTTGCCGAGGGTGTCGGCCACCTCGGCGAGCACGAAGCGCTCCTCGCCATGCGGGCACAGGAGGGTGATGGGCGGCACGGTACCCTCGACGGCGGCGACGACATCGCGCCACGCGAAATGGGGCTTCTGTTCAACGGGGGCGTGGACGGTACGTTTAAGGGCGAGATCGTGCGCGACAGTCGGCTGGCTCATGGCGAAAAATTAACGGGAATCGAACAAAACGGGCGAAAGGGAGGGAAAAGAGAAAGCCCGGACCCCGCCCGGGCAGGGCGAGGGACGGGAGGGCGGGGATAATGGAGGGCGGGGTTGGCCCGGGACTCAGCTGGGGTGACGGATCAATGCTCGTCGTCGCTGACGAGGGTGAGGGTGGAAGCCTTCTGGTAGTCGGTGACGCGACCC
>JBJTCH010000118.1:0-10596 GCA_046091745.1 Opitutaceae bacterium
CTTCACCGACCTTCCCCTGCCCGTCCGCACCGACGAGGCGTGGCGCTTCAGCAACATCGGAGGGCTTTCCCTCGAGGGCTTCGCCACCGCTCCGGCGGGACGGACCGCCCCCGCCGTCTCCATGGGGATCAAGAAGTCCGCCCGCCTGACCTTTGCCAACGGCGCGCTCCTCTCCCGCGAGCTCCTCGATCCCGCGCTGGAAAAACAGGGCGTGATTATCGACTCCCTGCGCCACGCGCTCACGCGTCACGGCGACCTCGTCCGCGAGCATCTCCTCGCCCAGCCCGCGCGGCTCGGCTCCGCCAAATTCACCGCGCTCCACGAGGCCTTCCTTTCCGACGGCGCGTTCATCCACGTTCCCAAGGGCGTCGAGGTGGAGCTCCCCGTCGGCATCCTCTCACACGCGCTCGGCGACGGCGTCGCCGTCTTCCCTCACACGCTGGTCGTGGCGGGTGACAACGCGCGGATCTCGGTCGTCGAGTATTTCGGCTCGGGCAGCGACGAGGAGAACCAGTTGGCGGTCGGCGCCAACGATCTCTACGCGGGCCACGGCGCCCAGGTCACCTACGTCGGCAAGCAGGACTGGAGCCACCGCGCGCTCGCGCTCCAATCCAACTCCACCGTCGTCCGCCGTGACGCGCGCGTGCAGTCGCTGAACCTCCACCTCGGCGGCCGCCAGGTGCGCCACGAGTCGCTCTCGCAACTGCAGGCCCCCGGCGCGTTCTCCGAGATGCTCTCGCTCTCCGTCGCCCACGGCGAACAGGAGTTCGACCAGCGCACCCTCCAGATCCACCTGGCGCCCGACACCAAGTCGGACCTGCTCTACAAGAACGCGCTGCTCAACCGCGCACGGACCATTTTCTCCGGCCTGATCGTCGTCGATCCCGATGCCCAGCGCACCGACGCCTACCAGAGCAACCGCAACCTCATGCTGAGCGACGACGCCGAGGCGAACTCGCTCCCCGGCCTCGAGATCCAGGCCAACGACGTCCGTTGCACCCACGGCGCCACCACGTCGCGGATCGACCCGGAGCAGGAGTTCTACCTCCAGTCGCGCGGCATCGCCAAGGCGCAGGCCGACGAATTGCTCACGTTCGGTTTCTTTGAGGAGGTGCTCAACCGCCTGACCAACGACGATCTCCACGAGGCGTTGCGCACGGTGATTCAAACCAAGTTCCAGCACTGAGCTCCTCATGAACCGCGAACGCATCCTCAGCCGCGAGGTCACCGCCACCCAGATTCCGTCGGGCGACAAGCAGCCGTTGCCCGCCGGCTCGAGGGTCTTTCTGCACCAGACGCTCGGCGGCAGCTACACCGTGCAGACCGACTTCGGGCTCTACCGCATCGACGGCAAGGACGGGGACGCGCTCGGCGAGACCGTCGCGGAATCCAAGGTCGCGGCCGCCACCCTCTCGGGCGGAGCGCCCGACCCGGAGGCCATCTGGGCGCAGCTCCGTCAGGTTTACGACCCGGAGATCCCGGTGAACATCGTCGACCTCGGCCTCGTTTACTCGATGGACGTCGTGAATGTCACCGAGCCGGAGCCGGGGTTCCGCGTCGACGTTTCGATGACCCTTACTGCCCCCGGCTGCGGCATGGGCCCGGCGATCGCCGAGGATGCGCAGTCAAAGATCCTGCGCGGTCCCGGCGTGAGCGCGGCGGATGTCCGCATCACGTGGGAGCCACCCTGGAACCAGCAGATGATCTCCGAGGAAGGGAAGATGAAGCTCGGGCTGATCTGAGCTTTCGCCCCAAGCGGTTTCCGTTTCGTCGGGAACACTCAGCGTCCCGCTGAGCCCTTGCTGTCCCCTCTCGCGAGCGGTGTAGTCCTCGTCATGAGCGCCACTTTCCATGAGGGGTGCGCCGCCGGTCCGGCGGTAGTCGTCGATTGGGCATCCTCCGTGTTCCAAGTCGCGGTGCTCGACCCAACGGGAGCGCACCGCTGGGCCCGCAGCGAAACGGAAGCCGGCCTCGGGCTGTTCGCCTGCGTCGAGGAACTCGCACTCGACCCGGCGGCGGTAAATGCCTGGGTGCTTTGCACCGGCCCGGGTTCGATCCTCGGCATTCGCACTGCGGCGATGGCATTGCGCACGTGGCGGATGCTGCGTCCTGCGCCCTTCCACGCCTACTTCAGCCTCGCCCTGGTCGCCCGAGCTCAGCCGGCCCCCGCGTTACCCGTCATCGCCGACGCGAGACGCGAAACATGGCACGTTTTTACCCAAGATCGCGGCTTGCGTCGCGTCCCCGCCGCCGAGGTCCCAGGCCCGTGCGTCACGCCGCACGGCTTCCGTCACTGGTCCCCGCTGCCGGCCGGCACCGCGACGACTTCCTACGATCTCCGGGAACTGCTGCCGCGGGTGTGGAACGTGCCGCTGCTCTCCCCCTGCCCGGAGCCCGACGCGTTTCTCCACGAGGAGCCCAGCTACGTGACGTGGACACCGCAGGTGCATCGCGCTCCGTCGTGATGCCCCGCCGCCCGCCGCGACTGGGCACCTCGGGAGGAACTGGAGGATGGAAAGTGAACTCGCCCCGAGCTGCTGATTTCCAGCTTCCGTCCGTTCTCGGTCATCTCCGTTTTCTCCTGCGGCGTGACGTGGTGCGCTCCCACGACTCCCACCCACGCGTCGCTCCCCGCGCTTCGGTCGCGGGGCCAGTACTGTCCGACAACGTCGCGGCGCGGCGCCGTCACGTCTTACGTCCCGAGTCGTCTTTCCCGTGATGCCGCCCCGGCTCATCTTCGGCCTGATCGCTGCGGCAATACTGTCCGCTGCAAATCTCAAAGCGGGACAACTTGTGGTCGCGGCCGATGGCTCCGGTGACTTCCGCACCGTGCAGGCGGCGGTGGATGCGTCTCCCGCGAATTCGTCCGCACGCACCGTCATCCTCATCCGCCGCGGCGTTTACCGCGAGTCGGTGACCGTTCCCGCGGAGAAGACGAATCTCACGCTCAAGGGCGAGGATCGCGCCGGCGTCATCATCGCCGCGGAAAACAACGCGCGGCTCAACCCGCGACGCCGCGAGTTGTTCTCCGCGCTCGGCGACGGCTTGCGGCTCGAAACGCTCACGCTGCACAATACCACCCTCAAGGGCGGCACGCAGGCCGAGGCGATCCGGGTCAACGCCGACCGCGTCATCCTCGACCGCTGCGATTTCCGCAGCTTCCAGGATACCCTGCGGCTCGATGGTCGCGTCTACGTGCGCAACTGCCGCGTGGAGGGTGACGTCGACTTCGTCTGGGGCGCCGGAACCGTCTGGTACGAGCGCTGCCACCTGCACGCGCTGCACAACGGCTACCTCGTGCAATCGCGCAACGGCGCGGATCGCGACGGCTACGTGTTCGTCGATTGCCGCATCGACACCGCGCCGGGCGTGGAGCGCTTCGTCCTCGCGCGCATCGATCCCGGCCGTTTTCCGCACAGCCACGTGGCGTTCATCCGCTGCACGCTCGGACCGGGCGTCTCGCCGGTCGGCTGGATTTTCGACGGCCCCGGCGCGGCCGCCCCGAAGGATGGCATCCGTTTCTGGGAGCACGGTTCAACCGGCGTCGATGGACGGCCCGTGGATATGTCGCTCCGCGTCGAAGGATCGCGCCGGTTGACGTCCGCCGAAGCGGCCGCGCACGCTGACCTCGCCCGATTCTTCGGAGGCTCCAACCCCTGGAATCCGCTTTCGCCATGAAATCCCCGTCCCTGCTGATCGCCCTCGCCCTGCTGCCGCTTGCGGTCTCCACCGCGGCGTTGCCCGCGTTTCCGGGAGCCGAGGGCGCCGGATCCACAACGCCCGGCGGCCGCGGTGGTCGCGTGTTATTCGTGACCACGCTCGCTGATTCCGGTGCGGGAAGTTTTCGCGCGGCATGCGAGGCCGAGGGTCCGCGCATCGTCGTCTTCCGCGTCGCCGGCACCATCGCCCTGCGTTCGCCGATCAACGTGCGCCACCCGTACCTCACCATCGCCGGCCAGAGCGCACCGGGCGACGGGGTCTGCCTGCGCGACAACTCCTTCGGGATCTCGACCCACGACGTGGTCGTGCGTTTCCTGCGCAGCCGCCTCGGCGACGTGTCGAACCGCGAGTCCGATTGCATCGACCTCAACCACGGCGCCCGCAACTGCATCCTGGATCATTGCTCCGCCACGTGGTCGATCGACGAATGTCTTTCGACCTCGGGAGTGAATGCCGACTGCACGATCCAATGGTGCCTCATCGGCGAGTCGCTCAACCGCAGCAAACACGCCAAGGGTGCCCACGGCTACGGTTCCCTCGCCCGCGCTAATGGCCCGATGTCGTGGCACCACAATCTCTGGATCCACAACGACGCCCGCAACCCGCGCCTCGGCGACAACTACGGCCGCGACGGCCGCAGTCCGGCCTTCGACGTGCGCAACAATGTCATATACGGTTTCGGCGGCACCGCGTCCGGCCTCACGCAGGGCAAGTTCACCGTGAACTTCATCGGCAATTACCTGCGCCCCGGCCCGGGCAGCCGCGCGAAAACCCCGATCACCGTCGGCACCCCGTCGGAACTCGTGTTCCACCTCGCGGGCAACCTCTGGGAACCCGACCCCGCGCTGCCGGAGGAGAAATACTTCAACCTCCTCGCGGCCGAGGGGCGCCGGCAGGTCACCCTCTCCGCCACGCCGTTCCCGATGCCTCCTGTGACGACGGTTCCGGCGCGGGAAGCGTACGAGCTCGTGCTCGCGAGCGTGGGCGCGTCGCGTCCGGTGCGCGATGCCGTCGACTCCCGACTCATCCGCCAGGTGCGCGACCGCACCGGGCAGCTCATCAATTCCCAGACCGAGGTGGGCGGCTGGCCCGAGCTGAAGTCGGGACCCCTGCCCGTGGATTCCGACGACGACGGCATTCCCGACGCATGGGAGACCGCCCGAGGTCTCAACCCCACGGACGCCCGCGACAACAGCCGCGTGCTCGCCAGTGGCTACACCGCGATCGAGGAGTACCTGAACGAACTCGCCCGGCCAGCGCTCTGATCAAGCCGGAGGAACGGCACCCGATCGCTCCGGTTATCCGCACCGCAGCAGCTGGGATGACCCCGACTTTCGCGACTCTTGCGCCTCATTGGGGCTATTCCCCGGGTTGGCCGCAAAGAGGCGCAGGAGACGCAAGGAGCGGGTTGGAACGGGAAGAACGAGAAGCCGGGCGAGGCGCATGCCCGCGCCGTCGAACTTCACAATCTTCCCGGTCGCTCCGGCTCGCCCCCGAGCTAAAAGCACGTAGGCCCGCCTGCGAAACCGTGCGCTCCTATACTCAGCCCGGCCGAAGCCGCATCCGCAACCAGTTGAACACGGCCTTCAGGTTCCTGCTGGGATAGCGCGCCTCGATCCGCTTGAGCCGTAGGCGGTGCGCGTCTCCGGTGTTCACGCCGCTGTCGAGATGAGTGCAGGCCGACTCGTAGCCGGCCTCACCCACCAGATCCGCGACCGCCCCATCCAAGTCCCCGTAGGGGTAGCAAAAGTGACGCACCGCGCAGCCGAACTGGTCCTCAAGCATGAGCCGGCTGTCCCGGATCTCCGCCCTTTGCGCCGACCGTGACAGCGACGTCAGTCGCGGATGCGTGAGGGTGTGAGATCCGATCTGCTGTCCCGCGTCCAGCCAGGCACGGACGCCGGCGGCGTCCATGAGCTTCGCGGGACGCTCACCCTCCGCCACGTCCCATTCATTAAAACCGCCGATGCGACCAGCCACGAGAAACTGGATGCCGACCGCTCCATGGGCCCGTAACTCCGGCAACGCGTGCGTAAGGACCGACGCGTACCCATCGTCGAAGGTCACGGCAAACTTTCGCCCCGGGTTTCCCGCCGCCAAAGCCAACCCATCCAGGCTGGTTGAGCGATAACCCGCCAGGTGCAACTCCCGCATCTGCCGCGCGAAAAGCCGCGGGGAGACCCACAAACCGCGCCAGCGCACCCCCGGCGGTCTCCACCCAACGTGATGGTACGTCAAAATGGGCAGACCGCTTTCGAAAAGCGCCGCATGGGGGCGCAAGCGCGAGTATGAGATTTTATTTGCGATCCGTTGCATGGCGGATTCCTAAACGCAGGCGACACGTACCCCTCATGGATTTTAGCGAGTCCCCTTTCGCATGAACGTCCTGCACGTGGAATCCAGTCTGAACTGGGGCGGCCAGGAAGAGCGCACCGTTTGCGAGGCCCGCTGGTTGAACCGTAACGGACACCGCTGCTGGGTGGCGTGCAATCCCGCCGCGGAGATTCGAAGGCGCGCAGGGAGCATGGCGTTGCCGGTGAACATGTCGCGCTCGCTGGCTCCAAGCGCCACCGTGAGGCTCGCGCGCGTCTGCCGGTCGCATTCGGTGGATGTGCTGCACGTGCACAGCCCCAAGGACGCATGGATCTGCGTCCCGCTTCATCTGCTCGGGATCCCGGTGGTCCGCTCCCGGCAGATCACCAACGCCGTCAAGGCGCGTTGGTCACGATCCATCGTCTACCGCCGGGGCTGCAGCCAGCTGATCACCACCGCCGACTGCATCCGACGCGACCTGGTGGCCCGCAACGGCGTGGCCCCCGAAAAGATTACGGTCATCGGCGAAGGCGTTGACCTTGATCGCTTCCATCCCGGCATCGACGGCCGGGGGTTTCGCCGCGAGATCGGCATTCGCGACGGGAAGATCCTCTTCGGACTGGTGGCCATGATTCGCCCGGAAAAGGGTCATCTCACTTTCATCGACGCCGCGCGGATCACTCATCAGCGTCACGCCAGCGCCCGATTCGTGATCGTTGGAGAGGGCACCGGCGCGAGGGAGCTCGAACTCAACCTCAGGTGTGAACTGGAGCGCCGCCAGGGAGGATTACGGTCCGGCCCCGTGATCATGGCGGGGTTCCGCGAAGACATTCCCGAGGTGATCGCGGCGCTGGACGTCTTGGTTGTGCCTTCGCACGCTGAGGCCCAATCGCTTGTCATCCCCCAGGCATTCGCATCGGGAAAGCCCGTCATCGCCTCGGCGGTCGGGGGCATTCCCGAGCTCGTGGAGAACGAACGAAACGGCCTGTTGGTTCGACCGGGGGATGCGCCGGCCCTCGCCTCGGCCATGGAGCGCCTCGCGACGAATCCGCAGCTCCGCACACGTCTGGCTGAAGCCGGACTCCGGCACGCGCGGACGCACCTCGATTTCGGAAACCGTATGGCCGAAACAATCTCCGTTTACCGGAAGACAACGCGGCCTCCGGCGGCCCGCAGGCGCGACCGTGACACCGTAGCGGAACATGCCCGCCGGGAAATGCGCCGGGCGTTTGTCCTCCCCCTTCGTCAGGCGGGTTTCGTCGCGCTGGCAGCTCTCTTCGTGCTGCTGATTAGGCCCTCGGATCAAAACGGTCTGGGATCCGGCCCGGTTGTCGCGCGTCCGGCGCGGAGATGGTCCCAAGTCTGGACGGAATCGCGCATCTCCACGGAGGATTCAAACACCCCGGACCCGACCGAGATTCCTCCGGCGATCGATGATGATGACGACGACGTTCTGACTTGAACCTCGGCGCCGGTGAACGGGAAAAACCGGAGCGGATTCCGTTATTCCGACGGTCTACCCCGCCCAGAATCAGAAGGTGGCAGACCTGAGGTTCTCGCCTCCGTGAGATAGCTGACGATCGCCTCCCAAACCTGCGTCATCAGCGCATCCGAGCGAGAGGGTTGGTCGAATCGCGGGTATTTCTCGGCCGGATTGCGGATCAACACGCAGACTGCAAGGGGGTGTTCCTCAAGTAGCACGATCCCCTGATCACTCCTCACGCCGGGCCCATGTCCGGAGAGCCCCGCGAATTGGATTCCGCGAGGCAGCTTGCGCCGACTGTAGCTGACCTCGGGCAGCCTGAGAATTCCGAGAATTTCATCCGAAATGCTCCGGTCGACGACGCGGCCGGCGTGGAGCATCTCGAGGGCCCGCAAAGTGGCCCTCGCGGTGGCGATGTTTTCGGGAGCCTCCGCCGCGTCACGACGACCCACCACGATCCGCCGGAAACGAATCTCCGGCGTTCCCTGCCGCGTTAGCGATTCGTTCACCGCTTCCATTCCGACCACCGCTGCAAGCACATTGGCCGCCGTGTTGTCTCCCGCCGTGACCACCAGGCTCGCGTAATCACGGAGGGTCAGGGAAACGCCGCCGCCCATATAGCGAAGGACGCCGAGACCGCCGGCGCGCGCGGACTCGGGCAGCGGATACGGCTTTTCCAGTGAAAGCCGTCCATCCGCCGCCTGGCGGAAGAGCTCGGCGATGAGGTGAATGCGAATACCCGCGGCAACCGGCATGCTTCGATCCGCATTAATGAGAATCTCCGCGCCCGAGCAGAGGTCCTTGATGCCAACCGCCACCTCAGAACCACTGGAGGCGATGACCTTCGTCACGCGCGACTCGAGCCGCCCGAAAGCCGGGGAAGCCCGGAGCGCGCCGGCCGCAACCGCCACCATGAGCAGAATCAGGAAACGGAGCCTCATAATCTCGTGCGAAGACAGGGCTTCAATCCACGGGAAACGCCCGCTTCGCAAGCGTGCACCTCACAAAGCCCATCCCGAACCCATCCCCTCCCCTTTCGGACATCCCCAAAGCGGACGCGGATTTTCGCTGGTCCACGGAAGCCACCGGCGCTTACCTTCGCGCATGAGTGCGGACGCTTCCGAGTCGCGCCGGGTTCCCCGGGGCAACACCTGCGAAGGCGTCAACGCGGGCATCCTTGCGCACCTTGCAACCCTGCCTGCCGACTGGAATGGCGCGCGATTCCTCGATCTGCCGTGCGGACGCGGGGAATTCATGGCTGCGGTGCGCGAAACCTATCCTGGAGCCGAGGTCAAAGGCGCGGATCTCGCCGCGGACGATGGACGCCCGGACCTGCGAAAAACGGACCTGAGCCAGCCCTTCCGCGTCTTTCCGGAAATCACGTTCGACGTCGTCACATCGATCAGCGGCGTGATGGAGTTCGATAACACGCTCCAATTCATCCGTTCGTGCCGGGAGCACCTGCGCTCCGACGGACTGCTGATCATCACCAACGACAACATCCTGACGACCCGCGACCGCTTGTCGTTCCTGCTCCTGGGGCGGGTGCGCCGGTTCAAGCTCTACTCAGCCCCGGGCGAGCCGACGTGGAAGATGGTCTCGATCCCGAACCTTGTCCGCGGTCTGGAGGACGGCGGCTTCGCTATCGAAAAAATCTTCTACACCTCCGCTCGACCCAAGGAGTGGCTATTCCTTCCGGTCGCTCTGCTACTGTGGCTGCCGCTGTGGCTCCATCTTCGCCGCGAGGAAAACCTCCGGCGAAACGCGATTCTCGCGCAGATGTATCCCTTCAGATCCCTCGTCTGCCGGCACTACGTGGTGGTGGCCCGCAAAGTGAGCAATCCGCGCCGCGCTGACCTGCCGACCAGCGTCAATTCCTGAACCCGCGGGGCATCGGGCCCGTCGCAAAGCGCCTCTTCCAGCTTGAGCGAGTCGAGCTACGGAAAGGAGCCAACCCGCACCCCATGCGCCTCGGGACTTTCCACCCGCTTGTGCTCAATCGCGCCCGTTCGCTCCGGCCATGCGGAAAGTGGACGATGGGATGAGCCCGACTTCTGCGACTCCTGCGCCTCCTCGCGGCCATTCGCTGAGTTGGCCGCAAAGAGGCTCAGGAGACGCACGGAGTGGGTTCGAACGGGACGAACGAGAAGACGGGCGAGGCGCATGCCCGCGCCGCCGAACTTCACGATCTTCCCGGCCTTCCTGTTCCACGGCGCCCGTTTACTCCCGTCATTCGGAGGCGCCGCACGCCCTTCGGTCTTTTATCCGCACCATCAGCGAAAGCCGCGGTGAAAAACGCGGAGCGATTCGGTCATGCCTTACTCCTTCGCCGGGCCTTCGGAGGACAAGCCGAAGGACGAGTCGGCCGTCCCGGATCCGGCATCGTCCGCGGCTGGCCCGCCTCAGGCGGGCAAGCAGCCGCGGCTACACCGGGCCCTGAATATTCGTGTCCATCAGTGTCCTTCCGCGGTGGCCCCTCGCGAAGCTGAACCAAACGGCTTTCGGGTTCAGTGTTGAGCACTTCGAGGCGCGAATCGAAAGCTACTCGCACCCCTATGCGTCTCGGAACTTTTCGTCTGGCTGTTCTCGCTCTACTCGTCGCGGTGATTTTCGCGGGCAGCGCCCTCGCCGCCGAGAAGAAGGCAAAGGCCGCGCGCCCCGCTCCGCGCGCCGACGCCCCGCGGCCGAACCTCGTGCTGCTCATCGCGGACGACCTCGGCTACGGCGAACCCGGCTTCCAAGGCGGAAGCGACGTGCCCACCCCGAACCTCGACCGTCTCGCCGCCGAGGGCGTGCGTTTCACACAAGGGTACGTGACGGCGTCAGTCTGTGCGCCGTCCCGCGCGGCGCTTTTCACCGGGCGTTACCAGACCCGCTTCGGTTTCGAGGGCAACGCGATCGGTGCCGCCAACGCCGACCCGAAGGTGGGTTTGCCCTTTGACCAGCGGACGCTCGCGCAACGGCTGCGCGAGACGGGTTACGCCACCGCGCTCGTGGGCAAGTGGCATCTCGGCGGCACGGCGCCCTTTCATCCGCTGCGCCGCGGCTACGACGAGTTCTTCGGCTTCCTCCACGAGGGC
>JBJTCH010000119.1:0-4546 GCA_046091745.1 Opitutaceae bacterium
GCCCGGCGCCACGGAGTTCTACCCGCAGGTGATCGGGCTCGAGCGTGAGGGCTCCGACACCCTGGCGGGGCGCGTCGCCCGCTTCTTTTTGCACGGAAGGTCCAAATGGGAAATCGAGTTCCGCCTCACGACACCGCTGGCGGAGCCCGACCCGTTGAAGCCTTCTCCGACCGACCCGGCCACGCCGCAAAAATAGGCGTCGGCCCGAACTACGCCCGCGACGGAAATCCGGAACCGTCGGACTCCTCCGGAAACACTCTGACGCCCTCACGCTCAATTCGCTCCCGCAAGCGGGGGTTGCCGATTTTCTCGGGCCGTACGAGGTCGATCTCGTAGATCAACGGGGCGTTCTCCAGGGCCTCGCACAACTCCGCCCAATCCCGCCCGCTCGCGTCGGGGGCGGATACCGCCAGATCCAAGTCTGAAGCCCGGCGCGCCATCCCGCTCGCCCGCGAACCGAAAACCCGCGCCTCGCGCACAAAAGCACACCGACCCAAGGTGCGGCGAAGCACGGCCACATCACGATCCCGGAGCGCGAGGACTTTCACAGGCCTAGTACAACCTCACTGCCCCGCCGCCGCTTTCGTCTCCGGCCGTTTGGACGGCACGTAGTACTCGACGTAGCCGAGCATCATCTCGTCGTAGGTCTGCGGTCCCCAACGGACCTCGCGAGAAGGGTCGGGGTTCGCCGGGTTGACGGCACTGTTGTCGTACCACGCGGTGTAGATCAGTCGGCTGCCGCGCGGGAGCGTGGGCGGTTCGGCGAACTCGTAGGGCAGCTGCCAGTTGAAATCGTAGCGCGGCACGTCGAGCAGCAGGCGACGCGAGCCGTCGGGCAGCACGGTCTCGTACCGTGCCGCCTTTCCGCGAAGGTGCATGTGCGGCATGAACCCGAGGATCGTCGCGTCGAAGGGCAGCGTGATCGCGGCGGTCTCGGCGTGGTTGCCCGCGCCGGGCGGGATCCGCAGGCGCGGGTTCGCGACGCCCGCCACCTCGATGACATGCCGCGGCGGTTCCGAAGCGAAAACCAAACCTAAGCGCGTGCGGTCCGTCGTCGCCTTACCGTTCGGCGTGTAGTGCATCTGGAATGTGACCGTGGCGCCGGCGGGGATTTTCTTGGCGAACCCGGGCGGGAAAATCGCATGGCTGTTACCCGGCACGTAGGCCGCGAATAATCCGTCGCGCTCCGACTCGCCCTCGCCGCGCGCGAGCCGCGCGCCCTTCGCGTGCACGCGCACGATGATGTGGTGAACCACCTCGCGCGCCGTCGGCTGCAGCTCGTACGCCTTCACCCACTTGTCCTCGGTGAACGTCGTCTCCACGCGCAGCGTCTGGTACGGCATCACGCCATCGGCCTTCACCGCGACGGCCCGTGGCAGCTCGATCACGGCGTCGGGATTCCCGATCAGCCAGCCCTCGGCAAACACCCGCGGCCGCGGCGCATCGGCCGGATCTCCCAGCAGGCGATCGCCTTCGAGCCACGCGAGCAGGTCGGCCTTGTCCTCTACCGACAACGAGCGGTCATTGCGCCAATGCGCCGGTTCCCCTGCTTTCCCAGGGGCAGCGAACCACGGCGGCATCGCGCCGCGCGACACCTGCCGTCGGATCATGCCCGCCCGCGAAACAACATCGTCGTAAGTGAGCAGGCTGAAGGGCCCCACTCCACCCGGCCGGTGGCACTCGACGCAGTTCGCCAGGACGATGCGCGAGATCCGCCCGTGGTAGGTCAGCGACCCCGAAGCCACCACGCCGGCGTTCGACCGCTCCACCTCCAGGGCGCAGCCCGGAGCGTCAGTCGCCGCGATGAGCGGCGTCCCGCCCGCGAGAAAAGCCTCCAAGGCGTCCGCCAGAAACCGCCGCCGCGGCGCCTCCAGCGAGTACCCGAGCCCGTGCTGGTCATCCACCGCCCCGCGAAAAACCACCGTGCGCGCCGCATCGAGGACGAACATCTCCGTCGACGTCTTCGCGCCCAATGCTCTCGCGAACGCGCCCTCCACGTCGTGCACATAACGTCCGCGCAAGCCGTGCTCGGCCCGCATCGCGCGGATATCGGCCACCGGATCCGCCGCCGCCGCGTTCACCAGAAGAAACGCCACCCCGCGCGGCCCGAACTCCCGCTCCAGCTTGACCAAGGTGGGAGTGTACTTGCGCGCGAGCGGACATCCCGTGCCCGTGAACGCGATGACCAGGGCCTTGGACCCCGCGAAATCCGACAAACGTCCCGCGCGTTGTTCGAGATCCGTGAACGCGACGTCCGCGACGCGGCGCCCCACCCCCACGTCGCCCGGCTTCAGCACGCGGGGCCCCTCGCGCGGGGATTCCAACGGCGGCGGAAGCTCGGCGACGACGGCCTTGGCGGCGTCCGTTCGTGCGGAAGCGCTTGCCGGCGCGCCCTGTCCGCTCCCGAGCCAGCTGATGAGCGTCTGCAGTTCCTCCCGGGTGATATAGCCGTCGCCGTCCCGATCGAGGCGCGAGAACCACGCGGCGTTGCCCGTTTCCGCCGCGCTCAGCTTGCCGTCGCCATCGCGGTCGAGGCGGTCGAAGCGCTCGGCCAGCGTGCGTAATTGCTCCCGTGGCTCGGCCGCGGAAAGCCCGACGACGATCACGAAGGCCGGCAGCAGACGTAAAACGGTGGCACGCATGGCGGGGAAGACGCCTTATCGGATCCACCGGTTGCCAAGTCGCAAGACCCTAGCCGCGCGGCCTGCCGTCACGAAACGGTGGCGTGGTCGAAACGGGAATTGCTTTAGCTCGAAAAAATTCAGGCAAAACCCCGGACGGGCGGCGGCCTTTGCTCCGAGGCACATGCCTCCCGATCAACCCGCCGCCGGCCTTGGCGAACGCGCCCGCGTCCGCCCCGCAAGGGCGGTACGCCAGGGCCGAAGTCCGTTCGGAACCCCCTCGGGGTAAACCGCAGATTTCGCGGATGGCGCAGATAGGAGAGACGCACCCGGGGTCGCTTAACCGCCGTCTTGTTCCGCAAGAGGTTGGAAAACTGTTCGACCTCCGACCCCGCAGCCTTACCTTCACGCCGGATTCCGCCGCACCGGGCTCCAAACACTCGTCCCCCTTGCGCGAAGCGGGGCGCTCGATAGCCCCAACCCCACACCCCCATGCACACCGTCCTGCGCCGATTGACCGCTCTCGTATTGCTGCTTGCCGCGCCCGCCATCGCCGCCGACTCCACCGGCACCGTCGAGGGTCGCGTCGCCAATTCCGCCAACGGGGAGTTTTTTGAGCGCGCCCGCATCACCGTCGAGGGCACGTCGCTCGAGGCCTTCACCGACATCTCCGGCTTTGTTCGCGTGGCAGGAGTGCCGGCCGGCGCGGCCCGCGTGCGCGCCTTCTTCACCGGCCTGCCGCCGCAGACGAGCGCCGTGACCGTCACCGCGGGCCGCACCGCGGTGCTCGACTTCAACCTCTCGCCGACCGCCGGCCGCGCGGGCGACGTCGTGAAGCTCTCCGAGTTCGTGGTCGCGACCTCGCGGGAAATGGAGGCCGCCGCCATCGCGATCAACGAGCAGCGCTTCGCGCCCAACACCAAGGGCGTCGTCTCAACCGACGAGTTTGGCAACGTGGCCGAGGGCAGCGTGGGCGAGTTCCTGAAGTTCGTCCCGGGCGTGAGCATCGAATATGAGGCGGGAGCACTGGCCCGCGGCATCTCCATCAACGGCACGCCCTCCGAGTACACGCCGGTCATGGTCAACGGATTCAACCTCGCCAGCGCCGGCGGCAACAGCGCGACGAGCCGCACCACCCAGATGGACATGACGTCCATCACCGCGACCTCCCGGATCGAGGTGGTGTACTCGCCGACGCCGGAAACGCCGGGCGCCGCGCTCGCCGGCTCGATCAACCTGATCCCGAGTTCCGCGTTCGAGCGCTCCCGGCCCGAACTGAAGGTCAACACCTACTTCATGATGCGCGACAGCGCGAAGGAACTCGGGAAGACCCCCGGCCCCTTCGAGGCCTCGACCTACAAGGTGAAGCCGGGCTTCGACTTCTCGTACGTGCGGCCCGTGACCCGCGACTTCGGCTTCACCCTTTCCGGCGGCCACTCCGACAACGGCACCACCGAGCAGTTCATCTCGAACGCGTGGCGCGGCGTGAGTCAGACCACCAACGGCACCACCTTCCCGCACACCACCCCGGACCGTCCTTACCTCACCCAAACCCAGGTCCGCGAGGGCACCAAGAAAGCCGCGCGCACGTCCTTCGGGGCCACCATCGACTGGCGTTTCTCGCCCAACGACCGCCTCTCGTTCTCCTACCAGCACTACTTCATCGACTTCCTCGTCCTGAATCACGTGTTCCAGTACTCGATCACGGGCGTCTCCCCGGGGAACTTCACGCCGTTCTCGACCCGCGGTAACGCCGGCGCCGGTCAGCTCCAGCTAGCCAACAACTTCCGCGACCGCACCAACGCCACCTCCTCGCCGTCGCTGATCTGGCGCCACGACGGACCGGTCTGGAAGATCGAGGCCGGGATCGGCCAGTCCCGCGCGCGGAACGCGTTCCGCGCCGTCGACAAGGGCTACTTCAGCAC
>JBJTCH010000120.1:0-9787 GCA_046091745.1 Opitutaceae bacterium
TCTCCTCATCTGCGCCATCTGCGAAATCTGCGGTTCAAAACCCGACTTTGCTGAAACGCCTTCCTCCTTCGCCGAGGCTTCCTCCTTCGCCAAGGCTTCGGCGGACAAGACTCAGGACGGGCGGTCGTCGCGGTTCCTGCATGCGCCGGGGTCGCCGGACCCCGGCTGCATCAACATATCCTCCTCATCCGTGTTCATCCGCGTACATCCGTGGTTGCCACCTGCTTGGTGGCTTGAACCGAAAAGCCGCGAGGCGCCTCACGCCTTCGCCTGAACGCCAGTTCGCTTGCAACGCTGCCGCGGGGTACGTGCCGCGGGCCACTCGGCTCGGTTTCGTGCATGGGGTGTGTTTCGTGGTTCACCTCCGCACCTCGGTGACTCCGTGGTTCACTGCCCGGAATATCCAGCGGCGACGGCCCGGGCGGCGCGTGCGTCACCATTCGGTTCATACCATGATTCGGGCAGAGCGGGCGGGTGACGGGCGCGGCGCGGTCACTTGGCTCACCGCCGCCATGACCTCCCCGATCCTCACCCACCCCGCGGCGTCGTTCGCGCTGCTCGACTGGAAGAACAACCTGATCCAAGCCGGCCTGCCGGCCGAGACCGCCTGGAAATACTCCACCGAGATCCGACGCTTTCTCCGGCGTTGCGAGATGCTTCAATTGCCGATCGACCGCCGCTGCGTCGCGCCGTACCTGCGCAGCATCCCGCCGCGCAGCGCCAGGGTCGGCGCCGCGGCGGCGTTGCGCTGGTTCTTCGACGCGCGGCGCAACCCCGCTCAGGTGCCGGCCTTCGCCGCCCTGGGTTCCAGCAGGTCCCACTTGTTGCCGTAGAGGTCGGCGAACACCGCGACCTTTCCATAGGACTCGACGCGCGGCCCCTCCAGAAACCGCACCCCGCGGCTCCGCAGTGCGGCGTGGTCGGCGTCGAAGTCCGCCGTCTCCAAGAAGAGGAAAACCCGGCCGCCGGCCTGCCGCCCGATCGCGGCAGTCTGATCCGGCCCGGTCGCGCGCGCCAGCAGCAGCGCGCAACCGGTTCCACCCGGCGGCGCGACCCGTACCCAGCGTTTACCGCCACCCAACGGCGTGTCCTCCAACAGCGAAAATCCGAGCGCGCCCGTGAAGTAGGCGACGGCCTCGTGGTAATCGCGCACCAGAAAGGTCACCGTCTGCACGCT
The DNA here is from genome assembly GCA_046091745.1 of Opitutaceae bacterium. Taxonomy (GTDB): domain Bacteria; phylum Verrucomicrobiota; class Verrucomicrobiia; order Opitutales; family Opitutaceae; genus ER46. The sequence continues at coordinate 1,178 of JBJTCH010000120.1, forward strand.
TCATCTCATCCCGCCAGCGTCCCCGCGCACCGCGGAGTGGCAAGCGCGGCCCCGGCTTGAAATCGGCTGGTCGCCCGCGGCGCGTCGCGGCGAGGATCGCAGGATGAACGTCCGCCTTTTCGCCACGCTGTTCCTGCTCCTCGCCCTGGCCGTCTCGCCCTTTCGCGCCGCGTCCGCACCGACCGACGCCGACGTGGTGATCTACGGCGGCACGTCGGGCGGGGTCGCCGCCGCGCTGCAGGTGGCGCGCACGGGACGCACCGTGCTGCTCGTCGAGCCCACACGGTTCCTCGGCGGACTCACCACCGGCGGGCTGGGCGCGACGGACATCGGCAACAAGCGCGCCATCGGCGGCATCGCGCGGGAATTCTACGGCCGGGTCTGGAAGCATTACCAACAGCCCTCGGTCTGGACGCACCAGAAGCGCGAGGAGTACGTCAACCGCCGCGGCTCCGCCAACGATCCCGCCGAGACGACGATGTGGACCTTCGAGCCGCACGTCGCGACCAAGGTCTACGACGACATGCTGCGCGAGGCCGGTGCCCGCGTGACCGTCGTCCTGGGCGAGCGGCTCGAGCTCGCTCCCGGCCGCGGAGTGGTGAAGGACGGCGCGCGCATCACCCGCATCGTGATGGAGAGCGGCCGCGCCTTCACCGGGAAGATGTTCATCGACGCCAGCTATGAGGGCGACCTGATGGCGCGAGCCGGGGTGAGCTATCACTTGGGACGCGAGGCCAACGCGACCTACGGCGAGACCATCAACGGCGTCCAGGCCACGCACGCCGTGAGCCACCAGTTCATCCGCCAGGTGGATCCCTACGTGAAACCCGGCGACCCCTCCAGCGGGCTACTGCCCGGCATCAACCCCGACGGCCCCGGCGTGGAGTTCTCCGGCGACCGCAAGGTGCAGGCCTACAATTTCCGCCTCTGCACCACCGACGTGCCGGAGAACCGCCGCGCGTGGGAGAAGCCCGCCAACTACGACCCGCGCTGGTACGAGCTGCTCCTGCGCAACTTCGAGGCCGGCGACCCTCGCGTGCCGTGGAACCCGGTCTGGATGCCGAATCGCAAGACCGACACGAACAACAACTACGCCATCAGCACCGACTTCATCGGCCAGAACTGGGACTATCCCGAGGCCGGCCACGCCGAGCGTGAACGCATCCGCCAGGCGCACGTCGACTGGCAGATGGGCCTGATGTGGACCCTCGCCAACCACCCGCGCGTGCCGGAGAAGGTGCGCGCCGAGTTCCAGCGCCTCGGCCTCGCGCGCGACGAGTTCACCGACAACGACAACTGGCCGCGGCAGCTCTACGTGCGCGAGGCGCGCCGCATGGTCAGCGATCACGTGATGTCCGAGCGCAATTGCGTCCGCGCCGAGGTCGTGAACGACAGCGTCGGCATGGGCGCGTACAACATGGATTCCCACCACGTGCAGCGGTACGTCACGAAGGAGGGCTTCGTCCGCAACGAGGGCGACATCCAGGTGCGCGTGCGCCCCTACCCCGTGAGCTACCGCAGCATCCGCCCCCGCGCGACCGAGAGCGTCAACCTGCTCGTGCCGGTCTGCCTGAGCGCCTCGCACATCGCCTACGGCAGCATACGCATGGAGCCTGTGTTCATGGTGCTCGGCCAGAGCGCCGCCACCGCCGCGGTGCACGCCATCGAGCAGGGCGTGACCGTGCAGGACATCGACCCCGCGCGTTTCAAGGCCCGGCTGCTCGCCGACGGCCAGGTGCTCGACTTCGAGAGCCCGCCGATCACGCCCGTCACCCGCAAGCCGCGCACCAACTTGGCCGGCGTCGTGGTCGACGATCTCGACGCGGAGCGCCGCGGTTTCGACCGCGGCAGCTCGGCCCACCCGGTCTACGTCGACGCCGGCTACCACCACGACAACAACGCCAACAAGGGAGGGGAGTCAGCGCGTTTCATCCCGGATCTGCCGGCGGCCGGACGCTATCAGGTGCGCATCGCCTACCCGCACAACGCCAACCGCGCGACCAACGTGCCGGTGGTCATCCGTCACGCCGACGGCGAGACGCGCCTCACGCTCAACCAGCGGCGCAAGCCTTCCGTCGACGACCTCTTCGAACCCGTCGGCGAGTTCCGCTTCGAGCCCGGCCGCCGCGGCCACGTCGAGATCTCCAACGTCGGCACCGACGGCTACGTGGTGATCGACGCCGTGCAATGGCTTCCCGTCGTGCCGGGGAAGTGACGCGCGAGATCGCCGGCGCCGGGCCGCGCCCGTGATTTGGCAAATTCCGCCCAGCGGTTCGCCGGGGACGGGTTAGTGTTCCGTGCGGCCGCCCCCGGATTCACCGGCCGGCGCGCCCGTGCGCCATGACTCCCGTTCCGTCCGGTTTCCAACACGCCGCCTCCTACCTCAACATCCACCTCACCCACGCCGGGCCCGGGGTGCATGCGCATCCGCTCGGGCCGTTCGTCACGATCTCGCGCGAGTCCGGCCTCGGCGGCAACGCGTTCGCGGGGATGCTCGCGCCACGCCTGCCGCCGGGCAACGACCACCCGTGGAGCGTCTACAGCGCCAACCTCATCGATGAAATGCTGCGGACCAACCAGCTGCCTGCGCACCTCGCGCGCTTTCTACCCGAGGATCGCGTCTCGGAGTTCAACGCCACCATCGGCGAGGTCGTGGGGTTGCACCCCAACCTCTGGATGCTGGTCAGCAAGACCAACGAGATGATCCGCCGGATCGCGCGCGGCGGCCACGCCATCCTGCTCGGACGCGGCGCCAATTTCGCGACCGCCGATCTGCCCGGCGGCGTGCATGTGCGCCTCGTGGCCCGCGAGGCTTACCGCGACGCGTGCGTCGCCCGGCGCCGGGGAATCGAGTTGAGCGAGGCGAGTGCATGGAACGCGCACTGCGACGCCGCCCGACGCCGTTACGTGAAAGCCGACTTCAGCGCCAATATCGCCGAACCTTCCGCCTACGACTACGTGATCAACCTGGAGCGCGTGCCGCTCGAGGCCGCGGTTGAAATCGTCGTGGACGCCGTGGCGCGGATCTCACCGCCGGCCGCCACGATCGCCGCGCACGGGTGAGCGCGCGGCGGGAAGGGCATCAAGGCCGCTTCGCGTGCGAGCCGTCGCAATTGCCCTGGGCGTCCTGGGTGCGGCCGCAGCCGCAGGCCTTGCGGACGGGCGCCGGCGCGGGCTTCGCATGCGAGCCATCGCAGAACCCGCCGGCGTCCTTGGTATTGCCGCAACCGCAGCGCTTGCGCGCCGGCGCGGGAGAAGAGGGAACTTGGGACATGGTGATGGAAAAGCCGGAACAGGAAGCCGCGCCTCCACCGGCGCAAGCGGTTTCCCGCCGCAGCCCCGCCGCCGACCTTGATGTTTGCGCCTGATGCGCCTCCTGGCGGCCATTCCCCGAGCTGGCCGCGAAGAGGCTCAGGAGGAGCAAAAACGGGGCGACTCAGAAGACGTTGGAGACGGGCGAGACTGGGGAGACTCCGCGCCGTGGTTGAGGTGGGAAGTTCGGGGTGAAGTGACAGGGGTACGGTTCCACCCCTCTTCAACCTAAACCCTCAACTTAAACTCGGTCGCCGCCGGCGACCGTCACCTCCGCCCGTCGTCCTTCTTGCGATTCCTGCGCTTCATCGCGGCCATTCAGCAGTTGGCCCGGGGAGACCTCCCGGGACGCAACCTCAGCGCCGTCGGGAAACGTAGGCGTAATAAGCGCCGCAAAGCTCACGTCCGGACGCGTCGTCGAGCCAGGTCTGCAGCGTGGTCGGCCCGGCGGAGAGCCACAGGCGGAAAACCACGGCTTCATCGCCGGTCTCTACCGGCCGCGCCGTTTCGATGGCGCCCACGCGCAACCGTGCCCGCGCCACGGGCAACGCGATGCCCGCGGGAAACTCCCCGAACGCATGGCGCTGCCTCGGAAGATCCGCCGCCATGGCGGCGCCGGCCTCGCGCGGCCAACGGCGCAGCTCGATCTCGTATTCGCCCGCCGCCTCAACCTCCAGATGCCACACTCCGTTGCGGGAAACGCCCCGCCGCACCTGCGCCTGCTGGTCGACAAACACGTCCCACCACTCGCACGCCGTAAGCATCGCCGGATCCTCCGCCGGACTGCCGACCATGACCCGCTCCGGTTCGTTCACGCGGTCCTTCACGCCGTTCCACCACTGGTCGAGGTGCGCGCTCATCCGCGCGACGACTTCCGGGTGCTGCGCCGCCACGTCGTGGTTCTGCAGAGGATCGGCCACGACGTCGTACAGCGCGCGATTCTCCAGCCACCGCCAGCGTCCCCACAGCACCGCCGCCCCTTGCTTGGTTGGCCGGGAGACGGAACCGGGGCCGGCCGCGTTAGTGGTGGTCGGCATGCGACTGTAGTTGATCACCAGCATGCGGTCGGGCCAGGGCGCGGAACCTCCCCCGAGCAAGGGCGCGAGGCTGCGGCCGTCGAACTTCGCATTCGCGGGCGCCGCGATCCCGCACAGCTCGAGCAGCGTGGGCAGCACGTCCTGCACGTGCGCGAGCTCCTTCCGGTCACGCCCGCCACCGACCCCGCCGGCCGGCCAGCGCACAAAGAGAGGTACGCGATGGCCGCCTTCCCAGAGCGAGATCTTCGCCCCCTTCATTCCGGAGTTGTAATAACGCGCGCCCATCGTGCTGCCGTTGTCGGTGAGGAACACCAACACCGTGTCGTCGCGCAGGCCCTCCCGGCGCAGGAAGTCCTCCAGCCGGCCCACGTTCTCATCGATGTTCTCGATCATCGCTAGAAAGCGCACGAGGTTCTCGCGAAACGCCGGCTCCAGGCGCGGCAGGGCCGCCTCCGCCGCGGCCAGTCGCGCGCGCACCGCCTCGAGATGCCGCGCCGGCACGTGGAGCGGACTGTGCGGCGCCGCCGTCGCGAGGTAGCAGAAGAACGGCCGGCCCTCCGTGCGCCGCGCGCGCATCCAGTCCATCGCCTCGGAGAAAAGCACGTCGGTCGTATAGCCCGAGAACCGCCGCCGGTCGCCGTTCACGCGATAGGTGTCGTCCTGATAGTCGTTGTTCCACGCGTCGGGCACCGAGCCGAGGTGCGACGACGGGAACCACACCGCGTGGTCGAAGCCGCGGTCGTGCGGACGATAGGGATAATTATCGCCCAGATGCCATTTGCCGAACAGCCCCGTGCCGTAGCCGCTGGTGCGCAGGAGGGCAGGCAGCGTCGGAAACTCCCGCCGCAACAGCGTGCGGCCGCTGCTCACGTTCATCGCTCCGTTCCGCAGCGCGTCCACGCCGGTCATCAACTGTCCGCGCGTGGGCGTGCACATCGGCGAGGCGTGGAAGTCCGTGAACCGCACCGCCTCCCCGTGGAGCCGGTCGAGGTGCGGCGTGCGCACGACCGGATTTCCGTGGCAGGACAGGTCTCCGTAGCCCTGATCATCGGTGATCAGCACGATCACGTTCGGGCGGGGCGCGGCCGGCAAAGCGGCGGCGAAGAGCAGGCCGAGCGCAGGGAACAAGACGCGGGGCGACACGGTTCTCATGCGCGCGAGGCTGGAACGCCGGCCATTATTGCACGATGGAAAAACGGGGCCGCCACGTGGCCACAGCCCCAAGGGGCGCAGGGATATTCATCGATGGCTGCTCCCTGAGGTTCGGATGGTTTGCGGCCGCCTCGTGCAGCTTATGCGCCTCCGGGCAACCGTCCGCTGGGTTGGCCGCGAAAAGGACCAGAAGGCGCAAAAGCGGGGACGGCGACGATGACGCTGGAGACAGGTGAGACTGGGGAGATGGGGGAGACATCGGAGAAGGGGAAGACCTGGCCACCACGAAACACGCGAAAGGCACGAAACGGGAGTGAGCGCTCGGGCCATTCGTGTGCCTTGGTGTCCCTTCGTGGTTCCTGGCTTGGAGGTTTGAACAGGAAGGCCGGGGAGAGCGGGAAGAAGTCGGTGGTTTCCTCACCATCTGCGCCATCTGTGAAATCTGCGGTGAACTCCGGGGAGTATTCGGAAATGCCTTACTCCTTCGCCAAGTCCGCGGCTACACCGAGCCCGGCTGATCCGTGTTCATCGGTGGTTATCCGTGGTTACCCCCACGCGAAGCGGTTCAGGGGCGATTCACGACTCGGTTGCGCGATTCCCTCTCCGCGGCGGATCTCCCTGCTGCCCTACGGCACGAGGCGGAGCACGCGGTTGTTGTAGCTGTCGGTGATATAGAGCGTGCCGTCGCGGTGCACGGTGACGCCGTGCGGACGGTTGAGCTCGCATTGCTCCGGCGGCCCGCCGACCCCGGCGGCGCCTTTCGCCCCGGTGCCGGCGACCCGCGTGATCAGCCCGGTCGCAGGCGAGTACCGGCGCACGAGGTGGTTCTCGGCGTCGGCGATGAGCACGGAATCGTCGCGGTCGATACAGAGGTGCTTCGGGCCGTTGAGCGTCGCCGCCAACGCGGGTCCGCCGTCTCCGGTCGCTCCCTTGGCGCCGGCGGCGTTGACCACGGTGCGGATGCGCCCGTCGGCCCCGACCACACGCAAAGCGTGGCCGTTACGCTCGAGGATGTAGAGGTTGCCGCGCCGGTCATAGGCCGCGGCACGCGGGTCGACCAGCGGCGCGTCGACCGCCACGGCGCCGTCGGCCGGCACGCCTTTTTTCCCGTTGCCGGCCACCACGCGCAACCGGCCGGACGCGAGGGTGAGCACCTGCACGCGCCGCAGGTCGGCGATCACGAGCTCGCGGCCGTCGGGGGTGAGCGTGATGCAATAGGGTCCGTTGGTGCGGGCTGCGGGCGGCGGCGCGTTGAAGCCGGGAAGCGAGGACACCGTACCGGAGGCGGCGTGGTAGCGGCGCACGCGTCCGTTCCACGTGTCGCCGAGCAGAACGTCGCCCTCCGGCAACACGGCGAGATTGTGCGGTCCGTTGAACCGCGCCGCGAGCGCGGGCCCGCTGTCACCGGCGTCGCCCGCGACACCGTCGCCGGCCACGTGGGTGAGGAGGCCGCGCGGGTCGATCCGCAGCAGGCGGTTCCCGCTCACCATCTCGGCGATGTAGAGGTTGCCGGCGGCGTCGAACTCCGCGCCGAACGGCTCGCGCAACGCGGCGCGCACCGCGGGGATGCCGGTGCGGTCCTCGGATCCGCCGGCGACGAGCTCGACGCGGGCGGCGGGCGACGAGGCCGCGATCGCCAGGGCCAGCGCGAGGAGGCGCGTCAGCACGGACGGGCCTTTCTCAATGCGGCGCGGCGACGGCCCCGCCGGAGGCGGGGGTCGGCGGCGGACGGAAGAACAGCGCGAGCGCGAGGGCGGCCGCGGAGGCGGTCACGAGCGGCACGAGGAAAAGGCCGCGGAAGTCGGTCACGTCCTTCACCGTATACACGCTCTGGATGAGCCACGGGCAGATGGAGTTGGCGAGCAGGGCGCCGATCCCGAGGATCTGGACGTTGAAGAGACCCTGCGCGCTGGTGCGGATGTCCTTCGGGAAGTACGCGTCGACGAAGATGTAGACCGTGGCGAAGAAGAACGCGTAGCAGATGCCGTGGAGCACCTGGATGAGGATGATGGCGCCGGCGCTCTGGGGCAGGAACGCGTAGACCGCGAAGCGAGCGGCGTGGCCAAGGACGCCGACGATCATGGTGGCCCGCCAGCCGAAGCGGCGGAGCGTGGCGCCGAGGACGAACATCGTGAGGATCTCCGCGATCTGGCCGATGCTCATCACCGGCATGATCCAGTTGCCCGGGATGCCCACGCCGCCGGCCGAGGGCGCGGTGCCGAGGAAGACGCCGGTCCAGTTGAAATAGCAGTTGTGGACAAAGGAATCGACGAGCGTGACCAGCCACAGCACGAGGACGAACGGATGCTTGAGCAGGCTCAGGGCCTCGAGCCACGCGAGCTTGGCACCGCCCTCGGCCTTGCGCGGCGGCGTGTGCGGGAGCGTGAGGCTGAAGGCGGCCAGCACCAGGGAGGCGACGCCGGCCACGATGAATGTGTAACGCGTGGCGTTCTTGAGCGCGTCGCCCGAGAGGCCCGAGCTGAGGACGGTGCCGAGCCAGTTGACGAAGCCCTGCGCGTTGGCGGCGTCGACCTTGGCCCAGTCGACGAGGATGAAGGTGAACGGCCACGCGGCGAGGATCCACCCGATGGTGCCGCCCATGCGGACGAGCCCGAACTCGTTCGCCGGGTCGCGCATGTTGGCGAAGGCGATCGAGTTCGTGATGGAGATCGTCGGCACGTAGAGCAGGCAGTGCACGAGCATCAGCAGGAAGAACGGCCAGAAGTCGCGGGTGAAGGCGCAACCGAGGATGGCGAGGCCGCCGACGAGGTGGGAGAACGCGAGGAACTTCTCCGCGGAGAAATTGCGGTCGGCGAACTGGTTGCTGAAGAACATGCCGACGATCGAGGCGACCGGAAAGGCGTTGAGGATCCACGCCTGCTGGCCGGGCGTGAAACCGAGGCTCGGCAGGTAGCCGAAGATCAGCGGCAGCCACGCGCCCCAGATGAAGAACTCAAGGGCCATCATCGTGAAGAGCGAGCCGCGGGGGGTGGAGGTGAGGGTCATGATTTAAACGGGGAAGTGCGCCGGTGTGCACGGGGCGGCCGGCGGACACGAACCCAAAACGCGCCGCGCCAACCGTAGAAAATTCTCATGCGCGGCGCCGGCG
>JBJTCH010000121.1:0-6087 GCA_046091745.1 Opitutaceae bacterium
TCGGGGCGTCCGGGTGCGCTGTGGACGGGCCTGGGGATCGCGCTCGCCGGTGTCGCGTGGGTGGGTTGGACGGTGCGGTTCAACCGCTGGGGTAATTTCAATATCCGGCCCGAGCCGCGATCGGGGGCGCGCTTGATCACGGATGGCCCGTACCGCTGGGTGCGTCACCCGATGTACCTCGGCTCGCTGGTGATCGCGCTCGGCGCGTGCGTGGCCGGGCCGCAGGTCTGGCGTTTCGCCGCGTGGGGGATTCTCGCCATCGTCCTGATCGCCAAGGCCCGGCGCGAAGAGCGCGGCCTGCTCGCGCAGTTTCCCGAGTACGAGAGCTACCGTCGCGGCCGCGCGTTTCTCATCCCCGGAGTGTGGTGAGGCGCCGGCGCACCGCGCGCTTGGGCAAAAGAAAAGCCCGGCCGTCGGCGGCCGGGCTCGGGTGAGATGCGTTTGATTCGCCGATCAGGCCTTCGGCGCGGCGCCGGCGATGCTGAGCGAGAGCTGGATGGTCTCGGCGACCTTGTCGGTGTTCTTGCCGGCGTTGATCCCGTAGTCGCTGCGGTTGACCTCGAAGTTGGCGCGAATGACGAGGAGGTCGCCCTTGACCTTCGGGTCGTTCACACGCGCGCCGAGCTTGTCGGGCAGGTGGGTGAAGGAGACCGGCACCTTGATCTCCTTGGTCACACCCTTGACCGAGAGCTTGCCGGTGGCGTCGGCGGTCGTGACGCCGCCCTGCGTGCGCACGTTGGCGAGCGAGACGAGCTCAAACGCGATGACCGGGTTCTTCGCGGTGTCGAGCCACTGTCCGCCCTGCAGGTGCTCACCCATCATCGGGTTCCCGACGGTGAGGGATTTGGCGGACAGCTCGATGCGCCCGGTGGTGGCGCCGGGCTTGGCCGGGTCGAACGACACCTGTCCGGAGATACCCGTGCCCGTGCCGGTGATCGACTCGAGCGGCGCGTCGAGTTTGAACTGCACGTTGTTCACGCCCTTCGGATCCTTGAAATCGAAGGAAAGCGGCGCGGCGAAGACCGAGCCGGCGACGGCGGAGAGAGCCAGGAGTTGGCGGAGTTGGTTTTTCATGGGAAAATAAACGCGGTTCAGGGCTTGCCGGCGGGACCGGAGGGACGCTCGCGTGGCCGCAGCACCGCGGCGCCAACCGCGAGCAGCGCGGCTCCGCCGAGGGCCACGAGCGGGATTTCGACCCCCGCGGTGAACTTCTCGCGACGCACCGGATAATCGATGCCGGTGATCTCGTCGCGACGCATCTCCACCTCGCTCGTGCGCGTCCAGCCGCGATGCGCCCCGGTGGCCAGCCAGACGCCGACACCTCCGACCGCGAGCGCGGCGGCGAGGGTGCGGAGGAGGAGATGCGGGAAAAGACGGTGAAACACCGCGCGACCCTAGCACGCGGGGGGCGGCCGCGCCACCGCCCGTCTTATTTCCCGAGCCAGACGGTCGCCGCGAGCGTCGCCGCCAGCGCGAGCCGGTACCACGCGAAGAGCGCGAGGCCGTGGCGGGTCAGCCAGTGCACGAGGAAGCGCACACAGACCGCGGCGGTGACGGCGGCGACGATCGCGCCGAGGATGACGTTCCCCCAGCCGAACACCTCGATCATCGCCCCGCCGCTGCGCAGTCCCTTGTAGACGGAAGCCGCGGTGAGGGTCACGAAGCCGAGGAGGAAGCTGAACTCCGCCGAACGCCGTGGATCCAATCCGGTGAAGTAGCCGCCGACGATCGTCATCATCGAGCGGCTGGTGCCCGGCCACAGCGCCACGCATTGCAGCGCGCCGACCACCGCCGCACGCGCGGGCGTGATTTCGGCCGGCTCGGGATTGGTGGCGGCCCGTTTCCGGCGCCAGGCCTCGGCGTAGAACATCAGCCCCGCTCCCGCCACCTGCGCGATGATCACGCCGCCGATCGAGAAGAGGTGGGCCTCGATCCAGCTGTGGGCGAGGAACCCGAGCCCCGCCGCCGGCACGAAGGCGACCAGCACGCTGATCAGCAGCTTGCGTCCCGCGGGGTCGCGGCCGAGCAGGCCGTTGAGCATCGAGAGCAGGGAGTTCCAGTAGAGCAGGGCGACCGCGGCGATGGCGCCGGCCTGGATGACCACCGTGTAGGTGTCCGCGGCGAGTTTCAGCGTGAGCGGCTCGCCCTGCGGGTTCTTGGCCGAGGGTTTCTTATGCCACAGGGTCTCGCCGTTCGGCCCCGTCAACGGGGTGTCGCGATCGAGGCCGAGAAAGTGAGTCGCGACGATCAGGTGTCCCGTCGATGAGATGGGCAGGAATTCGGTAACACCTTCCACGACGCCAAGGATCACCGCATCGGTTACCGAAAGTTCCGCCGCCGGCGCCCCGGCGGTGGTGGTCTTCGCCGCTGGGGTGGCGGCGGCGACAAGGGTAGGGAGGAACAGGGCGAAAAGCAGCGGGCGCACGGCGTGTGGTCGCAACCGCCGCGGCGGGGCGCAAATTTATTTGCGGCGACCGGCGGCGGGAAATGAAGTCGCCGCATGAGCAGTCTCGCGTCCCTCACCGCCCAAGCCGCCGCCGGTCAGGAACTTTCCGCGGCGGAAATCGCGGCGGCCGCGGCGGCGCTGGCGGGGGCCGAGGAGACGGATACCGCGAAGGCGGCCTTCCTCGTGGCGCTGGCGGACAAAGGGGAGACGCCCGCCGAGGTCGCAGCGTTCGCAGCGGCGTTTCGGGCACGAGCGGTCGATCCCGGCGTGGGCGAATGGTCCGTGCGCGGGATCGACATCGTCGGCACCGGGGGCGACCACTCGGGTGGCTTCAACATCTCCAGCGTCGTCACGCTCGTGCTCGCCTGCGCCGGGGTGCCGGTGATGAAGCACGGCAATCGCGGCATCACCTCCAAATGCGGCAGCGCGGATCTGCTGGCCGCGTTGGGCGTCAACCTGGAAGCGCCGCCGGAGAAGATGCGCGCCGCGCTCGCGGAGCTCGGCTTTGTTTTCTTTTTCGCGCCGGCCTACCATCCGGCTTTCCGCCACATCGCCCCGGTGCGCAAGGCCCTGGCAGCGCAGGGACGGCGCACGGTCTTCAACATCCTCGGTCCGCTGATCAATCCCGGCCGGCCCGCGCACGTCCTGCTCGGCACGTACGCGCCTTCCGCGGTTCCGACCCTCGCGGGCGCCCTGGAGGTGCTGGGCGCCAAGGCCGGCCTCGCGGCGCACGGGGTGATCGGCGACGGGCGGGGAATTGATGAATTAACAACCGCCACGGTAAACCGGGTGCACGGCTTCGGCGCGCACCGGGCTGTGGCGGGTGACTGGGTGGCGGAGAACTTCGGTCTCACCCGCGCACCTTTTGCCGATCTGATCGGTGGCGACGTTGCGACCAACACGGCGCTGGTCGAGGCGCTGCTGGCGGGACGCGCGCCGCGGGGACTGGAGGACACCGTTGCCTTGAACGCGGCGGTCGGACTCTGGATCACCGGTCGCACGGCCTCTGTCCGCGACGGGATCGACGCGGCGCGCGACCTGCTGCGCGGCGGCGCGGTGCAGGCGCGGATCGCGGCCACCCGGGAGTTTTTCCGGAGCTAGGTCGGATCACCACACCTTCTCTTCGCGACACTCATGAAGCTCAGCCCATTCACCCTGGTCGCGTCTTTCGCCGCGACCGCTCTGACGGCGCAGGTCACCCCCGCGGTGAAGCTCGCCGAGGTCGTCGTGACTCCGAGCCGTTTCGGGGTGGCCGATGTCGCCACGACGGCCGCCGCCGGGCTCACCGCGGCGGAACTCGAGGTGCTGCCCCAGGTCGGTGACGATCTGTTCCGCTCGATCGCACGTCTGCCCGGACTGGCGACCGACGACGTCTCGGCGCGTTTCTGGGTGCGCGGCGCGCCGCAGTCCGAGGTGCGTTTGCGGCTCGACGGCGCGGACCTGCTGGAGCCCTTCCACCTGAAGGATGTCGATGGCGCGCTCTCGATCGTGGATCCGGCTGCGATTCGCTGGCTGGATCTCGCCACGGGCGGATTCCAAGTGGAGCACGGGGACCGTCTCGCGGGCGTGCTCACCATGGAAACGAAGTCGGACCGTCGTGCGCTGACCGCGTTGAACCTGAGCCTCACCGGCGTGGGCGCGTTGCGGCAGGGGGTGTTTGCCGGCGGTCGCGGTCGCTGGCTGGCGACGGCGCGCCGCGGTTATCCCGACATCGCGTTGCGTGCCTCGGGGCGCGACGACGACATTTCGCCGCGGTACTACGACCTGATGGGCAAGGTGGAGTATGACCCTGCGCCCGGGCACACCGTCTCGTTCCACGCGCTGCGCTCCGGTGACGGTCTGCGTTACGAGCGCACCAACTCGCCCACGCTCTCCAGCGCCTACGGGAGCAATCATGTCTGGGGTCGCTGGCGCGGGGAGATGTCCGGCGGACTGAAGGGCGAAGCGGTCCTCGCCTGGAACCGCCTGACGTGGAGCCGCCACGGCAGCGGGCGGCAGGACGGGTTCCCCTTCTCGCTCACGGACCATCGCCAGCTCGATCTCGCGTCGTTGCGCAACGAGTGGTCGTGGCAACCCGGCGAGTCGGCGGTCTGGCGGGCGGGCTTGGAGGCGGGAAACGGCGCGGCGGATTACGATTACGCGCTGTCGCGCCAGCGAACGGTCGTGTCCGGCAACGCCCAGGTGGTGGCGACGGAACGCACGGTGGCGCGGCTTGAGCCCGAAGGCGCGAACGCGGCTGGGTTTGCCGCGGTGAAGTTCCGCGTGGCCGGACCGCTGGTGGCCGAACCTGGCGTGCGCTGGGAGCGCGCGGGGCAGGTCGGTGGTTCGACGGTTTCGCCGCGGCTCAATGCCGCGCTCACCCTTGGCGCCACGGTGATCCGGGCGGCATGGGGCGACTACGCGCAACGGCAAGGCCTGCACGAGCTCTCGGTGGCGGATGGTGAGCGCGCCTTCGGCCGCGTGGAACGCGCGGAGCACCGCGTGGTCGGCCTCGAGCGAACCATCGGGCCGCGGGTTGCGGTGCGCGTGGAGGCCTACCAGCGGCTGACCTCGCGGGTGCGTCCGCGCTGGGAGAACATCGACAACGCATACGACCTTTTCCCCGAGGCCCAGACGGACCGCCTGCGCGTGGCGCCCGCGGAGGCCCGCGCGGAGGGCGTGGAGTTCCTGTTGTCGAGTCGCGGCAACGGCGCGCTGCAATGGCACGTGAGCCACGCGATCGCGCGCACCGAGGAGCGGGTGGCCGGCCGCTGGGTGTCGCGCCGGCGCGATCAGCGTCATACCTTCTACGCCGACGCCACGTACGCCCTGAATCCCCGCTGGCAGTTCAGCGCCGCGTGGCACTTCCACTCCGGCTGGCCCACCACCGACGTCGTGTACTCGTTGGCGCCGCTGGCGAACAACCGCCGCGTGCTCGTCTCGGCGAACGGCGAGCCCTACGGCCTGCGCCTCCCGGATTACCACCGTCTGGATCTGCGCGTGACCCGCCGCTTCCAGCTCTCACGGGGCGAGCTCCGCGCGTACCTTGATCTGTTCAATGTCTATGACCGCGTGAACCTCCTCGGCTACGACCATCAGGTCTCGGTGAGCGGCACGACCGTGACCGATCGTCGGAAACCGCGGGAGCAGCTGCCCTTGCTCCCGAGCGTGGGACTGAGTTGGGAATTTTGAAGCGACGGGGCAACCGCGGAAGGCCCTAACGCGGCGGAGCCGCAAGCAAAGGGAGTTGAGTTGGAACACGGACGGCGCCGAGGCCCGATCCGGGTTCACCGAGTGCGATCCACCGGACCGAGCCTCGGGTCGTGATGCGCGCCCGACCCGCTCCGCGTGGTGGAACCACGAATACGCACGAAGAGCCCTAGCGCGGCGGAGCCGCAACCAAAGGGGGGTGAGTTGGAACACAGAGGGCACCGAGGCCCGATCCGAGTTCAGAGAGTCCGATCGACCGGCCCGAACCTTGGGTCGTGATGCGCTCCCGACTCGCGTCGCGGGTGTGTACCCACGGACGGACCCGGATGGACTCGGATGAGGAGGCCAGGGCTCGGTGTAGCCGGGGTCCGCATGCCCGCCGTAGGCCGGGCGAAGGCGGGTCGACCTCGGCCTATGCCGATAGACCTTCGCGGCCTTTCTAATCTAACCAG
>JBJTCH010000122.1:0-4662 GCA_046091745.1 Opitutaceae bacterium
GTCCGCGCCCTTGCCGCGCCGGCCGCGAAGAACCGGCCCGCGGGCACGCTTGCCTAAGCCGCGGCGATGCGGGAGGAAACCTCGGATGAACACGGATCGACACGGTTACCGAGCGGAGGTCATGCCTCCATCGCGATCACCCGGCCGGTCCGTGGTGGCGCACGGGGAGCGCGAATGACATGACGACGCTTATTTTCCAGATCCGCGCCCATCCATGATTCAACCGGATTTCCACGGCCGATCCTGAATCTTCCTCACTCCGCCCACCGCATGGAGATCCCCGCCCGCTTCCATTTTTGCCACCGCGTCGAGGTGGCCTTCGCCGACACCGATCTCGCGGGCATCGTGCATTTCGCGAACTTTCTCCGCTACGCCGAGAACACGGAACACGCCTTCCTGCGGTCGCTCGGCCTGGCCGTGCACACGACTGAGGGCGCGCGGCAGCAAGGTTGGCCGCGCCTTGCCGTCGCTTGCGATTTCCACCGTCCCGCGCGTTTCGGGGAAACATTGCGCGTCGCTCTCCGCGCGCAGGAAGTCCGCACCCACAGCCTCACCTACGGTTTCTGGATTTTCGGCCCCGCCTCGGGTCCCACGGAGCCCGTCGCCTCGGGCCGCTGCTCAATCATCCACGTCACCCTGGACGCGGTGACCCGCGAGATCCGCAAGGCGCCGGTGCCGGCGGCGTTGCGCACGGTGCTCGCAAGCGAGCCGGCCGTCGAACTTCCCGGCGCCTGAACTTTTTTTCCGCCCTCCCACCCTTCACCTCCACCACCATGCAATGGCTTAATTACGTTCTTCTCACCGTCGCCTCCTGGGGCCTTTACGGCGTCTTCCTGCACAGCGGGCAGATGGCCATGAACGATCCCGTGCTGGGACGCTACAAGGCGTTCCTTTTCGTGGGCATCGCCTACTTCATTTTCGCCGTGCTCGCGCCGCTTGTGCTCCTCAAGACCAACGGCTCCGACTTCAGCTTTCCCGCCAAGGGCGTCTGGATCTCGCTGATCGCCGGCACGCTCGGCGCCGTCGGCGCGTTCGGCATCCTCCTCGCCTTCGGCGCGAAGGGTAATCCGCAGGTCGTGATGTCGATCGTCTTCGCCGGCGCGCCCATCGTGAACGCCGTCGTGGCAACTTGGATGCACCCGCCCAAGGACGGGATCGCCGGAGTGCCCTGGCAATTTTTCCTGGGCATCGTGATGGCCGCCACCGGTGGCTGTCTCGTGAGCCTCTACCGCCCGGCGCCGGCGCCGAAAGCCGCCGCCAAAGCACCCGCGACGCCCGCTCCGGCGAGCCGCGGTGTGAACTGAACCGGCACGTCGCGGGGCGGGCCGGAGGCGCGCCCAAGGCCAGGGCTCTGACGAAATCGCACGCCTGTGCCAACGTGCGAGAAGCCAACGCGTGGAATGGCCTCGTGGCACACGTTACCGGCGTGGTCCGCGGAACAAACCTCGGGCTGGATCGCACGACTGCCTGAACGCGGGAGTAAGCCGCTCCGGTAATGAGGGTTGGCCGCGACTCCGAGGCCTCAGCTTATGCGCAGGCGTGCCCCGCATCCCGGACCGGAGGCGCAATCCCCGGATTCGGGTAGGAGGCTCCGTTGGCGCTTGGGGGCACTGCCGCCGGAGTCGGGCGATGATCCCGCTTCGCCTCAGCGACTCCGCCCCGCCGTTCTCCTCCGGCCCCCGTCCGGCATCCGGCGCCCACTTCTTCACGTTGCACGCCGGCCGTCGTGGCGCGCCGCTGAACTCCATTCACTTCGCCTCCGAGTTTCACGCGGCCGTGCACCTGCTCGCGATCGAAGGTTGGTGGCGCGTCCGCTGCGCTCTCCTGCTTCCGCGCACCGCCCGGCTCGTGGCCACGCTCGAGGCGCGTACCGGACCAGCCGAGGCCGCCGAGGAACTGAAGCGCCGCCTCGCGCCCTGCCTCCTCCGCGCGCGACAGGCCTGGGCACCGCACCACGAATGCCGCTTTCTCGCCGGACCCACGGAAATCGCCGACACCCTCCGCACACTCTACCTCGAGCCCGGTCGCGCGGGACTTTGCGCAGAGGGCGAGGCGTGGCCGGGATATCTGGGCGCTGACGAAGATCGCGCCTGGCTTGAGTCGACGTTGACGAATCCGGCGGTGGAAGCTCCCCCGCCGGAGAGGACTCGTCCGGGTTCCGGCTGAGCGGCGCCAAGCTTGGCGCGGCGGCGGAATCCCGGCAGCCTTTCGCGACGCATGCCGGACGCCAGGCCATTGCCCCCCGACGAAACGCCGACGGCTTGCCGTCCCGAGTGCGGGGCCTGCTGCATCGCGCCCTCCATCACGTCACCGATTCCCGGCATGCCGCACGGCAAGCCCGCCGGAATTCCCTGCGTGCAATTGCTGCCCGACCTTCGCTGCGCGCTCTTCGGAAAACCCGAACGCCCCGCGTTCTGCACCAGCCTGCGCCCCACTGAATCCATGTGCGGCACGGATCGCGCCGACGCCCTGCTGCGCCTTACCGCGCTGGAAATCGCCACCCAACCCGAGGCCTTTCCCCAAGGGGTCAGGGCGTTCATTGTTCAACCCTAGCTCTCGCCTCATGGGGTCAGGGCGTTCAATATTTCACTTACCCAGTCCGGCGGGACTCTCGCCGAACATTCGGCAGCTCTCGCTATCCCTTGAAAACCAGTTTGCTACCAAACTTAACCCCGATTCGCGCACGGAATTCGCCGCCACGCTAAACATTGAACGCCCTGACCCCTTCGGGCCCGTTCTGCGCGCTTGCGGCGGCCGGCGCCACGGCTTGAGTCCGCCCCTCATGCCCAAGCCCGAGGAAGCACCCAAGGTCATCTTCTCGATGCTCGGCGTCTCGAAGAAGATCGAGCGCAAGGAGATCCTCCGCGACATCTCGCTGTCGTTCTTTCACGGCGCGAAGATCGGCGTCCTCGGCCTCAACGGCTCCGGCAAATCCTCCCTGCTCCGCATCCTCGCGGGGCGCGACACCGAGATCGAGGGACGCGTGCACTTCGAGCCGGGCTACGATGTCGGCCTGCTCGAGCAGGAGCCGCACCTCACCCCGGGCGCGACCGTCCGCGCCTGCGTCGAGGAGGGCGTCCAGCATCTCACCGCGCTCGTCTCCGCCTACGACGCCACGTGGGATGAACTGAACGAGGCGGCAGACGACGCCGCGAAGGACGCCATCATGGCGCGGCAGGGCGAGCTGCAGGAAAAGATCGACGCGCTCGGGGCCTGGGACGTCGCGCCGCGGGTCGAGATGGCGATGGACGCGCTGCGCTGCCCGCCGGGCGATCAGATCGTCGACAAACTTTCCGGCGGCGAACGCCGCCGCATCGCGCTCGCGCGGCTGCTGCTCCAGCAGCCGGCGATCCTGCTGCTCGACGAGCCCACCAACCACCTCGACGCCGAGAGCGTGCAGTGGCTGGAGCAGCACCTCGCGCGCTACACCGGCACGGTGATCGCCGTGACCCACGACCGCTACTTCCTCGACAACGTCGCGCAGTGGATCCTCGAGCTCGACCGCGGCCACGGCATCCCGTGGAAGGGCAATTACTCCTCGTGGCTGGAGCAGAAACAACGCCGGCTCGCCGTCGAGCAACGCACCGAGGACCGCCGGCAGAAGGCGATGGCGCGCGAGCTGGCGTGGATCCGGCAATCGGCCCGCGCCCGCCAGGCGAAGTCGCAGGCGCGCATCAACGCCTACGAGGCGATGCTCAAGGAGGGCGTCGCCGAGAAGGAGCGCGAGTTCGAGATCCTGATTCCCGCGGGCCAGCGCCTCGGAACGCTCGTCGTCGAAGCGCAGGGACTAGCCAAGGGCTACGGCGACCGGCTGCTGTTCGAGGGCGTCCATTTCTCGCTGCCGCCCGGTGGCATCGTGGGGGTCGTCGGCCCCAACGGCGCCGGCAAGACCACCCTGTTCCGGCTCATCACGGGGGCCGAGCAGCCCGACGCCGGCGCGCTACGCGTGGGTGAAACCGTGCAGGTGGCCCACGTCGACCAGTCGCGTGACGGCCTGCCCGCGGGCGCGACGATTTTCGAGGCGATCAGCGGCGGGGAGGAGATCCTCCGCCTGGGCGGCCGCGAGGTGAATGCCCGCGCCTACTGCGCGCAGTTCGGTTTTTCCGGCGCCGACCAGCAGAAGAAGGTCGGCGTGCTCTCGGGTGGCGAACGCAACCGCGTGCATCTCGCGCGGTTGCTGAAATCCGGCGCCAACCTCATCCTGCTCGACGAGCCCACCAACGACCTCGACGTGAACTCGATCCGCGCGCTCGAGGAGGCGCTTGAGAATTTCGCGGGTTGCGCGGTCGTCGTGTCGCACGACCGCTGGTTCCTCGACCGCGTCGCCACCCACATCCTCGCCTTCGAGGGCGACAGCCAGCTGACGTGGCACAACGGCAATTTCTCCAGCTACCTCGAGGACCTCCGCCGCCGGAAGGGCAAGGACGCCGACCAGCCGCACCGCATCAAGTACCGTCCGCTGGCGCATTGAGGGACCGAGAGGCGAAAGGAACGAGGGACCAACGGTCCAAGAGACCAAAGGACGGCAGGACTGTCTTTGCACGCTCTGCGCGTGGTTGCGGCCTTCGAGCGGAGCGGCCGCTAAAGAGTAAAGCCCGCAGCGGGTGGATTTGAGCAAAAAGGCCGGAAAGTCAGGGACGGCATCGACCGCTGTTCAATATC
>JBJTCH010000123.1:0-2870 GCA_046091745.1 Opitutaceae bacterium
CCACATCCACCACCTGAGCCCGCGCATCCCGAACTACAACCTCGAGCGCTGCCACAATTCGCACCCGATTTTCTCCGAGGTGAAGCCGCTGACATTCCTCCGCAGCCTCCGTTCGATCAACCTTCACCTGTGGGACGAACAAACGCGCCGCCTCGTGAGCTTCGCCGATCTCCGCCGAAACCTCCGCACCTCGCCCACTCCGCAGCCGGCCGCCTGACCCCGTGGGCGGAGCATTACAGACCCATCGCCGTCAGCGCGCGGTGGTAGATGCCGTGGCCGAAATCGTTCGGGTGATTGATATTGTTGGCCAGCAGGTCCTCGGGGCGCTTCCGCGCGGTCATCGCCTGCCAGAGACCGTGGACATCCGCGTACGCGCAGCCCGTCGTTGCCGCCACTCGGGCCGTGATCGCCGCGTACTCCTCCATGCGGCGGGTGCTGTGCACCCAGCGGGGATTCGGCGGGAAGGTTGATACGAGCACGACGGCGGCGCCGGTGCCGGATTTCACGCGGTTGACGATCTCGGTGAGCTGCCGCTCGAAATCCGCCGGCGGCACGCCGCGCCGGTTGTGGTCGTTCATGCCGAAAGCCACCAGCACGAGGTCGGGTCGCGCCTCCAGCACTTTGGTCTGCAGACGCTCGAGACCACGCGTCGTCGTGTCGCCGCCGGTGGCACCGTTCACCCCGGTGATCCGGGCCCCGGGGTATTTCGCCTGCAGATCCGCGATCCATCGGCGCCAGAAAACGAGCTCCGGGCTCGAGGCCTCCCCGCCGGCGGCGATGCTGTCGCCGAACGCCACGATATTGAAGGGCCCGCCCGCCGCCAACCGCGCGCGCACCGCCGCCAGCGGATCGCCCGCAGCCCCAGCGGGGGACCAGCGAAAATCGTCGGCCGCGTCGTAGTCGGCGTACGCGAAAAACGGCAGGTTCCCGTAGCCGGGAAACTTCGTGTGATCGAACTCCACCTGGCCGAACAGCACGTTGGTCCGGAAGTCAGGCAGGCGCGAACCGGGCAGCCGGGTGACGGTGCCGCTCCCGTGGTCGACGCGATAATCGCGGCCTTCCTCGTACGTGATCGTCGCCGCGCCGGGCCGGTAAGTGCTGCGCAGCTGCAGACGCGTTCCCTTCGCGGGCCGGAGCGCCAACGGGCTCGGTTCCTCGCCGATAAAAACCATCGATTCGCCGACCTGCCGCGACCGCGACGAAAACCCGGGCACCGTGCATCCCGAATGAAGACCCGACGCCGCCAGCAGGGCCACCGCCGCGAACCCGCGCCGAAGGAAAGTCCCGCGTCTGGTTCCGGATCCGCAGGAATCGCTCATGGATCGCGACACGTCCGCGTTATTCAGCTCCGACCGCCGTTCTTTTCACCGGGCGGGGGACGCAACCGCCACACGCCCGCCAACACACTGCCGATCACCGAATGGAACACGCTCGAAATGGCGCACGGCACAGCCGCGAGGCTCACTCCGGTCACCGCGTCAGCGAAGTGCTTCTTTGCCAGCACCGCGCCCAGCCCGGAATTCTGCATGCCCACTTCGATGGAGACGGTCCGGCAGGTTGTCACCCCCTGCCCCAGCGCCTTCGCGAACAGGAAGCCGAAAAGAAAACCGATCGCGTGGAGCAGGATGACCGCGAGGACCAACTGGCCCGCCGATCCGCGGATCTGCGGCGCACTGGTACCGATGATGCTCGCCACGATCATCGTCACACCCAGCACGGAAACCAGCGGCGCTGCCGGCAGCGCCCGTTTCACTAACCCCGGGGTGAACCGGACCAGGCCGAGCCCGAGCACCAAGGGCAGCAGCACCACCTGCACCGTGCTCACCAGCAGTCCGGCCGCGTCCACCGGCACGACCGTGCCCGCGAGCCACTTCGTGAGCAGGGGCGTCATGAACACCGCCGCGAAGGTCGAGCACATGGTCATCACCACGGACAGCGGCACGTTGCCGCGGGCGAGGAACGTGACGACGTTCGACGCCGTTCCGCCGGGGCAACACGCCACCAGAATGAGACCGGCCGCGAACTGCGGCGGCAGGTCGAGGGCCTTCGCCACGCCCCAGCCCGCGGCGGGCATGATGGTGTACTGGCCCACGAAGCCGACCGCCACCGCGCGCGGCATGCGCCCCACCGCCTTGAAATCGTCCACGTGCAGCGTGATCCCCATCCCGAGCATCACCAGCGCGAGTGTCCACGTGATCGCCTGCCCCTGGAACCAGGTGAACCACGCGGGCTCGATCAGCGCCAGCACCGCCCCGAGCGACACCCACACCGGGAAGAGATTCGTGAGGCGATTCAGCACGCGGCCGATTTGCGCGACCCGCGCGCCACCGTCGAGGGGAAACTCGAATCCCGAAACTCGAATCCCGGCTTTCCCGACGATCGATCCAACCACGCGGACAATCACCGCGGATCGACGCCCGCCCTTGCGAACACGGCCCGGCTGGCATTCTTCCCGCAATCACCATGACCTCTCTCCCCCGCGCCCTGCCGGGCCTCCTGCTCTTCGCCACCATGTCCCTCCCTGCCGCCGACGCCGCCGAGGCTTCCAACCCACTGCTCGCTCCGAGCACCCTGCCCTTCGGCTACCCCGCATTCGACCGCGTCCGCGACGAGCACTACGCGCCCGCCTTCACGCAAGGCATGGCGGAACACCTGCGCGAGGTGGAGGCGATCGCGAACAACCCCGCCGAGCCGACGTTTGAAAACACCCTGGTGGCTCTGGAGCGGAGCGGCGAACTCCTGGGCCGGGTGCAGCGACTGTTCTTCAACCTGGTCGGCGCGCACGGCAACGACGCCCTCCGCGCGGTCGAGAAGGAGATGGCACCGAAACTCTCGGCCCACTCCGACGCCATCCGCCTCAACCCGGCACT
>JBJTCH010000124.1:0-9450 GCA_046091745.1 Opitutaceae bacterium
ATCCGGAGCGGGTTTGAGCCCCGCACCCGGCACATCCGCCACGCAAACCACACCGACCTCGCGGCAGCGGTCGTGGATCGCCTTCGCATGCAGGGGATGATGCAGCAGGTGACCGCGGTCCGTGACTTCGCCGCCCGGCAGCGGGCTGGCGAGAAACACCGGCGGATCGTCCTTCGAGATGAGCCCGTGCATGTCACAGTCCGCGCGCAGCCTCGCGCCGAGGGGACCGCGCAACTCCGCTTCGGTTTTGAGGCCGTAGAAAGCCGGGTGATCCTCGCCCGCCCGGTCGAACTTCCGCGCGGCCGGACCGAAAAGCTCCTCCCAGCGCAGGATATCGTAGCTGAATTGGCACGCGTTCGCCGCGGCGCAGACCAGACGCGTGGATTCGCGCAGGACCGGGTCGGTGCTGCCCGGATCCGCCAGGTCGTCGTGAAAGGCGAGCCACAGGGAGGTGCCCGCACCCGCCGAGCCCCCGAAGGAGGCGACGCGCGACTTGTCGATGTTCCACTCCGCCGCCCTGGAACGCAGGAACTGAATCGCCCGGGCGCAATCGCGCAGCACGTCCTGGATCGGCGCCGCGGTGCGAAAGCGGTAGTTGATCGCCGCGAACGAAACGCCCGCCTCGAGGCATTGCCGGAGAATCCGGTCGCCGCGCACCTTGGATTTGTCACCGGACACGAACCCGCCCCCGTGGATGAACACCACGAGCGGCGCCGGCTGGTCCGACGTGGCGCGCCAGAAAGCCAGCACATTGCGCTCGTGCGGACCGTAGTGGACCTCGGCCAGCGTCGGGTCCGGCCCGCCGGCCGCCTTGGAGGACTTCACCGCTTTCCCCGCCGGGCCCGACTTCAGCTGCCGCAGGTGCGCCCGCGCCTCCGACTCGGTGAGCACGCCGTCCTGGTTCGCGTCGGCCTCGGGATGCTGCCGGAGCGCGCGCGTCAGCCGCTCGTCGTTCTCCGACGTGGCTTGAGCTCCAAGCCGCGCGCCGACCAAAAGGGAAAAGAGGGCCGCGCAACCAGCGACCGCGAGAAGTCCGCCCGGGCGCGGTGGGCGCATTCCGGCCCTTGGCATCACGGCGAGCTTTCTTTCGGGGGCGGCCGGAACCGGTTTTACCGGCCGGGCGTTTCGCGGAGCTGGCTGCAGCCTGGGGTCGGTCTCCATGCGTGCAGGATGATTCGGGCCAAAGGTCGATCGCAAGCGGTGAGTCGTGGTCGCGTTCCAAGAGCGAAAACATCCTCGCCCCGCGCGCCGGCAGGAGGGGCAACCCGCCGCCACGTCCCGCGACCGCGATGTGCGTCCCCCCTCAACCCAGTGCCAGCGGGCCGCCGGTGCAGAAATCGGCTTTGCCGAAGGTCGCGAGGCGGTGGCCGACCGCGTGCGCCAGCGCGAGGTGCAGGCGGTTGTGCGGAACCTTGTCGAACTTCAGCGCGCGTCCCATGCCAAAGCCGAAGCCGCCGCCGAGCAGCACGAACGGTATGTTGTCCAGGGTGTGGCTGTTGCCCTTGCCGAGCTCGTTGGTCCACACGATGAGCGTGTGGTCGAGCATCGACCCGCCGCCGCCGGGCTCGGGCGTGGCGGCGAGACGGTCCGCGAGATAGCGCACCTCCCCCGCGAACCATTCGTTGATCTTGATGAGCTTTTCCTGCGCGGCGGCGTCGCTGTCGGGTTCGTGCGAGAGCCCGTGGTGGCCGTCGGTGATCCCGAGCCAGTTCATGCGCGCGCCGCCCACGGACTTCGTATACTGCAACGTGGCGACCCGCGCCATGTCGTTGGCGAGCGAGTTTACCAGCAGGTCGATCTGCATGCGGCTGAGGCGCGGCACCTGGTCGTTCTGGTCGGCGGCGACCCCGCGCTCGAGCTCGGGCGGGGCATGACGGAAATCCGCGCCGGTACCGTCGGCCAGGTCGCGCTCGAGCTGCCGCACGAGCGTCTCGTGCTCCTCGAGCATCCGGCGGTCCTCGGCGCTCACGAGGCCGCGCACGCGGGAGAGCTCGCCGCGCAACGGGTCCAGCACGCTGCGCAGGCTTTCGCGGTCCTTGGAGCGTCCATAGAGCTTCTCGTACATCTGGTACGGATCGGAGATCGGCGCGACCGGCTGGCCGGAGCCGGCGTAGGACATGCGCGTCCAGGGGTCGGCGCGGTCCTGAACGCCGACGCCGAATTCCAATGAACCGAAACGGGTGCGGGTCGTCTCCTTCGATTGAAAGAAGTTCCTGATTTCCTGATCGATCGAGATACCGCTCGCCCAGCCGGCGGGCTGACCGGAGCCGCCCATGATGTTGCCGGGCAGCAGCTCTATGGCGGTGAGCAGGCAACTCATGCCGCGCATGTGGCCGTCGCCATCGCCGCGGATGCGGTTGGAGACACCCTGCAGGGTCAGCAGCCGATCGCGGTGCGGCGCGAGGGGCGCGAGGATGCGCTTCAGCGCGAATTCGCGTCCGGTCGCGTCGGGCCAGTACTCGGACGGGATCGTGCCGTTGGGCGAGAAAACCACGATCAGCCGCTGCCGCGGCCGCGCCGGCGCGGCGAGCGCCAGACTGGGTAAGCCGGTGATGAACGGCAGCACAGCGGCGGACAGGCCGGCGCGACGGAGAAACTCTCGGCGATGAAGCGGGTTCATGGGGCGCGGGTGGATGGGGTGGCGGCGACAATCGTCGAGTCGGTGCCGTGAAGCGCGGCGAGCGTCGCGATCTCAGCCATCAGTAGGCGGAGATTGTAGCCCGAGGCGACGAAAGAATCCCGCAGCCGCGCGGTGGCGTCGGCCCCGTAAGCCCGGGGGGACTGCTTCACGAGGTGCTGGAACAACTGCTCGATGAATCCGCGGTTGGCGCGCTCGCTGGCGATCGCGAATTCGGCGACGTCACGCGCGCCGGCGAGGCGTACCACTGCTTCCTCGCCGTCGGCATAGTCGCTCACCGCATCGACGGGACGTTCGCCGTCCTTCGTCCGGAATCGGCCGACGGCGTCGAAGTGCTCCAGGCTGAAACCGAGCGGATTGATCACGGCGTGGCAGCCCTGGCAGTTCTCGGACCGCGTGAGTTTGGTGACCTTCTCGCGCATCGTCATGCCGTGCTCGAACGAGGCCTCGTCGAAGGCCTGCGCCACCGGCGGCGGCTTGAGCGCGCGGCCGACGATGCTCCGGGTAAGGAAAACGCCGCGGTGGATCGGCGAACTCGTCGCCTTGTAGGAGAGCGCCGCGAGCAGATACGGGTGCGTGAGAACCCCCGCGCGCTGGCCCGCGGGCGCGGCGACACGCGCGAACCCGCCCGCCGCCACCCCGCCAGCCGGGGCAGGCAGACCGTAGAACGCCGCTATCCGCTCGTTGGCGAACAGGTGCTCCGACCGCAGCAGTTCACGGAAATCGGACCGCTCGCCCCAAACGACGTCATCGACAAAGAGGTCCAGCGACGCGCGCAAATCATCGATGACGTCCGGCGTGAAATCGGGAAACAGCCGCGCGTCCTTGCCCAAGTCCTCGACGTAGCGGAGCTGCAGCCACTGCCGGAAAAACTCCCGCGTCTTGGCCCGCGCCCGCGCATCGCCGAGGAGCCGCGCGGCTTGCGCGGCCACTTCCTCGCGCGTGCGGAGCCGGCCTTCCGCGGCGGCGCGGGCGAGTTCGGCATCGGGCGCGGAGTCCCACAGCGCGAACGACAGGCGCGCGGCCCTCAGGCGGTCGCTCGTTCCCTCCCCCGGGAGCTCCGGGTAGAGGAAATGCGGCGACTTCAACGCCAGCAGCAGCACGCGCCGGAGGCCGGTCTCCGCATCGGGAGCGCCCCGGAAGAGCTTGGCGACGTCGCGTTCCATTTCCGCGGGAGTCAGCGCCCGCCGGAACGCGGCGCGGACGAACCGTGCGGCGAAAGCCTCCAACTTCTCCGTCCGCCCCGGATCGTCGCGCCGCGTGCCGGCGAGACGGTCGGCCCTTTTCACCAGGTGGTTGGAGACTTCGAAGGCGGCGTTGGTCGTCGCCTCGTCCCATGCCTTGGCGACGGACACACCCCGCTCGTAACCGTGGCTGCTGTCGTCGGCCGGAAACCGCGTCGTGAGGACGAAGACCGGCGCCGCCTTGGCGGTCGAAAGGTTGCGCGCCGGCACCGGCCGCTCGCTGCCGTGCGGCGGCTTCCAACGCAGCGAGATCGCCGGCACGACCGGGGAGCCGGTTTTTTCCGGCAGCGCCCACCAGTCGATCGCGATGGGGTAGCTGCGGCCGCCGAGGAGACGCACGGTCACGCGATGATCGGGGTTGGCGGGTGTCGAGACGTTGATGTCGAGCGTGGGCTCCGCACCGCCGCGCGGCTCGGGATCCGCGTTGATCCACACCCGTACGCTGTTGGGTGTGCGGATCACGAACTCGTGATCGCCGGTCTCATCGGCGAAGATGGAGCCGCGCCATTGCGCGGAAAAACCGGCCGGGGCGGTCGAGTTGGGCGTGGGCGGGCGGTCGAGGGCCGGTAACGAGAGTCGCGTGCGAAGCTCGCCGTTTTCCGGGAAAACGAAATCAACCGTGGCGTCGGTGCCGCGGTGCACGAGTTTGGCCGGGTCGAATCTGCCCCGCTGCGCGACGTTGAAGTACGTTGCCGCCAATCCGGGTGATTTCTCCGCGGCGCTCTCAGCGGCGGAGGAGTTGACCGTCGCCGCCGGAGCGAACCGGCCCAGCAGATCCGCGACGGTGACGGCGTATTGGCGGTTGGTCAGGTGGGCGAGTTCGACGCGGGCCGGATGCAGCCGCGCCTGGGCGACCGGTGAGTAGAACGCGTCGAAGATGTAAGCCGAGACGGCCTGCGCCTCCGCGGGAGAAAGCGTCTCCGGAGCATCGTCGGGCATGTTCGCCGCCGTGTAGCGCGTGAGTCTCGGCAACGACCATTCGCCCGTGAGCGCCGCGGCGTACTTGCCCTCGACCCCCTCGCCCTTCGCCCCGTGGCAACCCGCGCATTTCTGCTGGTAGATTCTCGCGCCTGAATCCGCCGTGAGCGCAGATCCCGCAGGCCGCTGGCAGCCTGTCGCCAAACAAGCCGCCGCGAGCAGGAAGATGAGCGCCAGCGCGCGCCGCGGGGAGGATTCGGCCATCGCACGATCGACACCGCCGGGCGCCGTTCCCGTCAAGTTCGGGTTTGGTTCCGCCACCTGCGGGAACGCCTGCGTCCGGCCCGCCCACGACATGGGCGGCGGCCGCGGCCGCGTTGGACCAGTTCCAGAGGCAGCAAGCACCCGGACGTTCCGTGGTTCCGCGAACTCCTACCTCACCGCCTGCAGCGCCAGTTCGCGGCAGCCCTTCAGGTCGGTCTTTCCCGTGCCCAGCATGGGGATTTTTTCCACGCGGAGGATGATCTTGGGCACCCAGAGGTTGGGCACGCCGTTCGCCGCCAGGCAGGCGCGCAGGTCCTCGAGCAGCACCTCGCGCGTGGTGAGCATCACCAGGGCCTCGCCCTTCGCGACATCGGGCACGCCGGTGACAAACACGTTCGGGGTGTCGCCGTGCTCCCAGCCCATCGCGTGCTCGACCGCCTGCTCCACAGTGCCATGCGGGACCATCTCCCCGCCGATCTTGGAAAACCGCGACAGACGCCCCTCGATGTAGAGGAAGCCGTCGTCGTCGAACCGACCGAGGTCACCGGTGACGAACCAGCCGTCCTGAAAGGCGGCGGCCGTCTTGGCGGGATCGTCCAGGTAGCCGCCGAACACGTTGGCGCCGCGCAGGAGCAGCAGACCGGTCGAGGTGAACGGAAGGTCGGCGCGCGTCTCGGGATCAATGATACGCGCGGTCATGCCCGGCATCAGGCGGCCGACCGATCCGGTCCGCTTGCCCGGCTGGGGCTCGTTGGTCGCGAAGACCATCGGGGGATCAGGCTGGTTGATGTTCGCGACCGGGGTGGTCTCGGTGAGCCCGTAGCCCTGCAGGATCTCGATGTGGAAATTCTCCATGAACCCCTTGTAGAGGTCCTCCGGCAGCCGCTCGGCTCCGGTGACCACGAGGTCGAGCGAGCGCAGCTCGGCGGGCTTCGCCTTCTTGAGCACCGGCCGGATGAAGGTCGGCGCGCCCAGCATCACCGTGACTCCCTCCACCGCGATCGCGTCGATGATCCGCCGCGTGTCGAGCGGGCTCGGCACCGTCACCACCGCGCACCCCCGCAGCATCGGGTACCAGAGCGTCGCGAGGAATCCGAAGCTGTGGAAAATCGGGAGGCAGCCGAGGAGCGTGCAGGTCTCCGGGATGACCGAGAGCGACGAGACCTGCGCGCAATTGGCGAGGATGTTGCGGTGGGTGAGGACGACGCCCTTGGGTTCGCCCGAGCTGCCGCTCGTGAACAGCAGGCCGGCCTCCTCGTTGTCACCGGTCCGCGGCAGGCCGAGCAGGCCCGCGCACCACTGGTTGGGCAGGAGCAGCGCCGCGAGCATCCACGGCACCATGCCGCGCTTGCCACCGGCGGCCCCCAGCTCGGACTTGAGGTCGAGGGTGCGCTCGGGCCACGGGAAGTTCGGCACTTTCTCCCGCATCACGTTCGCGGAGATCACGGTGCCGATGCCGCCGATGCGGAGGCTGGCCTCGAGCGCGGTGCGGCCGATCGTGAAGTTCAGGTTCACCGGGATCTTTCCGGCGGCGACGACGGCGAGGTTGGCGACGAAGCCGCCGATTCCCGGCGGGAGCACGATACCGACCCGCCGCTCGGGCACCGTCGCCCGGATCCGGCGGCTCAACAGGGCAGCCGCCGCGTAGAGCTGACCGCAGGTGAGCTCGCGACGCTCGGCGGTGCGGTCGACAACGGCGATCCGCCGCGGATGCCGGGTGAGCATCCGCACGCATTCACGGCCGAGATGGCGTCGCAACGAGGGACGCTCCTGGAACGCGCGTTCTCCGAGATCGAGCAACTCGCGCCGCGCCCACTCCACGTTGGCCGACGCGGCCGGCACGGGCCGGCCGAACGCGACGAACACGTCGGTCGGCAGCAGGCGCGGCGACTTCCAAATGTACTTGTTGCCCGCGAACGAGAAAACCGAACCCCACACGCCATCGATCGCCGCGGCCACGACCGGCGCGCCCGACTGCCGCGCGATCACCTCAAAACCCCGTTGCAGCTGCATGAGCTGGCCGGTGCGCGAGATATGTCCCTCCGGGCAAAGGCAGACCACTTCACCCGCCTCGAGCGCGGCGGCCGCGGCCCGCAAACCCTCGCGGGGTTTTTGCGACGAAATCCCGATGCAGCCGGAAATCTCGAAGCACCACTTCAGGAACGGTGTGCCCCGCAGACCGTGGTAGGCGACGAAGCGGATCGGGCGCGGGCACGCCAACTGGAGCACCACCACGTCGACGTAGGAGATGTGGTTGCACAGCAGCAGCACCCCACCCTCCCGCGGGAAATGATCCACCCCGCCGGTGCGCACGCGGTACAGGAGCCGCGCGATGAAGCTGGCAATCAGTTCCAGGTGATACGGCAACCGGGAGCGCCGCCGCGGATACGGGAGGGGCATGGGTTACGCAGAGCCTTTTTACAGCCTCCGCAAACGTTCAAAGCATTTCTTGCGCGTGATCGCCGGTGGTCACGCCGGACCGCAGGTCAGTCGCCAACGCCGCGAATCCGGGAAACTCGTGCTCGAGTCGCCGGGTGTCCGCGCGGTGCCGGGAGACTTCCGCCAGCGCCCGCTCGATTTCCAAAGCCAGGCTCGGCCGGTCCGTGCCATAAACGCGCTGTTTCAGCTCCGCGCGGGTGTAGGGCGGGCGACCGGCCTCGTTGCCCTCCAGCCAGGCCGCCTCCGTCACCGTTTCGTCGCGACCGCAGAGGTACCACGCCTCGATCGCCGGCACCGCGACACCCACCGCGCGCACCACGCGATCGCGGCCATGGACGGCGGGGAAACGCTTGGTGGTCTGCCGGTACACCGCCCGCAGGCGGCACATCCGGCAGTGCGGATGAAAGTAGCCGGGCCGATCGTGCTCCGCGGTGTGCACCACTGAGTCGTCCGCATCCACCACGACCACCAGCACATCCGTGGGGGTGTTGAAATGCAGGTGTCGCAGCACCGCCGGCATCACCTGCGCGACGTTCGGCCAGCCGCGCGCGCGGTAGCCCGGAGCGACAAATTCCACCGGCCGGCGCAAAACCGCCGCGACCAGCTCCCGGAGCGCCGCCTCGTCCGCGGGCGACTCGCTCAACAGGGCGACCTTCATCGCTCCTCGGGGACTCCCCCCAGGATGCCGCTGAACCACATGTCCCCGAGCGAGCCTTCCTGCAGCAACTCGGGCAGGTCCGGCCGGTCCGACAAACGCTCGAAACGCGCGGCCCTCCCTTCCTTCTGCGAGATCACGACCTCCTCCGGATGATCGCGGAAAAGGTCGATGAAGTACGGCGAGTGGGACGTCGTCACCACCTGGACCGGTTCGCGTCCATCCGTTGGATACGCCAGTCGGTAGAGCAGGTCCCGCACCTCGCGCAGCATCCGCGGGTGAATCCCGCGGTCGATCTCCTCGATGCACAACAACCGCGGCGGCTTGGGCGCGAACGCGAGCGCCAGCAAGCCGAGCAGGTACAACGTCCCCTGGGACAACTCCGCCGCCGGGAGCACCGCTCCCTCCGCCAACTCCAGCGCCAGTTCCACTTCGCCCCCCGCGCGATCCTCGACGCGCAGCGCCCGGAACTCCGGCATCAGGCGCAAGACCTCGCTCGCCAGCCCGGCGAACGCCGCCGGGTGTTCCGCCCGCAGAAACGAAATCACGGCGACCAGGTTGCCGCCATCCCGGGCCAATTCGGCTCCGTCGTCGCGTCGCCCCGGACCCGCGAGCGCATCGTGGTCGAGCACGTAGCCGCGCACGGTCGCCAACCTCCGCCGGAGTTCCTCCCAACCCGTTGCCCGCGCCGGCTCCAGCCGCAGGGTATCGCACACCGCGTCCGACTCGCAGCCGAGCTTCACCCGCACGCCGTCGAACGGGGCGTTGAAACCAAACTCGATCTCCGGTCCCGCCATCTCGCGCGCGAACGGCAACTCGCTCACGGGCAGGGCCGCCAGCGTCCGCAACCGCAGGATCGACTCGATCAGGCTGGTCTTGCCGCTGCCGTTGGGACCGATGACGAGGTTGAAAGGCGTGAGCGCCACCCTCGTGTCGCGGAGGGCCCGGAAGCGGTGGAAGGCGATGGACGCGATCACGACGCAACCATGGGACGCCCACGCGCCAAGGCAACGCCGCGCGCTATTTCGGCGCGCCGATGATCCGCTGCAGCAGCTCGCCGGCCTTGTCGACCATGCCGGGCTTGCCGGTCGCCAAAGCGGTCAGGCGCTCCGCGAGCTCCGCGCAGTCCGGCCGCGCCGGCGTCCCGGCGACGCGCAGCGGCAACCGGCAGACCGCGTAACCAAGATCGTCCACCGCCGGCTCCAGAAGGCCCAGATGGCGCAACAGATCGCCCTGACGCCCCCGCGCGCGCAGCGTGAATTCCAGCGCGAGGGAATCATCGAGAAACCCGA
>JBJTCH010000125.1:0-18252 GCA_046091745.1 Opitutaceae bacterium
TTGTGACCGGAGGCGCGGGCCAACGAAGGGATTGACAGCCCCGCGGGCCGACGCGACGTTCCGCGTCCCCTTTTCACGGCGATCGTAGCTCAGTTGGTTAGAGCACAAGATTGTGGATCTTGGGGTCGCGGGTTCAAATCCCGTCGGTCGCCCCAGTTTTTCAGCGGTGTACTTCGTGCCCGCTCTCGTTTGCGCGGCGACCGGGCGCTACCACGTGGACCACACGGATCATCTCGTCCGCCGGGCTCGTCTCCCCTGCGAGGGAAGCGCCCGCCCGACCCGGGAAAACTGATCCAGCCGTACATCGCCCACCGGGGACTCTTTTCCTCGCGCTCCGCGGCTTCAGCCGCGGCCACACGGGACGAAGCATCATCACGCGGGCCAGGAGTCCTTGCGAGGGGACGACCGGGCTTGGCTCAGGAGACGCCGGCGGTGACGCCGCGGTGATTTTAGCCGTGGACGATTCATCACCCGCGTGCGTTGCGTAAGGCGTTACAAACCCGGTTCACCACCCGGCGCCTTTCGTGAGCGTTCGCACACGCACGAGGAAGTAGTTCGCGGTGATGTACAGCGTGGAGCCGTCGTCGCCCCAGGCGCAGTTGGCGGTGGGCTCGAAGGTGTTGAGGCGGCCGAGCAGGCGGCCGTCGCGCGAGACGACCAGCACGCCGCCGGGGCCGGTCGTCCAGACGTTGCCCTCGCGGTCGACCTTCAGGCCGTCGCAGCCGCCGCGCAGGCCGGGCGCGCGCAGGGGTTGCGCGTTGAAGAAAACGCGCGGGTTGGCGATGCCGCCGTTGGGGCGCACGTCGTAAGCCATCACGCGGGTCGCCGCGCCGTCGCTCACCGCCACGTAGAGGATGTCCTCGGCGGGAGAGAACGCGATGCCGTTGGGAAAACGGATCTCCTTCGTGAGCAGCGAGACCTCGCCGGCGGGAGTGACGCGGTAGACGCCGTGGTACGGGATTTCGCGCAACGGCGACCTGTCGACGCCCTCGAGCCCGTACGGTGGATCGGTGAAATAGACATCGCCATTGTGGCGCACCGCCAGGTCGTTGGGGCTGTTGAAACGCCGGCCCTCGAAGCGGTCCGCAAGCGCGGTGAAGCGGCCGTTTTCCCAGCGCGCGACGCGCCGCTCGCCGTGCTGGCAGAGCAGCAGCCGACCCTGCGGATCGCGGGCGAGTCCGTTGCTGCCCGTTTCTCGAAACCCGGGCTGTGGCGTGAGTTGTCCGCTGGGTTTCAGATAGACCTCGGCTCCCTTCGCGCCCGGCCGCCACCGATACGCGGTGTTGGCCAGCACATCGGAAAACACCACGCCGCCGTCGTGCCAGACCGGCCCCTCAGCCCAGCGGAAACCTTCCGCCAACGGCTCGATCACCGCGTCGGGCGCGACGAGCCGGTCGAACGCCGGGTCGAACCGCTCGATCTTCCACTGGAATGGATGCGGTTTGTCGTCGGCGGCGGAGACGACGAGCGGCAGGAGCAGCGCGAGAAGGGGTGGCGATCTCATCTGGGGAAAGCGAAATTGAGGCGGAATCGAAGGTCACTGGGGAACACGTTTAGGCGAAGCGGCCCACGCCGTGCCCAGCGCGGTTCAGCCTCAACCGAAGCGTCGTTCAAGCTGCGCCGCGAAGGAACCAAGGGAAGCGAGTATTCGACCGTGAAGGAGCCGAACTGACTTCCAGCGAGGCGGCCTCTCGCCATCCGACCTCGGGTGGAGCGGCCCGATCCCGTCACGCCACGAAGGAGTAGTCGTAGGGTTTGCGCATCTCGCGCGCGAGGTAGGCGTTCCCCTCCGCCGCGAAATCGCCGATGAAGCGCTCGGCCTGCGCATCCCAGTTCAGCGTGCGGCCGGTGCGCATCGAGATGGCCCCGAGGTGGCACATGTTCGCGCTGCGGTGACCGGTCTCGACGTCGCACACCGGCGCCTGGCGCGAGCGCACGCAGTCGAAGAAGTTCTCCGTGTGGTTCCTGCTCTCGTACAGGCGCACGGCGCCGTCGGGCAGCGGAGCCTTCAGGATCTCGGGATCGCTGGCCTTGATCTGGTCGCGGTTCACCCAGATCCAGCCGTTTTCCCCCTCGAAACGGATGCCGTTGCGCTGGCCGTCGGCGTTGACCTTGGCGCCGTAGATGGAGTCGTCGCGCGTGGTGCGGATGTTCAGCCGCACGCCGTTCTCGTAGGTGTAGTTCACCTCGTACTCGCTGAAGGTGGTGTAGCCGCCGAGGATCGGCTCGGCGAGGATGCGCGAACTCACGGTGCGCGGCGCCAGCAGGCCGATCGCCCAGTAGGCGATGTCGTTATGGTGCGCGCCCCAGTCGGTCATCGTGCCGCCCGAGTACTCGTACCAGAAACGGAAGGTGCGGTGGCAGCGCTCGGGCACGTACTCGAGAGCGGGCGCCGGTCCCTGCCAGAAGTCCCAGTTGAGTTCCTCCGGCACCGCGGCGGTCTTGAACGGACCCTCGCGCAGACCGGCGGGAAGCCAGACGTTGGCCTCGCGCAACTTACCGATGCGCTGGTTTCGCACCAATTCACACGCCAGCCGGAAGCGCTGCGAACTGCGCTGCTGCGTGCCCGTCTGCAGGACGATGCCCGCCTTCCGCACCGCGGCCACGAGCCGGCGGCCCTCGTCGATCGTGAGCGTGAGCGGCTTCTCGGCGTAGACATCCTTGCCCGCGCGGGCACAGCCGAGATTGACCAAGGTGTGCCAGTGATCGGG
The DNA here is from genome assembly GCA_046091745.1 of Opitutaceae bacterium. Taxonomy (GTDB): domain Bacteria; phylum Verrucomicrobiota; class Verrucomicrobiia; order Opitutales; family Opitutaceae; genus ER46. The sequence goes on from JBJTCH010000125.1 coordinate 2,712, forward strand.
CGTGCCGTTGATCACCACGTCGATATCGTCGCGCTCCAGCACGCGCCGGAAATCGGCGCAGTCCTCGGGTTTGCGGCCTTCCACGGTGAGTTTCTCGATGGCGGTCGCGGCGCGCTTGCGGTCGACGTCGCAGACGACGCGCACGTCGCCCCAGTTGGCGGCGTTGCGGGCGTCGTTGGTCCCCTGCCCGCCCGCGCCCACCAGCGCGATGCCCGGGCGGTCGTTGGGCGAAAGCCGGCGGCGGAGCACCGACTCGGCGGCGACCAGCTGGCGCTCGGCGAACCAGACCGGCACGCCGGAGACCGCGGCGAACGCGGCGCAACGCTGCATGAAACGACGGCGGGAGACGTGGAATTCCTTCATGGGGGTAAAGCGGGACGACGCTAGGACCCGGCCTCACCTCCGCAAGCCCGCCCCCACCGCGGCGGGTAAATTCTCAACGGCTGCGCGCCCCGGCCAGTCCGGAGTCATCCAAATCGAGCCGGTACATGATCTGGTTGTAATCGTGCCGCGGCACCGCGGGCGGGCGGTCGGCAAACTCCCGGGTGAAGGTGCCCTCGAAGATCAGCGCGGGCGAATCCGCGGAAGACCACATCGCGTGGATACGCGGGTTGTAGAAGGTGTAGTTGTCGTGACTGAGCACCTTAACCGCCGGACCCCAGGGTCCCGTTGGACCCGGTGCCTCCGCGTACCAGATGTCACCGAGGAACGAGCCCGCGCCGCCCGCCTGCGTGAAGATCGTGACCCACTTCCGCCGCCACGGATGCCAGGCGACCGAACCACCGTGCACTTTCACCGGCTTGCCGCCGTCCGCCGCGGCGAGAGTCGCGGGAGCCTCCAGCTTTTCCCACTGCGACGGATCGCGCCACGCCTCGAACGTCGCGCGGCAACGCAACACGGGAAGCGGATTGCCGAAGTAAGCCCATTTCACTCCCCGCTCATCGGCGGCGAGGAACGCCTGCCCGTCGGGAAGCGATGGCGGAAGCGGGCCGGCGTCCATCTCGCGCCAGAGCACGGACAACGGCTCGAAGTTCTCCGTGATCTCGTTCCACGCGCAGAGCCCGGTCTCGTACACGGAAAGCGGCGCGCGGATCTTGGCGTACGCGGCGACGAGGCGCTCACGACCGGCGGCGTCAGGTAAGGCGATCATCCCGCTGAGCCACGTCGGCCCCGGACCCGGCATCCGCGCCACGTCACGCGGCCGCCCCGACGGCCCACGGAAGTGCGAGAACTCCAACCGCAGCGGTGGCTCGAAGGACGCCGAAGGTCGCGCCGGAGTCCGCGCCGCCGACATGTGGAAGATCCCGAGCGGGTAATGCGGCAGGGAGGTGTCGCCCCACGCCCAGAAAAGCCCCCCGCCGAACGGCACCGCCTGCACGCTGTCGCAGCCGAGGACGCCCGTTTCCCGCCAGTCGCCCTCGAGACCCAGCTTCCTGCTTTCCCCGAAGATCCCCGCCCCGGTGACGCGCCCAAGCCGCCGCGCCAGGCTGGAGCGTTCCACCTCCGCGCGCAGCCGCCCGCCCGGAACCGGTGTGAGCCGGACACCGCGGTAACCGAACCCGTCGGCCTTCACCCCGTAGCCGTGCCCGGAGACCTCGAACCACACTTCGCTCCCCATGAGCTCCGGCAGATCGAAGGCGACCACGCCGGCGTTGTCGGACACGAACCGGACACCGTGCAATGTGCGCAATTCCACGAGCGGCACGGGCCAGCCGGAACCCCGCTCGACCACGTCGATGCGGCATGGCGCGATCGCGGCAACCGCGACGGCGGCGGCGAGGAAACTCCCGCAGAGCCCGGCGAAAACCGCTCGCGCCGGGCACATGACTCAGCCGAGGGAGAGCTTGTACTCGACCGACTCCCGCAGGGCTTCCCAGCTGGCGTCGATGATGTTGTCGCTCACGCCGACGGTGCCCCAGATGCGTGCGCCGTCGCCGCTCTCGATCAGCACGCGGGTGCGCGCGCCGGCGCCGTCGCTGCCCTCGAGGATGCGGACCTTGTAGTCGCGGAGGCCGACCTCGCGCAGACCCGGATAAGTCTTTTCCAGCGCGAGGCGCAGGGCCTTGTCGAGGGCGCCCACCGGACCGATCTCCTCGGCGACGGTGTGCACGGTCTCGCCGTTGACGCGCAACTTCACCGTGGCCTCGGCCCAGAGCTCGCCACCGTGGCGCTCGATGATCACGCGGTAGCCCTCGACCTCGAAGAAGGAACGCCGCTGGCCCAGGTGCCGCGCGACCAGGAGCCGGAAGGAGGCGTCGGCCGCCTCGTACTCGTAGCCGCGGAACTCGCGCTCCTTCAGCTCCTCGATGAGCGCCTTCATCTCGGGGCGCTTCTCATCCAGCTCGATGCCGAGTTCGCGCGCCTTCAGGACGAGGCTGCTGCGGCCGGCCATGTCGGAGACGAGCACGCGCGTGCGGTTGCCGACGAGGGCGGGATCGATGTGCTCGTAGCTCCGCGCCACCTTCTGGGCGGCGTTCGCGTGCAGGCCGCCCTTGTGGGCGAAGGCCGACTGGCCGACGAACGGCGCCTTCGGGTCGGGCCGGAGGTTGGCGAGCTCGTCGAAGAAAAGGGAAAGGTCGCGCAAGTGGGCGAGGTTGCCCGCGCACCGGGCGGTGCGGCCCATCTTCAGCACGAGGTTCGGCAGAATGGTCGTCATGTTGGCGTTGCCGACACGCTCGCCGTAGCCGTTCACGGTGCCCTGCACGAGGGTCGCTCCGGCGGCCACACCCGCCAGCGAAAGCGCGACGCCCAGACCGCTGTCGTTGTGGCAATGCACGCCGACCTTGTCGGCGCCGAACTCCTTCACCACGCGGGCGACGATCTCCCTGAACTCATCAACCAGCGTGCCGCCGTTGGTGTCGCACAACGTGAGATTGGACGCGCCGCCGCGCAACGCCGCCGCGAGCGTGCGCAGCGCGTAATCGGGGTCGGTCTTGAAGCCGTCGAAGAAGTGCTCGGCGTCGTGGATCACCTCGCGCCCCTCGGCGACGAGGTAGCGGGCCGAGTCCTCGATCATCGCGAGGTTTTCCTCGAGGGTGGTGCGGAGGATCTCGGTCACGTGGAGATTCCACGTTTTCCCGACGATGGTCATCACCGGCATACCGCTGTCGAGAAGCGTGCGCAGCTGCGGGTCCTCCGAAGCCTTCACGCCGGCACGGCGGGTGGAGCCGAAGGCGGCCAGGCGCGCGTGGCGCAGCTTCAGTTTCCTGGCCTCCTGGAAGAACGTGATGTCGCGCGGGTTGGAGCCGGGAAAGCCGCCCTCGATGTAGTCGACGCCGAACTGGTCGAGTCGCTCCGCAATGAGCAGCTTGTCGGTCACGGAGAAGCTGATGCCCTCACCCTGCGTGCCATCGCGCAGGGTGGTGTCATAGATCTTGACGACGTTACTCATGGAAAAAGTCGACCGTTGCCCCGCGCCAAACGGGAGGCAAGGGAGCATTTGGAAACGGCCGGCGCGGGACGCCCCCGCGGGGTCAGCGTTGCCCGCGCTCGATCAGCCAGCCGAGCGCGCCCTGCGCGGCGCCATGCGAAAGCGGATGGGCCGCGCCGTCGCAGACGCCCGCCGCGATCAGCACGCGCCGGAGCGACGGCGGCAGATCGCCGGGGAACCAATGGCGCCACCGCCGCTCCATCGCCTCCGCGGCCAGACCATCGGCGGCGGCGAGGGGCAACAGCCCGTCGCAAAGCAGCGTGTCGAGCCGTGTGCCGGGGATCGCGCCGCCGCAGACCGTCTCGGCGAGCTCCGAGCGCCAGCCACCGAACTCCTCCGCCCGCCGCACCGTGGCCGCGCCCTCACCCTCCTTCGGGCACGGCCGCGGCAAGGAACGGGCGATGGTCCGCCACACGTCGGGCCACGCCGGCACGCGTGCGACCCACGAAGCATACTGGCGTAACCGCACGAGCGGCCGGTTGGCGGGACGCACGCCCTGCAGGCTCCACGCTTCGGCCTCGCTCGCCGCGAGCACGACGGGATCAGGCGGCGGTTCGCGCCACGCGGACAACGGATGCGAGCCCGCGAGCCGCAGCATCGGCGCGCGGTTGAAGCGGTAGCCGAGGATTTCGAGCGCCGTCTGGTGACACGCCGTCTCCCAGCCGAGCCGGCGCAGTCGCAGCCCCGCGAAATGCACCTTCTGCCGCCAACGCCGCGCCGCGTGTTCGTCCAGCAAGCGGCGGCGGTCCTCCGCCGGAACCCGCGCCAGTTCGTCCGGCAAGCGAGCCAGCACGCGCCCGGCGAGGTGCTCGACCGCCTCGTCGGCCGCGAACTCCTCCAGCCCGCGGTGCAACAGCGGCAGCAGCGCGAGCACCGGGATGCTCCGCCCGCCCGCGCCCACCGTCGAAGCCCCCGGCGGCGGCGGGAAAAGCACAACGTGCAGCACAACGTCGTCGTAGGCGGGATCGCGCGCGTGGCCGTGCGCGTCCCAGTCGGACGCGTGCAGGTGCAACTCGACGTCGCCCGTGACGACGGGCGCGTCTTCACCACTGCCGAACCGCAGGCGGGCCTGACGGAAATCGGGCCCGCCGAGCAGATTCCAGCGTCCCGGATTGAGCACTCGCACGGGCCGCCCGTCGGGCAGCCGCGCCGCGGCGCGATCAAAGTCACCGCGCAGCCAGATCTTCTGGAGCAGCCGCTCCGGGAAGGAGAACGCGCCGTGGATGCCTTGGAGCTCCTCGACGCAGGGATCGGTCCCCGCGATCACGGCGCCTCACTTTCCGCCCACCGCGTAGAGCCGGCGCTGGCCCGTGAGGTAGAGCGTGCCGTTCGCGAGCACCGGTGTGCCGTGCGCGGAATCCGGCAGCGGCTCAATCCGCGCGAGCAGCTTTTTTTCGCGGCCCGTGGCGAAGATCACGACATCGCCGTCGGCCGTCTGCACGAGCACGCGGTTTCCGGAGACGACCGGCGAGCCCCAGACGGCGGCCTTCAGGTCGTGGAACCAGACCCGCTCGCCCGTCGCGAAATCGATGGAGTTCAGGAAGCCGGCGGTGTCCGTCGCGTAAACCAACCCGTCCACCACCGCGACCGTCGAAATGCTGTCGTTGAACGCCTCGCCGCCGATGCGCCAGCGCTCGGCGGTGGCGGTGACATCGCCGCGGCCGGTGGCGTCGATGCGCCGCAACGCACCGGGGCCGCCGCCGGCCTCGGGTTCGCCGATCGCCACCACCACGGAGTCACCGGTGATCACCGGCGCGGAGACCAGATTGTAGGTCGTCTCCGGATCGCCCTCGGGATGCGTCTTCTCGTGGGCCTTGCAGTTGAAGCGCCACAGCGGCTTCCCGGTCGCGGGCTCGAACGCGTGGAGCCAGCCGTCGCCACCCGGGAAAACAACCTGCGGCTCGCCTTTCACGACTCCATGGGCCGGCGAACCCCACTGGCCCGTGAGGATGCGCGCACCCGGCGAGTTGTCCTTCCACACGATCCGTCCGGACTTCCGGTCGACCGCCACGAAGCTCGGCACCTCGGGCTTGGCGACCTTCCCCGTGCGCGGGCTCGCGCCATGGCCCGTGAGTACGAACACGAGATCGCCCGCGACGACCGGAGAGGAAGCGGACGCCTGGTTGGGCGCCACCCCGAAGGTCGCGCGGAAGTCGACCTTCCAGCGCTCCGCTCCGTCCGCGACCGCCCGCGCCACGAGCTCACCTCGGTTGCTCACGTAGAAAATCGTGTCGCCCGCCACGCACGGCGTGGAGCAGATGCCGATGCTCACGTCGTCCTCGGTGGCGTCGCCGAGCTTCTCGTGCACGGCCTCCCACAGCAAACGACCGTCCATCTCCGCGAAGCACTTCAGCACGCCGCCCTTGCGCCGATCCTCCTCGGGCAGGTTGGTTCCGATGAACACGCGGCCGTCGCTGACCACCGGGGCCCCGTAGGTCACATGGCCGAGCGGGGCCGTCCAGCGGATGTTCTTCCCGTCGCCACCCTCCTCCCAACTCCAGGTGTCGGGAAGAACGGTCGCCTCCGACACCATGTTCCGGTCCGGGCGGCCGCCCAGCATCGGCCAGTCGGCCGCGGCAACGGACGTCGCGACGGAGATGAGCGCGAGGGGGAAGGCGAGGTTCCGGATCATGATTTCGGCGCGATGCAGACGAGGTGGTTGAACGTGCGCACGTAGAGCCGCCCGCCGTCGACGCAGGGCGTCGTGTTACTGCCCTCCCCGATCGGGTTGCGCGCGAGTTCCTCGAACTTGTCACCCGTCGCGAGCACGATCAGCTCGCCCTTCACGGTGGGCGCGTAGATGCGCCGGTCGATCATCACTGGCGACCCGAAGAACTCCGCGCGAAGACGCTCCGACCACAGTTCGCGACCGGTCTCGGCTTCGAGCGCGGTGGCGACCCCGCCATCGCTCACCCAGTAAAGGATGCCGTCGCGATAGAGCGGCGTGGTCACGTAGGGCGTGGCCTTCCGAATCACGTAGGCCACGTGCGTCGCGGCCACGTCGCCCTCGCCGCCGAGGCGCACGGCGGTGAGCTGGTTGCCGGCGCCGCCGGCCTGGCCGCAGCTGCCGATCACGACGCCGCCGGCGACGACCGGCGAGGCGGCCATGCGCAGCTTGTAGACGGGAGCCTCCCAGTTGGAACGCCCGGTCAGCGGATCGAGGCTCGATATGCCGTGGGACTTGCTCGTGAGCAGAAGCTCGTCGGTGCCATCGGGCCGCGTGTGCACGCAAGGCGTGCTGTAGGCGGTGCCGTTGTCGGACGCGCGGCGCTTTGTCTCCCAGACGGTCTTGCCGGTCGCGAGATCGAGGGCGACCACCGTGCTGGCGGCGTCCTGGTCGTTGGTCACGATCACCGTCCGCTGGTAAATCATCGGCGAGGCCCCGTGGCCGTGTTGGGAGGTGAAGGTCCCGAGGTCGCGCTCCCAGAGGAGCCGGCCATCATGGGCGAAGGCGCGCACCCAGAAATGTTCCGTCGACACGAACGTCGCGATGACCCGCTCGGCGTCGACGACGGCGGATCCGTTGGCGTAGCTCGTGTTGCGGTTGGTGAGCCGCGGCATCGGCAGCTCGTAGGACTTGGTCCAGAGTTGACGCCCGTCGCGCTTGTCGAGGCAGACCAGGAGACGCTCGCGGCCGTTGTCGCGGGCCGTCGTGAGGAAAATGCGATCACCCCAGATCACCGGCTGGGAGTGCCCCGTGCCCGGCAGCGGGACCCGCCACGCGAAGTCATCCGTCGTCCACTTCACCGGAATCCCGCGGACGTCGACGATGCCGGTCCCGTTGGGCCCGCGGAACCGCGTCCACTCCTGGGCGGACGCGGACAGCACGGAGAGAAACGAGATGGAGATCAGGCCGAGGGTGGGGATTTTCATCGCGAAAGGCCGGACCCGAAAGCTCCGGCGGGAAAGCGCCCGCAGACTGAAACCGGTGCCTGCTCGGTCAACGAGATTACCACCCCGAATCCGGGTAGAACTACGCGGTGAACCGAAACTCCCGCGCCGCGCGGACGTCAGCCTCCGCATGCACCCCACCGGACGCGCGCCGCACCTGCTGCTGCTCTTCGCGGCGCTGTCGACGCCGTTCACCGGCCGCGCCGCCAAACCGAAGGAGGGACCCGAGGTGCTCGTGGTTTCCGATGTGCCGAATCCGGCGGCGGTCACGCTCCGTCCGACCAAGGAGAACCCCGTCTACTACGTCATCCTCGGCGGCGCCGAGCGCACGCTGGGCGATCCGATCGCCGGCGAGAAGATGCCCGACTCCGCCACCCTGAAGTACGAGATCGCGCGGGCGCTGCACTCGCAGGGGTTTCTGCTCACGAAGGTCGGCGGCCCGCGGCCCCATGTCGCCATCGTGTACGCTTACGGCACGGCCAACCTCTCCACGGTCGACCTGCAGGACACCGACCCGTCCACGGGCGAGACCACGACCTCGACGATCTCATTCAACCGCGGCGAGATCGCCGCACTCGTCGGCGCGCTCAAGGCCGACCGCCACCTGCTGATGTCGAGCGAGGCCGACCGCATCAACCAGGCGGCCCGCGACGACCGACTCTATATCCTCGTCGCGGCGCTCGACGTGGACGCGCTCGCGCGGAAGGAGCGCAAACTGGTCTGGCGCACCCGCATCTCGATCGACTCGCGCCGCCAGTCGCTGCCCGAGGCCCTGCGCGTGATGCTCACCAGCGCGGCGCCCTACTTCGCCACGGAGACCGACCTGCCGAAGTTCATCGAGGACGCCGACCGCCGGAAGGCCGACGTGCTCATCGGCACCCCGACGGTGGTCGAGGACGGCAGGATTTCCTCGCCGGCCCCGGCCGGCAGCGCGCCCGCCAAACGCTGAGGAAGACGGCGGTGCGCGTAAGCGCGCAGGCCAAGTCTCACCAGGCTGACCCCGTCCGGCCCTGTTCCACTCCGCCCGTTAGAGCTCCGGTCATTCAGAAGCGCCGAACGCCCTGCGGCGTCCATCTGCGCCATCTGAGAAATCTGCGGTCCAAATCCAACGCCTTCGAAAAGGCCTTCCTCCTTCGCCGGACCTTTGTAGTCCGAGACGGAGGACAAGTCGGCCGTCCGGCCCGCAAAATCGTCCGTGGCTGCCCCGCCTCAGGCGGGCAAGCAGCCGCGGCTACACCAAGCCCTCCTTATTCGTGTCCGTTCGTGTCCATTCGTGGTTGAACCCTCGCGTCGCTTTTCAGCGACGCGTCACGATCCCACCGCCAGTCAGCCTGAACGATGCTTCGGTTGCGTCTGCTCTCTCCCACCCTCGCCCGTCTCCCGCTCTTTCCCCATTCGTGGTTACTCACCCGCGTGGCGATTCGGGAGCGCGTTACGGCCCGAGGCTCGAACCGGCGGATCGGACTCTGTGAACTCGGATCGGGCCTTCGTGCCCTCTGTGTTCCACCTCAACTCACCTTTGGTTGTGGCTCCGCCGCGTCGGGCCGCTTCGCGTTCGTTCGGGGTTAACCGCGCCCCATAGCAACTCCGTCATGGCTCCCACGACACGCTCCTGGTCCGCCCCCAACCTTTCCATTCTGTAATCCCCGCGAAAGCCGCCGGCAAAGGGCGTGTGGCATCATGGGCGCACTTCCACGAACGCCATGAGCACATCACACCTGCCCACCCGCTCCTTTAACCGCCGGCCGGCCATTCTGGTCGCGTGCGTTGTCGCCCTCGCGGGCGCCTTCGCCGCCGGCGCGCAATCTGCCAAGCCCGACCCGAAGCCCGCCGTCGACCTCCGCCGCGACCCGAGCGACGTCAACCGCGGGCCCCTCGAGTCCGGCAGCTTCTCGTCCGTCGTGAAGCGCGTCGCGCCGAGCGTCGTGAAGATCACCACGTCGACCAAGGCCAAGCGCGTCGCCAGCACCAACCCGGCCCTGCCGCCCGGTTTCGACCACCCGATGTTCCGGCAATTCTTCGGACCGGGCCCCCAGATCCAGACGCCGCCGCAAAGCGGTCTCGGCTCCGGGGTCATCATCAGCGCCGACGGCTACATCGTGACCAACAACCACGTGATCCAAGGCGCCGATGAGGTCCTCGTTTCGTTCGACGACGGCCGCGAGCTCAAGGCCAAGGTCGTCGGCCGCGACCCGCAGACCGACATCGCCGTGGTCAAGGTGGAGGCCAAGGATCTCCCCGCGGTCATCTTTGCCGACAGCTCGCGCCTCGAAGTGGGCGACCGCGTCCTCGCCATCGGCAACCCGTTCGGCATCGGCGAAACGGTCACGACCGGGATCGTCAGCGCCAAGGGCCGCCGCGCCGGACTCGGCCTCGACTACGAGGATTTTGTGCAGACCGACGCCGCCATCAACCCGGGTAACTCCGGCGGCGCGCTGGTTGACGTCGACGGCCGCCTCATCGGCATCAACACCGCCATCCTCAGCCGCAGCGGCGGCTTCCAGGGCGTGGGCCTCGCCGTCCCGTCGAACCTTGTCGGCCAGGTCGTCGACGGCCTGGTTCGCGACGGCAAGGTCGTGCGCGGTTTCCTCGGCGTCGGCGCGCAGGACGTCACGCCCACGCTGGCCGAGTCGCTCGGCCTCAAGGACCGCCGCGGCGCGCTCGTGGCCGACGTGCAGCCGGGCAGCCCCGCCGCCAAGGCGGGCCTCCGCAACGGCGACGTCATCACCGAGTTGAACGGCGAGAAAGTTGAGGATGCCAACCGGCTGACGTTCAAGGTCGGCGCCATCCCGCCGGGCGCAAAGGTCGAACTCGAGGTCATCCGCGACGGCGAGAGCCGCACGATCAAGGCCACCACCGCGGAGCGCACCGCCGCCGCTCTGCGCGGCGACGCGTCGGGCGGACCCGAAGCGCTCGCGAGCAACGATGACGGCGTGCTCAACGGCGTGACGGTGGACGACCTGAAGCCGCAGGTGCGCAACCAGCTCAATCTGCCCGCCCGCCTGAAGGGTGCGCTCATCACCGAAGTCGACCCCGCGAGCGCGGCGGCGAAGGCCGGACTGCGGCCCGGCGATGTGATCCTCGAGATCAACCGCCAGCCCGTGAATTCCGCCCGCGACGCCGTGGAGTTCAGCGCCAAGGCCGAAGGCAAGAAGACCCTGCTGCGCCTCTTCTCCCGCGGCACCACGCTCTTCGTGGTCGTCGACGAAACCGCGAAGGACTCCGCGCAGTAAATCCGGGGGAATGAATTGGGGGTAGGAACAGACAGGTACGCCAGCGGCGGCCCCGGTCGCGAGACGACCGGGGCCGCTTTTTCCCGCCGAATTCGCCACCAAGCGCGGCTTCACTCCATCTGCCCTTCCCATCCCGCTCACTCATTGACGAGACCCATGATGATCGATCTCCGCGACCTCCGCGGCCTCCTGTTCCAACCTTTCCAACAGGAGCAAACGGAGGCAACGGAGAGAAACTTCAGGACCGCACCCCTCGCGCATCTTGCGCCTTTTCGCGGCCAACTCGGATGGCCGCCAAGAGGCGCAAGAGACACCAGCAGCTGGCCCAACGCGCAGGTCGAGTGTCGCTGAAGATTACGGCGCCGCGGAGAAACCCACGGCCTTGAAATCCAACGGACCTCCTCACTCGCCCCTTTTCAACCCTCGCCCCAACTGCCACCGTCCCGACCATGCGCGTGCTCGTAGTCGAAGATGACGCCAAGATCGCCTCGTTCGTCGTGCGCGGACTGAAGCAGGCGGGCTACGCGGTCGACCACGCGCCGGATGGCGACACCGGCCTCGCGCTGGGACGATCGACGGATTACGACGCGGCGATCATGGACGTGATGCTGCCCGCGCTCGACGGCATCAGCCTCGTGAAGCGCCTGCGCGGGGAGCGTCGCGGCGTGCCCGTGCTTTTCCTGAGCGCGAAGGGATCGGTCGACGACCGCGTGCGCGGCCTCCAGGCGGGCGGCGATGACTACCTGACCAAGCCGTTCGCCTTCTCGGAACTGCTCGCCCGCGTGCAGGCGCTGATCCGCCGCGCGACTTCGGCGCCCGAGGCCACGCGACTCACGGCCGGCGACGTCACGCTCGATCTGGTCTCGCGCGAGGTCACCTGCGCGGGGCAGTCGGTGGAGTTGCAGCCGCGAGAGTTCTCCCTGCTGGCCTTTTTGCTCCGGCACGCCGGGCGTCCCGTGAGCAAGACGATGATCCTGGAGCACGTCTGGGACTACAGCTTCGACCCGCAGACCAACGTGGTCGACGTCGTGATGTCGCGCCTGCGCGCCAAGATCGACCCCGACCACTCGCGCATCGAGACGACGCGCGGCGTGGGCTACACCTTCCGCGCCCGGCCCAATGCTTGAGCGCCTCCGCCAGTCCCTCGCGCTCCGGCTCGCGCTGCAGTACGCGCTTGTCTTCGCGTTTTGCGCGGCCGTCCTCGGCGGGGCGCTTTACTGGACACTCTCGGAGGCGCTCGAGAGCCGCGAGCAGGCCGCAGTGCAGGCCCGCGCGACGGAACTGGCCTCGCTCTACGAACGCGGCGGCACGGCGTTGCTCCGCGCCCGCCTCGACCGCGACGCCGCCGCGCCCTCGGCTCGCGCCTTCTTCGTGCGCGTGCTGCGACCCAACAACGACCTGGTGCTCGTGTCGGTGCCACCCGACTGGATCGAGACCCAGCTCGAAAGGATCCCCTTCCCCGGGTTCACGCTCACGCGACCGACCTACGCCGTGCGCGTCCCGCAGAGCGCGTTGCGCGATTACGCGATCGCGGCCCGTGAACTGCCCGACGCCAACACCCTGCAGGTCGGTCTCCTGGTGGAGAGTCAATCCGTGCTGTTCGCCCCGCTCCGCCGCGCCTTCGCGACCGTCGGCGCCGGCGCCCTCGCGCTGTCTTTCGCCGCGGGCGTCTTCCTGGCGTGGCGCGCCACGCGGCCGCTGCGCGCCGTGGCCGACACCACCCGCCGCATCCTCGCGACCGGCGACCTCGCCGCCCGCGTCCCCGGGCCCGACGGCAAGGGCGAACTCGCCGCGCTCGTCCGCGAGCTCAACACGCTCCTCGACCGCAACGCCGCGCATGTGCGCGTGCTCCGCGAGACGCTCGACAACCTCGCGCACGACCTGCGCACCCCGCTGACGCGCCTCCGCGGCACCGCCGAACTCGCCATCCCGGATGGCGGCGACCCGGCGGAAACCCGCGCCGCGCTCGCCGGCTGCGTCGAGGAGACCGACCGCCTGCTGCATCTGCTCGAACGTCTCCTCGACGTCTCCGCCGCCGAGGCCGGGGCGCTGAAACTTAATCGCGAAACCATCGACCTGCGCACGCTCACCACGCGCGCGGTGGATCTGTACCGCGAGGTCGCCGAGGAGAAACGAATCGCGGTCGCCCTCGACCAACCGCACCCGGTGAACTGCTCCGTCGACGCGGTGCGCCTCGGCCAGGTGGTCAACAACCTCCTCGATAACGCGCTCAAGTACACCCCGCCCGGCGGCGGGGTCGTGCTCGCCGTCCGCCGCGAGGCGGGCCGCGCGGTGCTCACGGTCGCCGACAACGGCCCCGGCATCGCGCCCGCGGAACGCGAGGCGGTTTTCCGGCGACTCTACCGCAGCGACGCCAGCCGCTCGCAACGCGGCCTCGGTCTCGGCCTCAGCATGGTGAAGGCGATCGTCGAAGCCCACGGCGGCGACGTTGCCGCGGGCGAGGCCACCGGCGGCGGCGCCCGCCTCACCGTACGACTACCGGCCTGATAGGCGCCATCAAGTGCCGGAATTCGGAGTAAGTTTGGGTGGACGGCCTTCCCTGTGGCTGGCCCCGATGGGGCCGGCGAAGTCGGAAAGGCCTGCGGTGCGAAGCCCTTCCTTATCGGCCGGGGTCGCCGGACCCCGGCTACAATCGAAGTGCCGGCGCCACCGAAATCTCCCGCGTGTTCCTCTCCTCGTCTCCCGATCTCACAGGTCTTCCTCTCTCACGCGTCTTCCACTCTCCCTCGTCTCCCTCGTCTACCACTCTCCCACCCTCCCAAGTCTTCCTCTCTTCCGCCCTTCACGCCTCCGCCCAATGCAGGGTGATGATTTTTTCGGTGTCGGGATGGAGGCTGTGATGCACGGGGCAGCCGCGGGCGGCGCCCTCGAGGGGCTTGGCGGCGGGGTGCGTCGAGGGAATCGGCATCCACACGTGTGTCGTGAGGCGCGAGATGCGCCGCGGGGTGTCGGCCGACATCTCCTTCGTCACCTTGAAATGCAGCCCGCGCAGCTCGACGCCGTGCTTCCGCGCGGCGATGGCCATCGTCGTGGCGATACAGGTGCCGAGCGCGGTCGCGACGAGATCGGTCGGCGAGAACGCCTCACCGAGGCCATGATTATCCTTGGGCGCGTCCGTGTTGAGCACGCTGCCCGACGGAGTGTGGCGGGCGGTGCAGTGGAAGTTGCCTTGGTATTTTCCGGTGATCTCGACCATGCGCCGACACTTGCGGCCGCGGGCAGCTCGGCAATAGCAAGATCCTCCGCTGATGGACACCCCGCCCCCGCCCTCCGTCCCGCGCCCGTCACTCTGGCGGCGCTGCCTCCGTACACTGGGCCTGGTCGTGGCTTTCGCCGCAGGACTCATCGTCGCGGCGTTGGTGGTTTGGAGCGCGCCGGCGATCCACCGGCGCCTCGTCGTTTTCCCGCGCGAGGAGGCCGCCTGGGCGGAGTTACGCGCGCGAAGGCAGCCGGTGCCGGAGGACGCTGGCTGGCGGGAGTTCCGCGGCGTGATGCACAGCCACTCGGAGCTTTCGCACGACTCGGAGGTGCCGTTTCCCGACATCCTGCGCGCGATGGAGACCGCGGGGCTCGATTTCATCGTGCTCAGCGACCATCCGCTGCCCGACGGCCGCGCGAGCTTCGATGCGCAGTGGCGCGGTCTGCACGGCGGCCGCCTCTTTATCCCCGGCTTCGAGATGCGCGATGGCTTCATGCCGGCCGGTGTGCGCCCGGGCATCACGCTGAGCAACCGCACCGCGCCCGAAACGCTGGCGCGGCAAATCGCCGAGCACGGCGGGCTGCTCTTCTTTGCGCATCCGGAGAATCCGCGGGCGTGGGAGCTGCCCCAGCTCGCCGGCATGGAGATCTACAACCTCCACGCCGATTTCAAACGGTCCGGCGGCAGCGTCACCGGCGCGCTCCTGCGCCAGCTGCCCGACCTTGTCCTGAGCCACCGCCGCTTTCCGGATCACCTCTATCGTCTGCCGTTCCGCCGCCCGGAGGAATTTCTGCGGCGTTGGGACGAACTCAACCGCACGCGCCGCATCACCGGCATCGCGGGCAACGACTGCCATCAGAACGTCGGGTTCCGCGGGTTCATGACCCCGGAGGGGACGCTGCGGGTGGAGGACACCAGCCCGCGCGTGATCAAGGAATTCCGTCCCGGGCCCGTCACCCGTGCGGCCTTGCGCCTCGCCTTTGGTCCGCTGGAGCCGGGGCGCCGGCTGTTCCACGTGCAATTCGACCCCTACGAGCGCTCCGCACGCTTCGTGAACACGCACGTGCTCGCCCGCGAACTCACCGAACCGGCCGTGATGGAGGCCTTGCGCGAGGCGCGGGTTTTCGTCGCGTTCGACCTGATCGCCGACAGCTCGGGTTTTCGCTGGTGGGTGGAGAGCACGGCGGGACGCGCCGTGATGGGCGAATCTCAGCCGTTCGCCGCGGGCACGCGGCTGCGCGCGCTGGCGCCGAATCCCGGTCGCTTCACGCTGGTGAAGGACGGCACCGTGATCGCACGCCAGGAAGGCCGCTCGGCGGAGTGGATCGCGACTGGCCCGGGCAAGTACCGCGTCGAGGTCGAGCTTTCCATCGGCGGCGAATGGACGCCGTGGATCTACGCGAATCCGATCGAATTGCGCTGAGATCAGTGGGGCCCACGGAACACACGGAAGCCACGGAACAAGGCGAAGCCTCCCGGGTTCTTCACCACTCACCCGACCAAATCCTCACCTACCGCGGTGAAAACGTCCGCCTCACGGATGTCGGCTCGCAGCTTCTCTTTGCGCATCGTGCGCCTTTTGGCGGCCAACTCCCGAAGATGGCCGCCAAGACCCTCAAGAGACTCAGGGCGGAATGACGGCCCCGAAGAGAAGGGGTTGAATCAGGGTCGCGCCGCGGACGGGCCGCCGCCGGTCGCGACGCTCCGCGCCGCCGCGGGGGGAAAATGAAGGGCCCCCCGGGCCCGCGCGGGGTCGGGGCTGCGGGG